>CAWCFR010000016.1:0-116672 GCA_963794725.1 uncultured Actinomycetota bacterium
AAGCACCCGTTCCCCGCCCAGATCATCGACGTCAAGAAGGCGATCGCCTGGACGCGTGAGCACATCGCCGAGTACGGCGGCGACCCGTCCTACCTGGTCGTCACCGGCGGCTCGGCCGGGGGGCACCTCGCTGCACTGGCGGCGCTGACGCCGGACGAGGCCGCCTACCAGCCGGGCTTCGAGGACGCCGACACCAGCGTCGCCGCGTGCGTGCCCTTCTACGGCGTCTACGACCTGGCCGGGCTCACCGAGGAACGCCCCGCCGAGGAGCTGCGCGACTACTTCCTCGCGCCGCGGGTGTTCAAGAAGGACCCCGTCGCCGATCGTGAGGAGTTCGTGCGGGCCTCACCCCTGGCCCACGTCTCCCCCGACGCCCCCGACTTCTTCGTGCTGCACGGCACCAACGACTCGCTGGTCGACGTACGACAGGCGCGGGCGTTCGTGGAGAAGCTCAAGGCGGAGTCGAAGGGGACGGTGACCTATGCGGAGTTCCCCGGCACCCAGCACGCCTTCGAGGTGTTCGGCTCGATCCGCAGCCACCACGTGATCCGGGCCGTCGAGCGCTGGCTGCTGCACCACCGCGCGCTCTGGGAGCGACGATGATCACCAGCGAGACTAGCCGCGGGGCAGGCCGAGGATCCGCTCGCCGGCCACGTTGCGGAGCACCTGGGTGGTGCCTCCCGCGATCGAGAGGCAGCGGTTGTTCAGCATCTCGTGCACCGCCTGCTTCGCCAGGTCGTCGTCGGTGAAGACCCGGTCGCCGAGGAGGCGTACGACGAGCTCGGAGGAGTCCTGGCGGCTGCGCACGCCGACCAGCTTGGCCACGCTCGACTCCGGTCCGGGCCCGTGGCCGGCCATCGAGCGCAGCGTGGCGCGGGTGCCCAGCAGCTTGACCACCGTGGCGAGGGCGACGGCCCGGCCCACCTCGACGCGCGCCTCCGGGTGCTCCCCGAGCAGGTCGATCGCCCGCTCGACGCTGGCCCCGAGCCGCGACCCGGCCATGGCCACCCGCTCGTTGGCCAGCGTGGTGCGCGCGAGCTTCCAGCCGCCACCGACCTCACCGACCACGCACTCGTCGGGGACGAAGACCCCGTCGAGGAAGACCTCGTTGAACAGCGCGAGGCCGGTCAGCTCTCGCAGCGGGCGTACGTCGATCCCGTCGCTCCTCATGTCGACCAGGAAGTAGCTGATGCCCGCGTGCGCCTCGGCGTCGGGATCCGTGCGCGCCAGGCAGATCCCCCAGTCGGCCTTCTCGGCCATCGAGGTCCACACCTTCTGGCCGGTGAGCCGCCAACCGCTCTGCCCGTCCGAGTGGGTGTCCCGCACGGCCTTCGTGCGCAGCGCGGCGAGGTCGGAGCCGGCGCCCGGCTCGCTGAACAGCTGGCACCAGACGATCTCGCCGGTCAGGGTCGGCGCGATGAACCGCTCCCGCTGGGCGTCGTCGCCGTGACCGATGATCGTGGGCGCGGCCCAGGCCCCGATCTGCAGGTCGGGTCGCTGCACCCCGGCGGCCTCGAGCTCCTCGTCGACGACGAGCTGCTCGGCCGGCTCGGCGGCGCGCCCGTAGGGCTCGGGCCAGTGCGGGGTCAGCAACCCGCTCTCGGCCAGCGCGGCCCGTCGCTCCGCCTCCGGCAGGCCGGCGATCCGCTGGGCCTGGGCACGCACCTCCTCCCGCAGCTCCTCGAGCCCGTCGAGGTCGATGCGCGGGGTCCGGCGGCGTCCGTCGGCGGCGAGGCCGGCCAGCGCCTCGGCCGCTGCTCCGGAGGTGGGCAGCATCGCCCGCAGCGACAGGACGCGTCGCAGGTAGAGGTGGGCGTCGTGCTCGAAGGTGAAGCCGATCCCGCCGAGCACCTGGATGCAGCTCTTCGCGACCTCCACGGCGCCGTCGACCGCGACCACGCCGGCCACGGTGGCCGCGAGCTCGAAGGCCTCGGGCGACTCGTCGTGCGCCCGGGCGGCGTCCCACGCGGCGGCGGTGACCACCTCGGAGGTCTCCAGCATCTCGGCGCACAGGTGCTTGATCGACTGGAAGGCCCCGATCTTCTTCCCGAACTGCTCGCGGACGCCGGCGTACGACGACGGCGGTGTCCAGGCACCACCGCGCCACCCCGGAGGCCTCCGCAGCGGCGAGCGTGACGACGAGGGCGCGCAGCCGGTTCGCGTCGACGTCGGTGGGGTCGCCGCCGTCGAGCCGGCCGAGCGCCGTACGACGGGTCAGGTCGAGGGTCGTCCCGGGCGCAAGGTCGGCGCCGTCGAGAGAGACCAGGCGCACCTCGTCACCGTCGACGACGAGGGCGTGCGTGGCGCCGGCCGCGCCGTGCACCACGTCGCCGGAGAGTGCGAGCGCCACCCGCTTGTCCCCGACGTCGCCGAGGGCGGCCGAGGCCACCGCGGTGCCGAGCAGCGGTCCGGGGACCAGCGCCCCGGCACAGGCCTCGACCGCGACGGCGAGGTCGAGCAGCGTGCCGCCGTCGGCGACGATCGAGAACAGACCCATCTCCGCCGCTGCCGTCGTCATCTCGGCGAACGCGGCGCTCGGGTCGTCCTCGGCGGCACGGGCCGCGGCGATGCCGTCGAGCGAGGCGGCCCAGGTGCCGAACGCCTTCGCGACCTCGCGGTGGTCCTCGCTGATCCCGATCGGCACGGCTCGCTCCTGCAAGACGTCGAAACTAGAACGTGTTCCAGTAATCATGCCACGAGACCGCTGGTTACGCTCCCCGCGTGAGCGCGATCTCCGACGACCTCCTGGCGCACGCCCGCGCGGCCAAGGGGTTCATGCCCGAGGACGAGGGCTCCCTCCTGCACCGCACGGCGCTGGCTCACCTCGGCGACGGACCGGCGCTCGAGATCGGTACCTACTGCGGCAAGTCAGCGATCTGGCTGGGCGCGGCGGCGAGGGCCGCTGGGAGCACGGTCTTCACCCTCGACCACCACCGCGGCTCCGAGGAGAACCAGGCGGGCTGGGAGCACCACGACTCCTCGCTCGTCGACGACGGAGTCCGGACTGATGGACACGCTGCCCGATCTTCCGGCGCACCGTCGAGCGGGCCGGGCTCGAGGACGAGGTTGTCGCGGTCGTCGGCCGGTCGACCACCGTCGCCCGGCACTGGCGTACGCCTGTCGCGCTGCTGTTCATCGACGGGGGCCACGCGGAGGAGCACGCGCAGAACGACTACGCGGGCTTCGCGCGGTGGGTGCAACCGGACGGAGCGCTGGTCATCCACGACGTCTTCGAGCGACCCGAGGACGGCGGCCAGGCGCCGTACCACGTCTGGCAGCGCGCGGTCGACGGCGGCGCCTTCACCCCGCAGGAGACCGTCGGGTCGATGCGGGTGCTGATCCGGACGCTCAGGCGCGGCCGGCGACGACGTCGGCTGACTCGTCGGAGCAGCCGCACTCCAGCGCGATCGCCGGGAAGTGCGCGGCCAGCGTGTCGCCGCGCATGATCCCGCTCGCCGGGCTGGTGCGGGAGAGCGCGTCGGCGGCCAGGATCACCGCCGCTGCCGTGTACGTCGTCTGCTCGCCGGGCCAGAAGACGCTCTCCCTCGCCGCGTCGGTGGTGCTGTGCACCGAGCCGGTCCAGTAGCTGCCGTTCTCGTGGCGCAGGTGCTGCATGTCGGCGTACAACGTCAGCGCCCGCGGGTCGTCGAGGCTGTCGAGGGCCATCACGAGCTCGCAGGTCTCCGCGCCGGTGACCCACGGGTTGGTGTCGACGCAGCGCGCGCCCAGGCCCGGCATCACGAACTCCGCCCAGCGCTGCCTCGAGCAGCTCGAGCCCCGCGCCACCGCGGACGGCACCGCCGAGCACCGGGTAGTACCAGTCCATCGAGAAGGTCGTCTTGTCCAGGAACAGGTCGCGGTGCTCGCGCAGCGCATGGCCCAGCCGGCCGCCGACGAGCTCCCACTCGGGCTGGGCCTCGTCGACGAGCTCGGCCAGCGCGACCCCGGCCCGGAGGGACTGGTAGATGCTCGAGGACCCGGCGAGCAGGCCTCGCGGTTGACCCGCGCGGGCCCGTGGTCGTCCCACTCCTGTGACCAGGCGATGCCGCCGAAGGGCAGCTGCATGCCGGCCACGAAGTCCAGGCCGCGATGCACCACGGGCCAGAACCGCTCCACGAACCCGAGGTCGCGGTGCAGCAGCCAGTGGTGCCACAGCCCGACCGCCAGGTAGGCGGACATGTTGGTCTCGCCGCTGGCGTCCTCGACCTGTCCCGCCACGATCTTCATCGGCCACGAGCCGTCGTGCCGCTGCCGACGCAGGCACCACTCGTACGCCGCGGCGGCCGCCGCGCCCTGGCCGGCCACGTCGAGCGCCATCGCCGCCTCGACGTGGTTCCAGACGTCGACGTGCTCGCCCACGGTCCACGGCACGGCGCCGTCGGGCTCCTGCATGGAGGCGATCGACGCGGCGGTCGTGGCGACCTGCTCACGCGTGAGCACGCCCTCGACGGCGGGGATGTCGTGCACGCGGTTCACGCGGCGGTCGACTCCGGGTCGACTCGGGCTTGCGCAGGTAGAGCACCATGCTCTTGCCGATCAGCGGGTCCAGCACGCGATCGGCGGCCCGGGTCAGCGTGCTCCACCTCGGCGTACGCATGATGTCCCAGACCAGCACCTGGTGGTAGGCCTTCACGAGCGGGTTGTCGTCGTTGTCGACGCCGACGGCGCACTTGAGCCACCAGTACGGCGCGTGCAGGCCGTGCGCGTAGCCCTTGCCGTCGTACTCCATGCCGGCGTTGACCAGCTTCCAGATCAGCTCCTGGTCGGTGTAGATCCGGATGTGGCCGCCCGGGGTGTTGTGGTAGTCGGCAGACAGCCGCCAGCAGACCAGCTCGGGCAGCCACCGCGGGACCGTGACGGCCATCGTGCCGCCGGGCTTCAGCACCCGCACCAGCTCCTGGATCGCGCGAGCGTCCTCGGGGATGTGCTCGAGCACCTCGGAGGCGACGACCCGGTCGAACTCCCCGTCCGCGAACGGCAGCGAGAGCGCGTCACCCTGCTTGATGTCGGCCTCGGCACCCACGGGCACCTCGCCGGCCTCCTTCATCGCGCCGAACAGCTCCAGGACGCCGGCGAGCTCGTCGCCGTCCTGGTCGAAGGCGATCACGTCGGCGCCGCGGCGGTACATCTCGAACGCGTGGCGCCCCGCACCACACCCCATGTCGATGACCCGGTCGCCCGGGCGCAGCCCCAGCCGGTCGAAGTCAACGGTCAGCACTGTGCAACACCCTTTCGTACGCGGCCGCGGTCTTCTCGGCGACCGCTCGCCAGCTGAACTTCTCCAGGACTCGCTGCCGCCCGGCCCGGCCCATCCGCTCGCGGCGCTCGGGGTCGTCCAGCAGCGCCGCGATCGCCGTCGTGAGCTCGCCGACGTCGCCAGGCGTGACCAGGTCGGCGCACAGCCCGTCGGGACCGACCACCTCGGGGATCGCACCCGCGCGACTGACCACGAGCGGCGTCTCGCAGGACATCAGCTCGGCGGTCGGCAACGAGAACCCCTCGTACAGCGACGGGACGCAGGCCAGCTCGGCCGAGCCCATCACCTCGACCAGCTCGGCGTCGCTGATGCCGTTGACGAACGTGACGTGCTCGCCGATGCCGAGCCTGTCGATCAGCTTCTCGGTGCGTCCTCCGGGCGTGGGCTTGGTGACCAGGAGCAGCTCGACCTCGCGCTCGGTGAGCAGCTTGGCGACGGCCTCCAGGAGGGTGGCGATGCCCTTCATCGGCGCGTCCGCGCTGGCCATCGCGACGATCCGGCCCGGCACCCGCGGCGTGGTCGGCGGGCGCGAACCCCTCGTCCACACCCAGCGGGATCACCTCGATCCGCGCGTCGTCGACGCCGAAGTCCTTGACGATGTCGTGGCGGCTGGACTCCGAGACGGTCAGGATCTCCCCGGCCTTCCCGGGCCACCTTGGCCTGCATCCGCAGGAAGCCGTACCAGCGGCGCAGCGTCAGCTGGTGCCACGGCCTCGTCGCGGCAGCGAGGTCGATGCGGCGGTCGAAGGTGATCGGGTGGTGGATGCTGGTGATCAGCGGGAAGCCCATGTCCTTGAGGTCGAGCATCCCGTAGCCGAGCACCTGGTTGTCGTGCACGATGTCGAAGTCGTCGCGCCGTCCGCGCAGCAACCGGGCCGCGCGCTTGCTGAAGGTCTTCGGCTCCGGGAACCCGGCCGTCCACATCGTCAGCACCTCTTCGACGTCGAGGAGGTCGCGGATCTCGCTGGGCCGCGGCGTACGGAAGGGATCGGGCTCGCGGTAGAGGTCCAGGCTCGGCACCTTGGTCAGGCCGACGCCCTCGTCGAGGTCGGGGTAGGGCTGACCGGAGAACACCTCCACGGTGTGTCCGAGGGCCGTGAGCTCGCGGCTGAGGTGACGGACGTAGATTCCCTGACCGCCACAGTGGGGCTTGCTGCGGTAGGACAACAGAGCAATGCGCAAGGGCGGGCCGTTTCGGTCGGGGTCGGACGGGGCAGGTTGTCGAAATAGGGGCACGGTACGACACGCGTTCGTAACTGGAACGTGTTCTGATTATGACTGACCCGCTGCTAGCCTTTTGTCCGGTCCAGTTAGGGAGGGTGACCCCATGGCCACCATCAGCTCGCTGAGCATGGACGACCTCGGCTCGGCAGCGCAGCGCGACCGGCGCAAGCGCATCCTCGACGCCACCATCGCGCTGGCCTCCAAGGGCGGCTTCGACGCCGTCCAGATGCGAGCGGTGGCCGAACGCGCCGACGTCGCGCTGGGCACCCTCTACCGCTACTTCCCCTCCAAGATCCACCTGCTCGTCTCGGCGCTGGCCCGCCAGTTCGAGGAGACCGAGGCCACCCTGGGCCGCAAGCCGATCCCGGGAGACACCCCCGCCGACCGGGTCAGCTGGGTGCTCTCGCGAGCGACGCGGAGCATGCAGAAGGAGCCGCGGCTCACCGAGGCGCTGACCCGTGCCTTCATGTTCGCCGACTCCACCGTCGCCGGAGAGATCCACGTGGTCGGGCTGCGGCTGACCACGATGCTCAACCGGGCGCTCCAGGGCGCCGAGTACGTCGAGGGCGCCGAGCCCACCGAGCGCGAGATCGCCGTCGCCCGCGTGATCAGCGACGTCTGGCTCTCCGCCCTGGTCTCCTGGGTGACGGGCCGCTCCACCGCCGACGAGGTGGCCGACCACCTCGACACCGCGGTCCACATGCTCCTCCGCTAGTCGCCGAGCGGGGCTTTGGTGCACGCCCTACGGCGCCGAGCGGGGATTCGTGCACGACCGCTCGGGATCGTAGTGACGTGCAGCAATGCGCCGCTCGAGTGCCATGAGCGTGCATGAATCCCCCGCTCGGCCGTTTTGAGCGTGCAGAAAAGCCCCGCTCGGCGGAATTCGACGCGGGGTCAGCCGCCGAAGGCGTGGGTGGCGGTGGCGCCGCCGTCCACGGCGAGCTCGGCGCCGGTGACGTAGCTGGACTCGTCGCTGGCGAGGTAGACGTAGGCCGGGGCGATGTCCGGGGGGTGGCCGACCCTCTTGAGGGCCACCTTGGAGGCGCCGTAGGTCATCGCGTCGTCACCGCCGTGCACCCGGGTCATCGGGGTGTCGATCATCCCGGGGTGCACGGAGTTGACCCGGATCCCCTTGGGGCCGAGCTCCATGGCCGCCGACTTGGTCATCCCGCGGATGGCGAACTTCGTGGCGGCGTACGCCGTGCAGAAGGCCATGCCGGCGAGGCCCTCGATCGAGGAGGCGTTGACGATCGAGCCGCCACCGTTCTTCCGCATGGTGCGGGCGACGGCCTTCATCCCCAGGAAGCAGCCGCGCAGGTTGACGCGGACGAGCAGGTCGAACTCCTCCATGTCCTGCTTCTCGACGTCGCCGAAGCGCAGGATCCCGGCGTTGTTGACCAGCACGTTGACCGGCCCGAAGCGCTCGTTGGCCTCCTCGACGAGGGCCGTCCACGACTCCTCGTCGGAGACGTCGTGGTGGCGGAAGTACGCCGCGGCTCCGTCGACGGATGCTCCTTGGCGAGCTCGTCGGCCAGCAGCTGTCCCGGCTCGTCGGCCACGTCGGCGATGACGACCTGGGCGCCCTCCTCGACGAAGGCGCGTGCGATCGCGGCCCCCTGTCCCTGGGCGGCGCCCGTCACGATGGCGCGCTTGCCGGTCATTCTGTTCATGCGGGGTCCTTGGGCTGGAGGGTCATCACGGAGTCTGCGGCGAACCCGACCGAGGGGTCCCGGTCGGCGAAGAACGGGCCGAGCTGGTCGTCGAGGTCGGCGAGGTCCCAGATCGCGCCGCTCGCGTCGAAGCGCTGCTCGACGACGGGTGCGGCGAGGAGGGCGACCATCCCGCCGTACACCACGAAGACCTGGCCGGTGATCTGCGCGGCCGCCGGTGAGGCGAGGTAGGCGACGAGCGGGGCGACGTGCTCGGGCGAGTACGGGTCGATCGAGCGTCCCGACTCGTCCTCGCCGAAGACCTCGGCGGTCATCGCGGTGCGTGCCCTGGGGCAGATCGCGTTGGCGCGCACGCCCACCCGGGACAGTCCGCGCGCGGTGGTCAGGGTCAGCGCCGCGATCGCGGCCTTGGCGGAGGCGTAGTTGGCCTGGCCGGGCGAGCCGGTGAGGAACGCCTCCGAGGCGGTGTTCACCACGGCCGCGTCGACAGGCTCGCCGGTCTCCTTGTAGCGCCCGCGCCAGTACGACGCCGCGTTGCGCGACAGCAGGAAGTGGCCCCGCAGGTGCACCTTCAGGACGAGGTCGAACTCCTCGTCGGTCATGTTGAACAGCATCTTGTCGCGGGTGATGCCGGCGTTGTTCACGACGACGTCGAGCCGGCCGAGCTTCTCGGTGGCGGCCTCGAGCATGGCGTCAGCGGTGGCTCGCTCCCCCACGTCGCCGGGTACGACGAGCGCCTCGACGCCCAACGCACGGATCTCCTCGGCCGCCTCGTCGGCAGCGCCCGGGAGGTCGTTGAGCACGACGTTGGCGCCGGCGCGGGCAAGCGCGACCGCTTCCGCACGACCGAGGCCGGCACCGGCTCCGGTGACGACCGCGACCCGGCCGTCGAGGGAGGGGTGTTTCATGCGTCCACGATGGAGATCGCGGACTTCGGGCACGACGCGACGGTCTGCTCGATCAGCGCCTGGTTCTCGTCGGTGACCACGTCGTCGAGCACCTGCAGGTTGTCGTCGTCGTCGATCTGGTAGTGGTCGGGAGCAAGCGCCTCGCACATGGCGTTGGACTCGCACAGGTCCCAGTCGATCTGGATCTTCTTGGCCATCAGTTCTCCTTGCTGCCTTGGCCGGGAAGTGCGGCCATCTTGCGGTGGTCCCAGCTGGCGACCTTGTCCGGCTCGACGACGATGCCGACCCGCTTGTGCGCCTGCTGCTCGACGATCTGCTCGCCCAGCTCACCGAGGTCTGCGTCGCCGGCCATCTTCTGGGTCATCCGGGCACCGAGCGCCTTGATCTCGTCGTACTCCTCGAGCAGGGTGGCGCGTCCGCTGATGCTGACCCCGCGCAGCTCGAAGTAGTCGTCGCCGTCCTCGACCAGACAGGTGATCCGGGGGTCGCGGCGCAGGTTCTTGACCTTCTGCGACGAACCGTAGGTCCAGAACGCGATCCGGCCCTCGTCGAGCACGTAGAACAGCGTCGTCAGGTGGGGCGCCCCGTCTGGGCCGATGGTGGCGACCTGGACCTTCATGTCGCCGTCGAGGAACTCCTCGATCTCCGCCTCGCTCATCGCGACGGCGCTGCGCTTCTTCGCCATGCGTTACGAGCCGTCGCTCGAGTGGCCGGGGAAGGTGCCCTGGTCGGGGAAGATCAGTGGCGCGGCGTTGTTCACCGCCGTGGCGACCTCGCCGAACCCGACGGCGATCAGGCGCACCTTGCCGGGGTACTCGGTGATGTCACCGGCCGCGAAGATGCGCGCCACGTTGGTGCGCATCGCCGTGTCGACCTTGATGTGCCGCTTGTCGAACTCGATGCCCCACTCCTTCATGGCGGAGAGGTCGGCCACGAACCCCAAGGCCGCCACCACGGCCTGGGCCGGTCGCGTCAGCACCTCCCCGTCGGTGGTCGTGATCTCCACCGACGCGACGTGGTGCTCGCCCTCCAGCGCAGTGACCTGCGCCTTGGTGATCACCTCCGTCTTGCTGGCGAGCACGGCGTCGACGGTGGCCTGGTGGGCGCGGAACTGGTCGCGCCGGTGCACGAGGGTCACGTGGTTGGCGATCGGCTCGAGCGCCTGCGCCCAGTCGAAGGCGCTGTCACCCCCGCCCACGATGACGACGTCGCGGCCGGCGTACTCGGCGAAGGAGGGCACGAAGAACACCAGGCCGCGGTCCTCCCACCCGTCGCCAGCCGGGAGCGGCCGCGGGCTGAACTTGCCGATGCCGGCCGTGATGATCACGACCTTGGCCTCGATCGTGGTGCCGTCCTCGAGCTCCAGGACGACGCCGTCGTCGTCGGTCTTCAGCGTGGTGGCCGTCCGGCCGAGGAGGTACGTCGGATCGGCGGAGGCGGCCTGCTCGACGAGCGCCTCGACGAGCTCGCGGCCCTTGATGGTCGCGAAGCCGGCGACGTCGAGGATCTTCTTCTCCGGGTAGAGCGCGGAGACCTGGCCACCGATCTCAGGGAGCGAGTCGACCAGCGTGACGCTCATCCCGCGGAAACCGGCGTAGTAGGCGCCGAAGAGGCCAGCCGGGCCCGCACCCACGATGAGCAGGTCGGTCTCGACGTCGGCCACGACGGGGATCCTCTCGAGTCTCGCGGGTTGTCTTGCCGAAACTAGAACGTGTTCTAAGTTATCAGAACGCGTCCATCTTGGACACGCGCCACTCTCCCCCATCCCGGGTGAGCGTGACCAGCACCCGGTTCTGGTCGAGTCGCTGGTTCCCGGTGCCCTTGGCGGTGGTGATCTGGTTGACGAAGACCAGGGAGACCACCTTGCGGTCCGAGGCGCTCACGATCGAGGTCGCCACCGCCTGGGCGGTCAGCTTGACCTGGTTCTTGATCGTCTGGTCGTGGACCCCGGCCATCGTCTTGGCGTACTCAGTACGGAAGCTCGGCGCGAGCACGGCCTCGGAGGCCTTCACGTCCTTGTCCAGGGTCTGCCAGTTGTAGGAGAGCACCTTCTGGGTCAGCGTCGTGGCCGCCTGCAGACCGCTCTGGCGCGCGGCGGAGGAGGTGATCGCACCGTCGGCCTTGGCGCTGGAGTCGTCGTTGCGGAAGAAGGCGTACGCCGCGACCCCGGCCAGCACCAGGCAGAGCACGAGCAGGCCGACCATCAGCCGGAGGCTGCTCAGCAGCGGGGTCTTGTCCGACGGCGCCGACTCCAGCGGCTCGACGGGTGGAGGTGGCTCCTCGTCGCTCGCAACCCCCGAGGCGGTTGCTCCTCCGCAACCTCCTCAACCACGGGGGCGGGCGGAGGTGGGGGTGGCTCTTCTGTTGCGGGTGCTTCGACGTCGACCGCCAGGTCGCTGTGGCAGTAGCGGCACCTGATGGCCGCCTTCTTGATCGTCTCCGCGCAGTAGGGGCAGAGCTTCTCGTCCGGGCCGAGGTCGGGGGAATCAGTCATGACGTCAGCCCACGAACTGGAGGTCGGAGGTCAGCCACTTGCCACCCTGGCGGACCATGGTCAGCTTCAAGCGGTAGTACCGCGGTTGTGCCTTGCCCTTGGTGCTGGAGTTGGTGACCGCGGAGTTCGCGGCCACGAACACGACTGCGTTGTTCTTGTCGAGCTCGGAGATCCCGGCGGAGAGGACCTTGCCGGTGGACACCGCCTTGGCCGTGGTGGCGGAGCTCTTCAGCGGTGCTCCTGGCGCCGCTGTACTGCTCCTTGAAGGACCCGGTCGCTCCAGCGAGGACCTTGTCGATCATGGTGTCCACGTCCTTGTAGTCGACGGTCAGGAACGCGAGCGTCTCGTCCGAGGCGGCCTTGGTGACCGCCTTGTACTGCCGCGAGAGGCTCTGCGCCTTGGTGTCGTCGTCAGAGGAGCCGCCGCCGACGAAGAAGAAGACGGCGGCAGCGACCAGCACGAGCGCGAGGATCACGAGCACGACGTTGACCGCTCGCCATGAGGTGCTCGATGGTCCTGCCGATCCTTCTGGCTGTCTTCTGGGCTCGCCGAAGGGTGGTCAGCAGGATCAGTCACCGGCCGTCACCGGTCCCGTCAGCATCCACTTCCACGAGTCATCGCCGAACACCGTGTGCAGTCCTCCCATGTGTCCCACCACCAAGCCCGTGCCGTCGCCAGAGTCGACTGCGCCGGTGCGGGCATCGTACGGGGCCACACGGTAGCTGTTGCCTGGTGACGAGGCGGACCCGAAGGTGGGGGCCTCGCGGTAACCGCGCATCTCCTTGGGCGGGCCCGACTTGCACTGCGCCGGGTACACCGGCCCGTCGGACTCGTCAGCGGGCGACTTCCACTGCGACTTCGGCTTGTAGCCGTCGGTGCACGGCGGGACCGAGCTGTTGAACTGCAGGTTGATGTGCCCGTAGCTGTCGCCGGGTGTGCCGGTGAAGCCGGCCGCGATGACGTGCGGGAAGAGGATCAGCGTCTGTTGCAGGGCGGGCAGGTTGGTGGTCAGCACCTGGTTGACCGTCACGACGTTGGAGAGCAGGACCGGCAGCGTGGGTTGCAGCCCCTTCAGCAGGTCGTTGACCTCCCTCACCGCGGGTGGGCCACCCTGCAGGAGGGTGCGGACGTTGGCGTCCGAGGCCCTCAAGGTGCCGGTCAGGTCGCCGAGATCCTTGGCGAAGCTCCTGATGTCCTTCTCGTGCGCCGCCTGTGTCGCCAGCACCGTGTGCCCGGTGTCGAGCAGGGCGATGGTCGCCTGGCTGTTGGCGGACGCCTCGTCGACGAAGTGGGACCCGGAGTCGACCATGCGCTGCAGCGGGCCGGCGGTGCCGCGGAACGTCGTCCCGAGCTCGCTCACGACCGTGGACAGCTGGGTGGTGTCGACCGAGTCGACCGTGGCGTTGATCCGGGTCAGCAGCACCTCGTTGCTGATCGGGAGGCTCTTGGCGTCACCCTTGATGAGCTCGCCGGCCTTGACGTACGGCGCCCGGTCGTCAGGGGGCTCGAAGTCGAGGTACTGCTCGCCGACGGCCGAGAGGTTGTGCACGTACATCTTGGTGTCGCGCGGGATCTTGGTGCCCTGCTTGAGCGTCAGCTTCGCCACCAGGCCGGTCTTGGTGATCCGCATGGCGCTGACCGTGCCGACCTTGACGCCGCGGTAGTCCACCTCGCTGCCGGTGTAGAGACCGCCGGAGGTCGGCAGGCTCGCCTCGATGATGAGCTGGCGGCCGAGCAGCCGGTCGGTGATCCCGAGGAAGCTCCCGGCGACGTACACGATGCCGACGGCGCTGAGCAGCGACGAACGCCAGCAGGCGGACCTTCACCCCACGGGTCATCAGTTGCCACCTCCCCCGAGTCCCAGGAGCCCGCCGAGTCCGCCGCCCGAACCAGAGCCGCTCGAGCCGCTCGAGCCGCTCGACGAGCCGGAGCCGAGACCCGGGATGTTGCCGAGGTCAGGGAGCGGGGCCGGCTTCTTCTTCGACGCCGGGCTGCCTGGCGGGCACAGCACCGCTGCGACATTGCTGGGAATGACGGCGCACACCGACGCCTTGAGCGCCGGCGACAGAGCCTCGCAGGCCGGTGCGATCGGGAGGGCGCCGCACAGGTTGATCACGTTGGGCAGGACGTCGCCCGGCGAGGTCACCAGCTTGCCGAGGTCGAAGTCGAGGTGGAACAGCGCGTTGGCGTAGTCGCCCCGGGCGATGTCGGCGGCCTCCTTGGGGAACGGGAAGCTGGCCAGCATCGAGAGTCCGTTGGGCAGCGCGTCGCCGGCATCCGCGAGCTTGGTGAGCACCGGCTGGAGGTGGCGCAGCGACGCCACGATGTTGTCGGTGCTGGCGTTGAGCACCCTGGTGCCGACCTCGCCGAGCTGGTCGAGCTGGCGGAGCATCGTGATCAGTGCCCGGTGCTGCTGGTTGAGCACCTTGAGCGCCGGGCCCATGCTGTCCAGGGCCGTGCCGATGACGTCCTTCTCCTTGACCAGCGTCGCCGAGAGCCGGTTGACCGAGTCCATCGCCGCGATGATGTCGTTCTTCTGCTTGTCGAGCGCACCGACCATCGTGTCGAGGTTGGCGAGCAGCTCGCGGGCCTGGTCCTGACGGCCGTTGAGCATCTTGTTCATCTCGACACTGATCGTCTTCAGCTGGCCGATGCCGCCGCCGCTGAGCAGCATCGAGAGGGCGCCGAGCACCTCCTCGACCTCGGGGTTGCGGCTGGTGCGCGAGAGCGGGATGAAGGCGCCGTCCTTGAGCCTCTCGGCGCTCGCCGTGCCGGACGGCGGCTCCACCAGGGCGATGTACTTCTCGCCCAGCAGGCTGGTCTGCCGCACGTCGATCTCGACGTTGGCCGGGAGCTTGACGTCCTTGCGCACCAGGAACGTCACCCGTGCGTGCCAGCCGACGCGCTCGACGTCACTGACCTGCCCGACGACGGTGTCGTTGGCCATCACCTCGGTGTGCGGGACCACGTTGAGCGCGTCGGAGAAGTCGGCGGTGACGGTGTACCCGTCGGACTTGTGCACCTTGTCGCTGCCGGGAAGGGGCAGGTCGTAGGCGCCGTCGAACTTGCAGCCGGAGGCCAGCAGCGCGGTCACGATCAGCAGCACGACGTACGTCGCCGTCCGCCGGGTGAGGGAGCGGGAGCTCAGGGGGCTCATTGCGGCGTTCCCCGCCTTCAGGGCGCTGAGCAGCCCGGCCAGCGAGGTCACCGGCGCGGTGTTGCCCATCTTGATCGGCGCCGGCAGGGTCGTCGTCTGCTTCGGGTTGGCGGCCACCTTGTCACTGGCCGGCGCGAGGAGCGCGTCGAAGAGGTTGCAGTAGAAGTCCTGGTCGCCGGGGAACTTCCCGGAGTCCCTGACCAGGTCGCACAGCAGCGCCTGCGGGGTCACCACGACCGGCTGGTTGTTGCCGTCCGATGCTGTCGAGCCGCGAGCCGATCGACCTGGTCTTGTTGTCGTAGGCCACGGTCAGGTTGTCCAGGCCCAGCGCCCCGATGCGGGTGGCGGTGTTGAGCTCGTCCTTGCGCTTGCTCAGCACGCCGAGGATCTCGGTGAGCTGGCGGACGTCGCTCTCGACCATGCCCTTGTTGTCGTGCACGAAGGTGCGCACCGTGCCCACGGCCTTGGCGAGCGCGGCCAGGGCGGCCGACAGCTCGCCACGGTCGGCGGAGAGCTCGGTGGAGACCGAGGTGAGGTCGTCCATGAAGCCGTCGACGAACCGGTCGTTCGCCGCGAGCGTCGTGGTCAGCTTCGACATGTTCGTGACCGAGTCGAAGAGCGGTCCGCTGTTGTCGCCGAATGCCTGCACCGCTTCGGAGAGGTTCTTGATCGTCTGGTTGCCGAGCTGGCCGTTGCCGCGGAGCACCTTCGTGCCACCGGCCAACAGGGTGTTCAGCGAGCCGTTCTTGTTGGCTCCGTTGGGGCCGAGGGCCAGGGTGAGGTCGGAGAGCGCCTGCGAGATCCGGTCGAGCTCCACAGGAGTCCCGGTGTCCGGCAGGGCGATCCGCGCGCCGTCCTTCAGCAGCGGCCCGCCGGTGTACGACGGCGCGATCTGGACGAACCGGTCGGCGGTCAGCGTGGGCGTGACGATGGCCGCCTTCGCGCCCGCGGGCAGCTTGTACTGCGGGTCGTACTCCATGCTCACCCGCACCTGGTCGCCCTCGGGCACGACCGCGGTGACCGTGCCGATCTTGACGCCCATCACCCGCACCTCGGAGCCCTTGTAGATGCTCACGGCACGGGAGAAGTACGCCGAGACCTTGCGGGGCTCCGGCTTGTCGGTGAACGCCGACGAAGGCGGCCACCACCAGCAGCACGACCGATCAGCGGGGCGAAGTACCTGGTGAGACGGCTCATGGGTAGTTCGGCCTCTTTCCCGACTTGAACGCCCCGAAGTCGGTCAGGTTGGGGACGAAGGCGTCGAACCAGGGTCCGGTGCCGATGACGTTGATCAGGATGGAGGCGTAGGGGCCGAGGTTCTTCAGGGCGGCGTCGAGCTGCGTCTCGCGACCGCGCAGGAAGGTGAGCGCCGTGTCGAGCTGCTTGAGCGCGTCCTTGATCTGGGCCTGGTTGTCGGTCGCCACCCCTCGCAGGTTGACCGCCAGCTTGTTGGCGTTGACCAGCAGCGCGTGGATGGCGTCGCGGCGTGCCAGCAGCTCCTTGAACACCAGGTCGCCCTGCTTCATCAGGGTGACGAGGTCACCGCGTCGCTCGGCGAGCAGCTTGGTCACGTTGTCGGCATGGTCGAGCAGGTGCTGGATCGACTCGTTGCGCGTCGCGATCGCCCGGGAGACCCGCGACAGGCCGGTGAAGGTGTCGCGCACGTGGGGGCTGGCGGCGTTCAGGGTGTCGCCCAGCGTCGTCAGGGCGCTCGACAGCTGCGGGATGTTCGATGGCCTCGGTCCGGGTGGTGAGCTCGCTCAGCGTGGAGACGATGTCGTAGCCGCCGTAGGTCCGGCTCTCGGGGATCGTCGCGCCGCCGTGCATCTCGCCGCTGCCCTTGGGGTCGATCTGGAGGTACTTCTCCCCCAGCAGGTTGAGCACCTGGACGGAGGCCTGGGTCCGCTCGCCCATCTTCGCGCCCTTGACGTCGAAGTCGACGGTGATGTGGCCGCCGTTGATGTGCAGCGCGTTGATCCGGCCGACGCGGACGCCGGCGATCTGCACCATGTTGCCCTTGTGCAGGCCGCTCGCGTCGGCCAGCTGCACGTGGTAGCCGGTGCCGCTGAAGCCGGGGAACTTCTGCAGGTTGAACGCGGCCGCCATCACGACCAGCAGCACCACCAGGCTGACCGTGCCGAGGCGGAGGATCGACTTCTCGGTGTGGCGGGCCATCAGGGATCACACCTGCTTGGCCTTGCTGTACAGCGAGAGGTTGCCGTTCAGCTGGTCCGCGACCTTCCCCAGCAGGGCGTCGATCGCCGGGTCGTTGAACTTCGGCATGATGATCTTGGCGTCGATGTCGCAGAGGTAGTACTGGTACCAGCTGCCGTAGCTGCCGACCCGCGCCTGGCGCTGCAGCATCGTCGGGAGCCGGTTGATCACCTCGTTGAGCACCTTCTGGTTCTTCGGCTTGTTCAGGATCGCCATCGTGCGACGTACCTGGGCGACGTCGGCCTTGATGTAGGGCCGTCCCTCGGTCAGCAGCTTCGCGACCTCGGCGGTCAGGCCGGAGAGGTTGGTGATCGAGGCGCCGATCGTCTTCCGGTCGGCCGAGAGGTTGGTCATCCAGTCCTTGAGCTGGACGATCAGTGAGCTGAGCTGCGTGTGGTGGTCGTCGGTGGTCTTCAGCAGCGACGAGAGGTTGTCGATGACCTGACCGATCAGCTGGTCGCGGTCGGCGAGCGCGTTGGTCAGCGAGGCGGTGTTGCCGAGCAGGCTGTTGACCGTCCCGCCCTCGCCCTGCAGGACCTTCACGAGGTTCAGCGACAGCTGGTTGACCTCGGCGGGCTGGAGCGCCTGGAACAACGGCTGGAAGCCGTTGAAGAGCTCGGTCAGGTTCAGGGCGGGGGTGGTGTGCGCCAGCGGGATGGTCCCGCCGTCGGCGAGCCGCTTGGCGCCCGGCGCACCCTGCTCGAGGGCCATGTACCGGTCGCCGACGAGGTTGAGGAACCGGATCGAGGCCCGCGTGGCCGTGGTCACGGGCACGTCCTTCTTCACCTTGAAGGTGATCTCGGCCTGGTCGCGGTTCTTGATCTCGACCTTCTTGACCGACCCGGCGCTGACGCCGGCCACGCGGACGTCGTCGCCCTTCTTGATCATGCTGGCCGAGCTGAAGACGGCCTTGTACTCCGTCTCGCTGCCGAAGGAGAACGAGCCCATGATCGCGGTCAGCGTGCCGGTCACGATCACGCTGACCAGCACGAAGATGGCCGAGCTTGATCGCGGCGACGGTGGTCTTGGTGTTACGGGAGGGGCCGCTCAATTCGGGTTGCCTCCCGCCGCGGTCTCACCGTCGGTGCCGTTGGCGAAGTCCACCGGACCGGGCAGCGGCACCTTGGGGTAGGGCAGGCCGTAGCACTGGGGGCCGCGGTGGTCGGCGTAGACCGGCCGGTCCTTCGCGGCGTACGGCGGCCGCTGCGTGGCCGCGAACGTCATGCTCTGCCGGACCCGTCCGCCCTTGAAGATCGTCCCCAGCCGGCCGGCGTAGCGGGCCGCGCCCTGGAGCAGGCAGGGGAACTCCGGCGAGTAGGTGTCGAGCAGTCCGAGCAGCGGGACGCTGAGCTGCCCGGCGCGCACGATGTTCGCCCCGTTGACGGTGAGCACGTCGGTCGAGGTCTTGCCCAGGCTCGTCACGTCGGTGAAGAAGGTGTGCAGGTCCGCCTGCTTCGCGGTGACCGTGCGCGCGGTGGTGGTCGCGTTGCGCAGGATGCGGATCAGGTCGGGAGCCGCGATCGCGTAGGTGTCGCTGACCTTGGCCAGCAGCGAGAGGTCCTGCTGCAGCGTCGGCAGGTGGACGTTGATCGTCGTGAGGTAGTTGTCGAGCTTGACCATCGTCTGGCCGATCTGGTCGCCGCGGCCACGCAGGGCGTTGGCGATGGCGTACAGCGTCGTGCTCAGGTCCGCCGGCCGGATCGAGCGCAGCAGCGGGAACAGGTCGGCGAGGATCTTCTGCAGCTCGACGTTCGTCCGTCACCCGCGACGACGGGATCACGTCGCCGTTGCTCATCACCTTCGAGGACGGGTCGGCGGGGTCCTCGATGTTGATGTACTTCTGGCCGAACAGCGTCGTCGGCAGGATCTCGATGTCGGCGTTCTGGGGGATGTCCTTGGCGGACGCCGGGTTCAGCGCCACCTTGATGACCGCCTGGTGCCCGTCGTTGCCGACGTTCCGGACCTGTCCGACGAGCACGCCGTGGCGCCGTACGTCGCCGAACTGGTCGAGCTGGAGGCCGGCGTTCTCCGCGTGGATCGTGACCATCGTGGGGTGCGAGAAGGCCTTGGCGTAGACCGCGATCGAGAGCGCGACCAGCAGCGCCAGCAAGGTGATGAACACGATGCCGGACATGAAGAGCCGGCGGTGCTCGGCCTTCGTGTCGTGGGTGATGTTGACGAACATCGCGCGCGCCTAGCCCGTGATCCGGACAGTGGTGGTGGAGCCCCAGATCGCGAAGCTGAGGAAGAAGTCGGCGACGACGATGAAGACGATGGAGGTGCGGATCGCCTTGCCCACGGCCGTGCCGACCCCGGCGGGACCGCCCGAGGCCGTGTAGCCGTAGTAGCAGTGGACCAGGATGATCCCGACCGCCAGGAACATCAGCTTGAAGAACGACCAGAGCATGTCGATCGGTGGCAGGAACTGCAGGAAGTAGTGGTCGTAGGTGCCCACGGACTGGCCGTAGATCAACGTCGTGATCAGTCGCGGCGAGAGGTACGACGCCGACAGGGCCACGATGTAGAGCGGGATCACGGCGATGAAGCCGGCGACCATCCGGGTGGTGACCAGGAACGGCAGGGACGGGACCGCCATCACCTCGAGGGCGTCGATCTCCTCGGAGATCCGCATGGCACCGAGCCGGGCGGTGTAGCCGCAGCCGACCGTGGCTGCCAGCGCGATGCCGGAGACGAGGGGGGCGACCTCGCGCGTGTTGAAGTAGGCGGAGATGAACGCCGTGAACTTGGCGACACCGATCTGGCTCAGCGAGGCGTAGCCCTGGATGCCGACCTCGGTGCCGGCGAAGAAGGCCATGAAGGCGATCACGCCCACGGTGCCGGCGATGACCGAGAGGCCACCGATCCCGAAGGCGACCTCGGCGAGGATGTTGAGGATCTCGCGCTTGTAGCGACGGATCGCACGGGGCGTCCAGGCGAGCGCCTTGATGTAGAAGAGCAGCTGGTCGCCGCGCTCCTCGATGCCCATGCGCCCTTCGCGCACGAGCTCCCTGCCGATGCTGGTGCCGTCGCCACGCCTACAACCCGTTCTGCGGGACGACTTGGAAGTAGATCGCCGTGAGGATCGAGTTGAGCGCGAACAGCAGCATGAAGGCGATGATCACGGCCTCGTTGACGGCCTGGCCGACACCGCGGGGCCCACCTCCGGCCTTGAGACCCTTGTAGGCCCCCACGATGGCGGCCAGGTAGCCGAACAGGATGGCCTTGACCATCGATATGTAGAGGTCGGGCAGGCTGGCGAGCGCGGTGAAGCTGGACAGGAAGGCGCCCGCGGAGCCGTGCTGGACGATCACGGTGAAGAAGTAGCCGCCGCCGATGCCGGTGGCGATCACGATGCCGTTGATCATCAGCGCGACGAACACCGTCGCGAGGACGCGCGGCACCACCAGGCGCTCGATCGGGTCGATCCCGAGCACCTCCATGGCGTCGATCTCCTCGCGGATCTTGCGCGCACCCATGTCGGAGCAGATCGCCGAGCCGGCCGCGCCCGCGATGATCAGCGCCGCAGCGATGGGCGCGGCCTCACGGACGACCGCGAGCACCGCCGTCGCGCCCGAGAACGAGCGGGCGCCGAGCTGGCCGGTCAGGTTGCCGACCTGGAGGGAGATGACGGCGCCGAACGGGATCGAGACCAGGATGGTGGGCAGCAGCGTGACGCTGGTGATGAACCAGGCCTGCTCGATGAACTCGCGGGCCTGGAACTTCGTGGTGAAGACGGCCTTGGTGACGTCGGTGACCATGGCGGCGATCTCTCCGGGGCCGCGCACGACCGAGGCAGCACTGATGCCCATTCGTCACCTCCCTGGTGTGGCGTGGGCCTTCGCCGGGGCGGCCACTCCCTGCGGCGCCCAAATCTAGAACGTGTTCTCGTTTTAAGCAAGGAGACGTCCACGGCCCTCTACGGCACTGGGTAAACGAGCCACGGGGGCGCAAGTCACGTCACCGGCACAGCTCCCAGGCCTGTGACGGCCGACACAAAGTACGACTTCCGGACTCGAGAACGTGGCCGAATCCCAGAACCGGGAGAGGCATCTCAGAGGGTGGGCAGCGCGACGGAGATACGCCGCGCTCGGACCCGCTCCGGGCGGACTAGCGCGGCAACCCGGATCGGCGCGTCGCGAGCGGCATAATCACCGGCGTCGGCACGCAGACTCGGGCCAGCGTCGGATCACCGAAGATGAAGGGTTCCGCCATGCACACGCGCACTCCTCAGCACCCTGTCGGTGCTCACCCTGTCCGCCGGCCTGCTCACCGCGTGCGGCGGCAACGGCAGCGACGCCTACTGCTCGGAGCTGAAGTCGGACAAGGCCTACTTCGACTCGGTCGGCTCCGGCACCGACGCGACCAAGATCGACGAGGCCTTCGACAAGTTCCACTCGCTCGCCAAGAAGGCGCCCGACGAGGTGGCCGACGACTGGAAGGTCCTCGACGACGCCATCACCACCGTGCAGAAGGCCCTCAAGGACGCCGGCGTCACGCTTCGCCGACCTGGCCAAGGCCGAGGGAGGCCAGCCGCCCAAGGGCGTCGACCCCCAGAAGCTGGCCGCGATCGTGCCCAAGCTCCAGGCGCTCTCCGACGCCAAGTTCAAGAAGGCGACCAAGGCGATCGAGAAGCACGCCAAGGACACCTGCGACGTGAACCTCAACTGAGGCTGGGTCCAGGCTGGGCCGCTCAGTCCAGGCAGAACTCGTTGCCCTCGGGGTCGGCCATCACGATGTGGCCGGCACCCACGCCGCCGGGCTCGTGACGCTGCAGCCGGGTGGCGCCGAGCTCGACGAGGCGCTGGCACTCCGCCTCCAGGGCGGCCATCCGCTCCTCGCCCTGCAGCCCGGGCGCTGCCCGCACGTCGAGGTGCACCCTGTTCTTGGCGGTCTTCGGCTCGGGCACCTTCTGGAAGAAGAGCCGCGGGCCGACCTTGTCGGGATCGCTCACCGCGCCGTAGTCGTTGCGGTTCTCCTCGGGCACGCCCCAGGCGTCGAGCGCCTCGGGCCACGAGGTGAACGGCGGGGGCGGTGACTCCGGCGGGTAGCCGAGCACGTCGCCCCAGAAGCCGCTCAGCGCACCGGGGTCGGCGCAGTCGAAGGTGACCTGGACCTGTCGTACGTCGCTCATCGGCTCAGCCTAGGGCGCGCCAGCGGGTCGGCTCAGCCGAGGCCGGGGCTCTTCACGCTCGCGCAGGAGCTTGGCGCGGGTGCGCCGCCGGTAGCGGTAGATCTGGATGATGCCGACGGTCCAGAGCACGTACTGGAGGCTCATCGCCCAGCGGAAGGCCGACGGCGGGGTAGGCGGTCGACGACCCGGGGGTGCGCCAGTCGAGGACGACGCCGATCGCGACCACCAGGACCAGCGTGGCCAGGAAGCCGCCCTGGTTGATGATCCCCGTGGCGGTGGCGAGCCGCGGCGCAGGGTTGGAGGTGCGGCCGACGTCGAAGCCGATCACCGAGGCCGGGCCGCCCACGCCGGTGACCAGCACGAGCACGACGAGCACGGGCAGCGGCGCGTCGCCCGGCCAGACCAGCACCACCGTCCAGACCGTGACGATGGCGCCCACGATGCCCAGCACCATCGTCGAGCGGTGCCACGGATGAGCGCCCACCAGCCACCCCAGGACCGGGCCGGACACCATCATCGCCACCACCATGACGGTCAGCAGCAGGCCGGCGGTCCCGGGGCTGCGCCCCTCGCCGCGGACCAGGAAGGGGTATCCCCAGAGCAGTGCGGTGGTCGTGGCGCTGAACTGCGTCGTGAAGTGCATCCAGAACCCGAGCCGGGTGCCCGGCTGCGCCCACGACGCGCGCAGGCTGCGTCGCACCGCCGTGACCGACATCCGCGGACCCCGGAGGTGGCGGTGGTCGGGAGCGTCGTGGAGCAGGGCGAGCACGCCGACCACGGCGACCAGGCTGATGCGCAGGCCGCCGTGAGGTAGGCGCGGGTCCAGCCCAGGTGGGCGAGGGCCCAGGTCATCGGGACGGCGGCCATCACCGCGCCGAGCTGGCCGAAGGTGCCGGTCAGCTGGGTGACCAGCGGTATCCGGCGGGACGGGAACCAGCTGCTGACCAGTCGCAGCACGCAGACGAAGGTCATCGCGTCGCCGACGCCGACGAAGCCGCGGGCGACGAGGGCGGTGACGTAGGAGTGCGAGAAGGCGAAGGCGGCCTGGGCCAGGGCGATCAGCGTGGTCCCGACGAGCAGCACGCTGCGGGAGCCGAACCGGTCGCAGAGGAGCCCCACGGGGACCTGCATGCCGGCGTACACCAGCAGCTGCAGCATGGTGAACGTCGCCAGCTGGGAGGCGGAGATGCCGAACCGGTCGGCCGCCACGAGGCCGGCCACACCCAGGGAGGAGCGGTGGAAGACCGCGAGGGCGTAGACCAGCAGGCCGACCGCCCACACCACCCAGGCCCTCGGCAGGGTGGCGTCGCGCTCGTTCGTCACTTCCCCAAGACTGTCAGTCCCAGCCACGGGCGCTCCTGCCTCAGCTCCCGAGGGTCGACGTCTCGGAGCTCGACGGACGGCCGGGCGCTCGACTCGAGCTCCGGAGTCGCGTCGCCGGCTCGCTTCGCTCGCGTGGTCTCCTCGCTCGTCGGGATCGCTCGAGCTCGTTCCTCGCTCGGCGTCCCTCCTCACTTCGTCGCCTCCATCATCTGGCGCAGCTCCTTCTTCAGCTCGGAGATCTCGTCGCGCAGCCGGGCGGCGACCTCGAACTGCAGCTCGGCGGCGGCGCCGTGCATCTGGTCGGTCAGCTGGTGGACGAGGTCGGCGAGGTCGCTGGACGGCAGGCCGGCGAGGTCGGGCATCCGCTCCTGCATCTTCGACAGCCCCGGCACGGGGGCGACCTTCTGCTCTCGCCCCTTGCCCTGGCCCCAGGTCGCGAGCAGCTCCTGGGTGTTCTCGTCCTCGCGGGCCAGCATCTCGGTGATGTCGGCGATCTTCTTGCGCAGCGGCTGCGGGTCGACGCCGTGGGCCCGGTTGTACTCGACCTGCTTGGCCCGGCGACGGTTGGTCTCGTCGATCGCCATCGCCATCGACGGCGTCTCCTTGTCGGCGTACATCACCACCTGGCCGGAGACGTTGCGGGCCGCGCGGCCGATCGTCTGGATCAGGGACTTGTCCGAGCGCAGGAAGCCCTCCTTGTCGGCGTCGAGGATCGCGACCAGCGAGACCTCCGGCAGGTCGAGACCCTCGCGCAGGAGGTTGATGCCGACGAGCACGTCGTACTCCCCCAGGCGCAGGTCGCGCAGCAGCTCGATGCGCTTGAGGGTGTCGACCTCGGAGTGGAGGTAGCGGGTGCGGATGCCGTTCTCGAGGAGGTAGTCGGTGAGGTCCTCGGACATCTTCTTGGTCAGCGTGGTGACCAGGACCCGCTCGTTGCGCTCGACGCGGGTGTGGATCTCCCCCATCAGGTCGTCGATCTGGCCCTTCGTGGACCTGACGATGACCTCGGGGTCGATCAGCCCGGTGGGCCGGATGATCTGCTCGACCACGTTGTCGACCCCACCGCCCTTGGCCAGCTCGTAGTTGCCGGGCGTGGCGGAGAGGTAGATGGTCTGGCCGATCCGGTCGAGGAACTCCTCCCAGCGCAGGGGACGGTTGTCCATCGCGCTGGGGAGCCGGAAGCCGTGGTCGACGAGGTTGCGCTTGCGCGACATGTCGCCCTCGTACATGCCGCCGATCTGGGGCACCGCCACGTGCGACTCGTCGACCACCAGCACGAAGTCCTCGGGGAAGTAGTCGAGCAGGCAGTTGGGGGCGCTCCCCCGCGACCGGCCGTCGATGTGCATCGAGTAGTTCTCGATGCCGGCGCAGGAGCCGACCTGGCGCATCATCTCCACGTCGTACGTCGTGCGCATCCGCAGGCGTTGCGCCTCGAGGAGCTTGCCCTGCTTCTCGAAGAAGCCCACCTGCTCCTCGAGCTCGGTCTCGATGCCCCGGATGGCGCGCTCCATCCGGGCCGGGCCGGCGACGTAGTGGGTGGCCGGGAAGACGTAGAGCTCGTTGTCCTCGGTGAGGATCTCGCCGGTCACGGCGTGCAGCGACTGGAGCCGCTCGATCTCGTCGCCGAAGAACTCGACCCGCACCGCGTGCTCCTCGTAGACCGGGAAGATCTCGAGGGTGTCGCCCCGGACCCGGAAGGTGCCGCGGGTGAAGGCGAGGTCGTTGCGGGTGTACTGGATCTCGACGAGCCGGCGGAGCACGTCGTCGCGGTCCATCTCCTGGCCGACGCGCAGGCGCAGCATCCGGTCGACGTACTCCTGCGGGGTGCCCAGGCCGTAGATGCAGGACACGGTCGAGACCACGATGACGTCGCGGCGGGTGAGCAGCGAGTTGGTGGCGGAGTGGCGCAGCCGCTCGACCTCCTCGTTGATCGAGGAGTCCTTCTCGATGTAGGTGTCGGTCTGCGGGACGTAGGCCTCGGGCTGGTAGTAGTCGTAGTAGGAGACGAAGTACTCGATCGCGTTGTCGGGGAACAGCTGGCGCAGCTCGGTGGCGAACTGGGCGGCCAGGGTCTTGTTGGGCTGCATCACCAGCACGGGTCGCTGCAGCTGCTCGGCCACCCAGGCCACGGTCGCGGTCTTGCCGGTGCCGGTGGCGCCGAGCAGGACGATGTCCTTCTCGCCGTTCTGGATGCGTTTGGTGATCTCGCCGATGGCCTGGGGCTGGTCACCCGACGGCGTGTACTCCGACTGCACGTCGAAGGGCGCCACCCGGCGCTCGAGATCGGTCACGGGACGCATGGGAACGAGCCTACGTTCCGAGCACCGACAGGCCTCGACCCGGCGTCCGGCCGGCTCGGGGCAGGCCGAACCGTCGGGGCTCCTCGGCGTCGACGGCCTGCCACGTCGACGGCGTGCTCGGCGAGGTGGACACCGAGCTCCGGGGCGACGAGCTTCGACGAGGTCACGACAACTGCGGCCTCTTCACACAGGTTGCTTCCTGTGTGAAGAGGCAGTTTGGGTTCTCAACCTGGGAAACTGCGGCCGCGGGCTCCTCTGGTTTGATGACGGCGTGCAGGCCAGGTACCCGTTGATCAACACCGCCCACCCGGTGGCGATGGTCGTGAAGCGGGCGCTCCTCGTCACCTTCGGGATCCCGATGCTGGTGGCGATCGGGATGAGCCTGGTCGACTCCTACCGCCGCCGGGGCAAGAAGCCCAAGCCGTTCCCCACGCGGACGGCGGCCAGCACCGCGGTCGGGGACGGCACCGTCACGACGTACACCTTCGGCCAGGACCTGTACGACGACATGCTCGCCGCCATCGAGGGTGCCCAGAAGCAGGTGCTCTTCGAGACCTACATCTGGAAGGGCGACGCGGTCGGCCAGCGGTTCAAGAAGGCGATCACCGACGCGGCCGACCGCGGGGTCGAGGTGCGGGTCATCTACGACCAGTTCGCCAACATCGTGGTGCGCCCGACGTTCAAGCACTTCCCGGGGAACGTGCGGGTGCTCGCCTACCCGGTGTACTCGGCGGGCTGGCGCTTCTTCGACCTGCGCCGCTACGGGCGCGACCACCGCAAGATCCTCGTCGTCGACGACACGGTGGGGTTCGTCGGCGGCTACAACATCGGCTCCCCCTACGCCACCGAGTGGCGCGACACGCACTGCCGGATCACCGGGCCGGGCGTGCAGGACCTCGCGCGCGCCTTCGCCGACTTCTGGAACCTCCACCGCGACAAGAAGTTCCGCCGCAGCGAGCCGCCGATGCTCCTCGCCACCACCTCGGAGTGGGAGCCGCGCATCCGGGTCCACCGCAACGTGCCGCGGCTGTGGATGTTCCCGATCCGGTCGATGTACATCGAGGCGATCAACCGGGCCCAGCGCAACATCTGGATGACCGTCGCCTACTTCATCCCCGACGAGAACTTCGTCGACGCCATGGTCGACGCGGCTCGACGCGGGGTCGACGTACGCCTGCTGCTGCCGGCCAAGTCCAACCACATCGTGGCCGACTGGATCTCGCGCGGGTACTTCCGCCGGATGCTCGACGCCGGCATCGGCATCCACCGCTTCCGCGACGCGATGGTCCACGCCAAGACCGCGACGATCGACGGCAGCTGGTCGACGATCGGCACCGCCAACGTCGACCGCCTCTCGATGACCGGCAACTACGAGATCAACGTCGAGATCATCGACGCCGAGCTCGCCGCCGAGATGGAGCGGATCTACGAGACCGACCTGACCAACACCCTGCAGCTCACCCTCGCGGAGTGGCAGGCACGCGACGTCTACGCCCGCTTCACCGAGATGATCCTGAAGCCGCTGCGTCCGTTGCTCTGACCAGACTTGCTCGGGCACACCGGGCGGGCGAATACTCCGATCCATGACGACTGACACCACCGGCGGTCCCGACCTTCCCCAGAAGCGCGAGCTGGTCACCGAGATCCCCGGACCCAGGTCCGTCGCGCTGCACCAGCGGCGCGGGGCGGCGGTGGCCTCCGGCGTGGGCAGCGTGCTCCCGGTGTACGTCGCCGCGGCCGGCGGCGGCGTGGTCGTCGACGTCGACGGCAACTCGCTGATCGACCTGGCCAGCGGGATCGCGGTGGTCAGCGTGGGCAACAGCGCCCCGGAGGTCGTGCGCCGGGTGACCGAGCAGGTGGCCGCCTTCACGCACACCTGCTTCATGGTGGCGCCGTACGAGGGCTACGTGGAGGTCTGCGAACGGCTGATCGAGCTGACGCCGGGTGACCACGCCAAGAAGGCCGCGCTCTTCAACTCCGGCGCCGAGGCGGTGGAGAACGCCGTGAAGATCGCCCGGCACCACACGGGCAAGGACGCCGTCGCCGTCTTCGACCACGCCTACCACGGGCGCACCAACCTGACGATGGCCATGACGACGCAAGAACATGCCGTACAAGCAGGGCTTCGGGCCGTTCGCGGGCGAGGTCTACCGCGCGCCGATGAGCTACCCGTTCCGCGAGGCGAGCGAGCTCACCGGAGAGCAGGCGGCCGCTCGCGCCATCGACGTCATCGACAAGCAGGTCGGCGCCGGCAACCTCGCCTGCGTGGTGATCGAGCCGGTGCTCGGCGAGGGCGGGTTCGTCGTACCCGCACCCGGCTTCCTGCCCGCGATCGCCCAGTGGTGCGCGGACAACGACGTGGTGTTCGTCGCCGACGAGATCCAGTCCGGCATGTGCCGCACCGGCGCCTGGTTCGCCTGCGAGCACGAGGGCGTCGTCCCCGACCTGGTCACCGTGGCCAAGGGCATGGCCGGCGGCCTCCCGCTCGCCGGCGTCGTCGGCCGCGCCGAGATGATGGACGCCGTCCACGGCGGCGGCCTGGGCGGGACGTACGGCGGCAACCCGGTGGCCTGCGCCGCCGCCCTCGGCGCGATCGCGACGATGGAGCAGCTCGACCTCAACGCAGCGGCCCAGCGGATCGGCCAGACGATGACCGACCGGCTGACCACCCTGGCCGGCAAGTTCCCGGCCATCGGCGACGTCCGCGGACGCGGCGCGATGATGGCCGTCGAGATCGTGAAGCCGGGGACCAAGGAGCCCGACGCCGCGCTCGCCGGCAAGCTCAGCGCCGCCTGCCACCAGCAGGGCGTGCTCACCCTGACCTGCGGCACCTACGGCAACGTGCTGCGCTTCCTGCCCCCGCTGGTGATGCCCGACGCCCTGCTCGACGAGGCCCTCGGCGTGATCGAGGAGGTCGCGCTCGGGCTGGCGTGACGTTGCTCTGCGGACGTCATACGTAGTGGTCGCTATAGGCAACCACTTCGTATGACGTCCGTGGGCTCAGTCGTCGCGCTGGCCCCAGGGGCTGCCGTACTCGGTGAGCAGGTCGAGGAAGGACGACCGCGTCGAAGGCCTCCGGGCCGAGCACGCCGGCGCCGGACCAGTCGCCCTTCGACAGCAGCTCGAGGGCGATCACCGGGTTGATCGCGGTCTGCCAGACCACGCACTGGTGGCCGTACTCGCGCATCGTCCACTCGTTGTCGACCACGTGGTAGAGGTACGTCGACCGCGGCTGTCCGTCCTTGCCGGTGCCGGTGACGTAGAGGCCGGCGCAGGTCTTGCCCGTCATCCGCTCCCCCACGCTCGCGGGGTCGGGCAGCACGGCCGCCACGACGTCACGGGGGCTGACCTCCACTCCCTTGACCCGCACCTTCTCGGTGCTGTCGAGGCCGAGCGTGTGCAGCACCTTGAGGATGTTGATGAACTCGTCGCCGAGGCCGTACTTGAACGTCGCCCGCCGGCAGTCCACCCAGCGCGGCATCAGCAGCACCTCTTCGTGCTCGACGTTCACGCACTCCACGGGGCCGATGCCCTCGGGGAAGTCGAAGACCTCCGGCTCGCTGAACGGCGGTGTGGTGAACCAGCCGCCTGCCCCAGAATTTCGCTGAGCCTCCCAGATGACGGGAGGGTTCAGGCACTCCTCGATCGTGGTCCACATCGAGAACGACGGGGCGAAGATCTCGTTGCCGTCGTCGTCGGTCACCACGAGGTTCGCGCCGTCGCGGGTGCCGAGCTCGTCGATCTCGGAGAACAGGTGGTCGGCGGCGTACCGGGCGAACACGTCGGAGAGCCCCGGCTCGACGCCGATGCCGACCAGCGCCAGCCGGCCCGGCGGCCTCCCACTCCTCGGCCTTGGCGAACTGCTCGTCGCCCGAGCTTCACGCCGCACTCCTCGTACGGCGTGCTGGGGTGTGGCTTCGACAGCGACATCGCCATGTCGAGGTAGTCGGCACCCGCCGCGAACGCGCCGTCGAAGATCGGCATGTCGAAGACCGGGTCGACCGCGTTCATCACGTGGGTGACCTGGTGCTCGCGAGCGAGCGCCTCGACCGAGCCGGCGTCTGAGGCGTCGATCTGTGCGGCCACGAACCGGTCGTCCGAGAGAGCGTCAACGGCACGACGCGCGCGCGACTCGTCGTAGTCCGCGACCACGCAGACCTCGAAGAAGTCGCGCCGTGCGGCGATGGCGGTGAACGCGGAGCCGACTCCACCGGAGCCGACCAGCAGGATCCTCATGAGTCAGGTTCCCTTTCAGGTTGCGGGGTTTCGAGGCGGCTCGTTCCTCGCCGCACCTCAATCACCGATGTAGGACATGACGTGCTTGATGCGCGTGTAGTCCTCGAGGCCGTACATGGACAGGTCCTTGCCGTAGCCGGAGTGCTTGAAGCCGCCGTGCGGCATCTCGGAGACGAACGGGATGTGGGTGTTGATCCACACGGCGCCGAAGTCGAGCAGCCGCGACATCCGCATCGCCCGGCCGTGGTCCTTGGTCCAGACACTCGAGGCCAGGCCGTACTGCACGCCGTTGGCCCAGCGCAGGGCCTCGGCCTCGTCGCTGAACTTCTGCACCGTGATGACCGGGCCGAAGATCTCGTCCTGGACCTGCTCGTCGTCCTGCCGCAGGCCGGAGAGCACGGTCGGCGTGTAGAAGTAGCCCTTGTCGCCCTGACGCCCACCGCCGGTCTCGATCGTCGCGTGGTCGGGCAGCCGGTCGACCATGCCGGTGACGCGGGCGAGCTGGTCGCTGTTGTTCAGCGGGCCGTAGAGCACGTCCTCGTCGTCGGGCATGCCCGTCTTGATGCCCTTGGCCGCCTCGGTGAGCGCGGCGACGAAGTCGGCGTGCACGCCGGGTCCGGCCAGCACGCGCGTCGCTGCCGTGCAGTCCTGACCGGCGTTGAAGTAGCCGGCCTCGGCGATGCCCTGGGCGGCCTTCTCGATGTCGGCGTCGTCGAAGACGATCACGGGGGCCTTGCCACCCAGCTCGAGGTGCACCTTCTTCAGGTCCGAGGCGGCCGACTTCGCGACCTCCATGCCCGCGCGCACCGACCCGGTGATCGCGACCATCTGCGGCGTGGGGTGCTCGACCAGGGTGCGGCCGGTGTCGCGGTCGCCGCAGATCACGTTGAAGACGCCCGGCGGCAGGAACTCCTGGCACAGCTCGGCGAACAACGTCGTCGACGCCGGGGTGGTGTCACTCGGCTTCAGCACGACGGTGTTGCCGGCGGCCAGCGCCGGCGCGACCTTCCAGATCATCATCAGCAGCGGGTAGTTCCAGGGCGTGACCTGGCCGACGACGCCGATCGGCTCGCGTCGTACCCAGGAGGTGTGGTCGTCCATGTACTCCCCGGCCGAGCGACCCTCCAGCACGCGGCTGGCACCGGCGAAGAAGCGGAAGTGGTCGGAGGCGTAGGGCATCTCCTCCGACATGGTCAGGCCGAGCGGCTTGCCGGTGTCCTTGCACTCGACGGCGTTGATCTCCTCGACCCGCTCGTCGACGGCCTCGGCGATCTTGAGCAGGGCCGCCGCGCGGTCTCGCGGCGTCATCCGTCCCCACACCTCGAAGGCCTTGTCGGCGGCGCCGAACGCACGATCGACGTCCTCGGGCCCGGACAGCGGTGCGGACGCGTAGACCTCGCCGTTCGTCGGGTCGATCACGTCGTAGGTCTCGCCGGAGGCGGAGTCCACGAGCTGTGCCGTCGATGACGTTCCTGAAGGCGCGGTCGCCCATCCCTGCTCCCCACTGCCGAATCCGCGCCAGCCTAGTGAGGCGTCAACGAAATCGGTAGGGCCCCTCCCTCGTCGGGAAGGATTCCCGCGCAGAGGGCGCCGACCCTCGACTGATTCGCTTGCAGAAGTCCTGCTTCGCAGGCACGATGGACAGATGAGCGACGACGTACTCCAGCAGCAGGCTCGTGACCACCTCTGGATGCATTTCACCCGCCACTCCAGCTTCGACTCGCACCAGGTGCCGACCATCGCCCGCGGCGACGGTGCCTACATCTACGACGTGGCCGGCAACCGCTACCTCGACGGGCTGGCGGGCCTGTTCGTCGTGCAGGTGGGCCACGGCCGTACCGAGCTGGCCGAGGCCGCCGCCAAGCAGGCGGCCGAGCTCGCGTTCTTCCCGCTGTGGTCCTACGCGCACCCGGGCGCGATCGAGCTCGCGGCACGGATCGCGGACTACGCACCGGGCGACCTCAACCGGGTCTTCTTCACCACCGGTGGCGGCGAGGCCGTCGAGAGCGCCTGGAAGCTGGCCAAGCAGTACTTCAAGCTCACCGGCAAGCCGACCAAGCACAAGGTGATCAGCCGGGCGATCGCCTACCACGGCACGCCCCAGGGTGCCCTGTCGATCACCGGCCTGCCGGGGATGAAGGCGCCCTTCGAGCCCCTGGTCCCCTCGACCTTCCGGGTGCCGAACACGAACTTCTACCGCGCGGGTGACCAGTTCCAGACCGGCGCACCCGACGACCTCGAGAAGTTCGGGCTGTGGGCCGCGGACCGGATCGCCGAGGCGATCGAGTTCGAGGGCCCCGACACCGTGGCGGCCGTCTTCCTGGAGCCGGTGCAGAACTCGGGCGGCTGCTTCCCGCCGCCCCCCGGCTACTTCCAGCGCGTCCGCGAGATCTGCGACGAGTACGACGTCCTGCTGGTCTCCGACGAGGTCATCTGCGCGTTCGGCCGGCTGGGCCACATGTTCGCGTGCGATCGCTACGGCTACCAGCCGGACATCATCACCTGCGCCAAGGGACTCACCTCCGGGTACTCGCCGCTCGGCGCGATGATCGCCACCGACCGCCTGTTCGAGCCCTTCTCCAAGGGCCACGAGTCCTTCGTCCACGGCTACACGTTCGGCGGCCACCCGGTCTCGACCGCCGTCGCGATGGCGAACCTCGACATCTTCGAGCGCGAGCAGCTCAACGAGCACGTGCTCGAGACCGAGGGTGACTTCCGCTCGACGCTCGAGAAGCTCAAGGACCTGCCCCTCGTGGGCGACGTCCGCGGCGACGGGTACTTCTACGGCATCGAGCTGGTCAAGGACAAGCAGACCAAGGAGACGTTCAACGACGACGAGTCCGAGCGGCTCCTGCGCGGCTTCCTCTCCGGCGCCCTGTTCGAGGCCGGCCTCTACTGCCGCGCCGACGACCGCGGGGACCCGGTCATCCAGCTCGCCCCGCCGCTGATCGCCGACCAGTCGCACTTCGACGAGATCGAGCGCATCCTGCGCGACGTGCTGACCGAGGGCGAGAACCACCTCGACGGCCCGGCTTCCGAGTCCCGGGAGCACGCCCGCACCGCACCGGGCTGATCGGTCTCACGGCGGTGGTGACCACCGCTGGTTGAGCTTGTCGACGCCACGCCCCGCGCTCGATGGCGGTTGTGACAGGCTCAACCGCCGTGGGTCGCCTGCCTGAGACACGCGCTTCCGAACGTATCAACGATTTGATGTCCAGGTCTCCCGCCTCAGCGCTCCCCGTGCCGACGAGAAGGCTCAGCCCAGCGCGGACCGCAGCTCCTCGACGCCCGTGAACAGCAGCGCGCGGATCCCGAGCGCTGCTGCCGCCTCGACGTTGGCGGCACGGTCGTCGACGAAGGTGACGTCCTCGGGACGCGCGCCGAGCTCCTTCAGCACGTGCTCGAAGATCGCCGGGTCGGGCTTGACCATGCCGAGCCGGGCACTGACGAAGACGTGCTCGAACGGCTGGGTCCACTCGACCTGCTCGAACGCCTCGGCCTGCACGTGCGGAGCGTTCGACAACAGCGCCAGCCGTACGCCGGCCGCGCGCTGCTCCTCCACGAGCTCGAGCACGTCGTGGTTCACCCGCGCCCACCCGCCGAGGTCCACCGCGTCCAGACGAGCGGCCTCGTCGTCGGAGACGTCTCGTCCGGCGACTCCGCTCCAGTAGGGCGCGGTCGGCAGGCCGGAGTCGAGGTGGACGCGGTTGATCCAGTACCGCTCCCCCAGCTCCGTCTGCCGTCAGGTCGAGCAGGCGCGCGACCTCGGCATGCACCTGCTCGTCGTAGGGCAGCGAGATCACGTCGCCGTAGTCCAGCAGCAGCCAGGGAGTCACAGCGTCACGCTAGCGGCCGCTCACGAGTCGAAGCCCAGGCCCAGCTTGTCCAGGGCCCGCAGCCAGTGGTTCCGCCTGCCCCCGCTGGCGTCGGCGCTGCGACAGGGACCGGGTGGTGGCCTCGATGCCGAGCCACCGGAACGGCTCGGGCGGGAACGGCAGCGGCCGGGAGCGCACCATCTCCAGCCGGGTGCGCGGGGTGTCCGCGCCGGCGAGGAGGTCGAGCAGGACGTCACCGGCGAAGCGCGTGGCCGCCACTCCCAGACCGGTGAAGCCCAGGGCGTAGCCGACGCGACCCTCCATCGCCGTGCCGTAGAAGGCGGTGAACCGCGTGCAGGTGTCGATCAGGCCGCCCCACGCGTGCGTGAAGCGCAGCCCCTCGAGCTGGGGGAAGGTGCGGAAGAAGCCGCCGGCGAGCACCTCGAAGGTCTCCGGCCTCTGGTCGTACGACGGCCGGATGGCGCTGCCGTAGTGGTAGATCGCGTCGTAGCCGCCCCACAGGATCCGGCCGTCACGCGTCGTGCGCGTGTAGATGAAGTGGTTGCCCGCGTCGGAGAAGCCCTCGCGGCCCGCCCACCCGATCGACTCGCGCTGGGCGGCGGTCAGCGGTTCGCTCATCAACGCGTAGTCGTAGACGGGGACGGTCATCAGCCGCAGCCGGCGCAGCAACGACGGGAACGCGTTGGTGGCCAGCACGACCCGCCCACCCGTCACCGGTCCCCCGGTCGTCTGCACCGACACCCCCGCCCCGAGCTTGGTCAGGCCGGTGGCCCGGGTGTGCTCGAAGATCCGCACACCGGCGTCGACGCAGGCGCGGCGCAGTCCCCACGCGAGCCGGGCCGGCTCGACGATGGCGCCGTCGGGATCGTGCACACCCGCCAGGAACGTCGGCGAGTCGATGCGGGAGCGCACCTCCTCGGTGGACAGCCAGGTCGCGTCCATCCCGAGCTGCCGCATGCCGTCGTACATCTCGCGCAGGTCGTCCACCTGGTGCGCGGCGTTGGCGATCGCGAGCGACCCGTTGCGCTGGAAGTCGCAGTCGATGTCGTGGCGGCGCACGGTGTCCTCGATGCCGGCGAGGTTGTCGCGGCCCATCGCCAGCAGCTCGGGCATCTCGTCGGGCCAGCGGGCCATGCCGTTGCCGAACCCGTGGGTCAGGCTGGCCTCGCAGAACCCTCCGTTGCGCCCGCTGGCGGCCTGCCCGCAGGTGGTCGCCTCGATCAGCACGACGTCGCGCGAGGGATCACGCTCCTTGGCCAGCAGCGCGGTCCACAGCCCCAGGTAGCCACCACCGACCACCACCAGGTCGGCCGTGGTGGCGTCGTCCAGGGCAGGGAAGCGGTGTCGGGGCGTTCGGGGTCAGCCAGCCAGTACGGCGTCGTGGAGGCGCCGGTCAGCGACTCCCGCACCGACTGGGGTGAAGGCGCCGGCATCAGGCGAGCGCCTTCTCCTGCCGCCGGCGGTTGATCTCGGCGCCGAGCACGATCGCGATGGAGATCACGAACATCAGCGTGCCGACGACGTTGACCTGCATCGGCACGCCGCGCTGGGCGACGCCCCAGACGTACATCGGGAACGTCGTCGTGTTGCCGGCGTTGAGGTTGGTGATGATGAAGTCGTCGAAGCTCAGCGAGAACGACAGCAGCGCAGCGCCCAGGATGCCCGGGAAGACCAGCGGGAAGGTGATCCGCCGGAAGGTCTGCGACTCCGTCGCGTAGAGGTCCATCGCCGCCTGCTCGAGGTTGTTGTCCAGGCCGGCCAGTCGAGCGCGCACCGTGACCACCACGAACGACAGGCAGAACATGATGTGCGCGATCAGGATCGTCCAGAAGCCGAGCTGGCCGCCGAAGCCGCTCGCGACGAACAGGGCGAGCAGCGAGGACCCCATCACGATCTCGGGCGAGGCCATCGGCATGAAGATCACCAGGTTGGCCGCGGTGCGTCCGTGGAACTGGTGGCGCACGAGGGCGAAGGCCATCAGCGTGCCGAGGATGGTCGCGACGATCGTCGCGAGGAGGCCGATCTCGATGCTGCGCGCGACCGCGTGGCACATGCTGGGGTCGGCGCAGGGGTGCTTCCAGTTGTCGAGCGTGAAGGCGTCGAAGCGGTAGATGAGCTTGCTGTCGGGCTTGTTGAAGCTCATCAGCACGACCACGAAGATCGGCACGAACATGTAGACGATGACCAGCAGTCCGCCGATCAGGACGAGGTTCTTCCGGACCCAGCGAGTCGCGCTCACAGCAGGTCCTCCGTCCCCGCGCGGCGTACGTAGAAGAGCACCATCACCAGGATCAGCACCATCAGGATCACCGAGAGGGCACCGGCGGCCGGGTAGTCGTTCGCGTTGGTGAAGAGGTCCTGGATGACGTTTCCGATCATCCGCTGCTTCGGGCTGCCGAGCAGCTGGGCGTTGATGTAGTCGCCCACCGCCGGGATGAAGGTGAGCAGGGTGCCGGAGACCACGCCGGGCAGCGACAAGGGCCAGGTCACCTTGAAGAAGCCGACCCGTGGCGAGGAGTAGAGGTCGCTGGCGGCCTCGATCAGCCGGTGGTCGATCTTGTCGATGCTGGCGAACAGCGGCAGCACCATGAACGGCAGGAAGTTGTAGACCAGGCCCGCGATCACGGCGACGGGCGTGGCGAGCAGCCGGCCGTCGGCGCCGAGGATGTGCACGAACTGCAAGGCGTTGACCACGACGCCGTCGTCACGGAGCAGCAGCTTCCACGAGAGCGTGCGCACCAGGAAGCTGGTGAAGAACGGCGCGATCACCAGCACCAGCATCAGGTTCTTCCAGCGACCGGACTTGAAGGCGATGGCGTAGGCGAGCACGTAGCCGAGCACGAGGCAGATGGCGGTCGCCACGGCGCCGTACGCGAGCGAGCGCACCAGCGGCTGCCAGTAGTCCTGGAGGGCGTGCCAGTAGTTGCTGAACGCCCACGTCATGTCGTAGCCCTGCAGCACGGAGCCGCTGGGGTCGTACAGGCTGGTCGCGACGAGCGAGTACAGCGGGACGACGAAGAACACCGCGAGCCACAGCGCGCCCGGGAGGAGCAGCCAGTAACCCGTCAGCTTGCGCCGGCCGCGCTCCTCGGCGGGCGGGTGGATGGGCGGCGCCCCCGTCGGGGCCGACAGGACAGCCGTCACGTGTCGTCCCCCTGGTCGACGCCGGCGGTGGCGCTCTGGTCGTGGTCGAGGAGGAAGGCGTACTCGGGACGCCAGGAGACGTCGACCGGCTCGCCCTGGCGGAAGAGTCGTCGACGACCGGTGTTCTGCTCGAAGACCTGCAGCTCCTGGCCCCACGGCATCCGGACGAGGTACTGCGTGCTCACGCCGACGAAGCTGACGTCGGTGACCACGCCACCGGGGATGCTGTTGCCGGGGGCGTCGATGTCCTTGCCGACCTCGGCGATGAGCACCTTCTCCGGGCGGATCCCGACCCAGGCGAGCTGGCCCTCGCGCTCGTTGGTGTGCACGCGGCCCGTCGGGACGGAGACGACGGTGCCCTGCATGTCGATCGTCACGAAGTCGCCGTCGGGACCCTTGATGGTGCCCTCGACCAGGTTGGACTGGCCGAGGAAGTTGGCCACGAAGGTGGTCTCGGGGTTCTCGTAGAGGTCGCTGGGCGCACCCATCTGCTCGATCACGCCGGCGTTCATCACCGCGATGGTGTCGGCCATGGTCATGGCCTCCTCCTGGTCGTGGGTGACGTGCACGAAGGTGAGCCCGACCTCCTCCTGGATCCGCTTGAGCTCGATCTGCATCGACCGGCGCAGCTTGAGGTCGAGCGCGCCGAGCGGCTCGTCGAGCAGCAGCACCTCGGGACGGTTGATCAGGGCCCGGGCCAGGGCGACCCGCTGCTGCTGGCCGCCGGAGAGCTGGGCCGGCTTCTTGCGTGCCTGGCTCTCGAGCTCGACCAGCTCGAGCATGTCGCGCACCTGCTTGTCGACGTCGCTCTTGCGGGATCCACCGTCGCCCACCTTGCGCCGGCGCAGCCCGAAGGCGACGTTCTCGTAGATGTCGAGGTGCGGGAACAACGCGTAGTTCTGGAAGACCGTGTTGACCGGTCGCCGGTACGGCTTGTCGTAGGAGATGTCGCGGTCGCCGAGGTGGATCGAGCCCGACGTCGGCGTCTCGAGACCCGCGACCATCCGCAGCGTCGTGGTCTTGCCGCACCCGGAGGGACCGAGCAGCGCGAAGAACGAGCCGCTCGGTATGTCGAGGTCGAGCGACTTGACCGCGGTGAAGGCCGCGAACTCCTTGGTCAGGCTGCGCATCCGCAACCCGTCGAAGGTCCCGCCGTCGACCGGCTCCGCACCCCGCACCTGCGTGTCGTCAGCCACCTGTGACATCGGACCACTCCCCTTCGTACTTCTGCTCCTGCTTGTCGTCGAGGGCCATGAAGGCGAACGCGCCCTTCAGGTCGTCCTCGGACGGGAAGATCAGCTTGTTGTCGACCAGCGTCTTGTCGATCTTCTCCATCTCCTGCTGTGCGCCCACCACGGGGCAGATGTAGTTGACGTACGCCGCGAGCTTGGCCGCGACCGCGGGCTCGAAGTAGTAGTCGATCCACTTCTCGGCGTTGGCCTGGTGGGTCGCCTGGTTGGGCACGAGCATGTTGTCGGCCCAGAGCGCCAGGCCCTCCTCCGGCCGCACGAACTTGATGTCGGGGTTGTCGAACTGGGCCTGGATCACGTCGCCCGACCACGCCTCGCAGGCCAGGATGTTGCCCGCCGTGAGGTCCTGGATGTACTCGTTGCCGGTGAAGGCGCGCACCTGGCCGCCCTTGACCGCCTTGCGGAGGATCTCGATCCCCTTCTCCCACTCCGCGTCGGTGAACTTCGCCGGGTCGCCCCCCGCGAGGAGGACCATGAAGCCCATCGTGTCGCGCATCTCGGAGAGCAGGGTGATCTTGCCCTTGAGGTCGGACCTGGTGAGCAGCTCCTGGAAGCTCCCGACGGGCTTGGTCAGCTTGGCGTTGTAGGCGATGCCGGTCAGGCCGCTCTGCCACGGCGCCGAGAAGGTGCGGTCCTTGTCCCACGCGCGGCCCTGGAGCGCCGGGATCAGGTTCTTGTGGAGGTTGGGCACCTTGTCGGCCGCCAGCGGCTGGACCCAGCCGAGGCCGATCATCTTCGCGGCCATCCAGTCGGTCAGCACCATCATGTCGCGCCCGACCGGCTGACAGCTGCCGAGCTGGTTGCGCACCTTGGCGAAGAACTCGGCGTTGTCGCTGACGTCGTCGGTGTAGGAGACCTTGATGCCGGTCGCCGCCTCGAAGTCCTCGAGGGTGTTCTTCGCCTTCTTGGTGGCCGGGTCGATGTAGGCGGGCCAGTTGGAGATGATCAGCTTCTTCTCCGAGGCCGACAGGTCCGTGGCCTTGCAGTCCTTCGGGTCCTGGTGGGCCGACGGCGTCCCGAACAGCGGGAGCACGGCGATGCTGCCCACGCCGAAGGCGGTGATCCCGGCGCCCTTCATGAACGTGCGGCGGTCCAGCGCGGAGCGCGCTCCACCTCTGCGATGACCTGCGTGTGCACCTGCCAAGCCAGGACTCCTCCCGTGTGCACGTCACCTTGTCACCGCGATTCCAGCATGACAAGGGATTCCGTCGTGACGACACGCCGATGCCACGGAACCGTTACACAGCGGGCACCTGCGGAACGGTTTCTTGCGTTTTGCGGCCGCGTGAGGCTTGCCATCGGCCCGCGCAGACAGCAGCATGTCCGCATGACGGACCGCGGCCAGTCCAAGGGCGCGCCCGCCCTCGACGAGGTCTCCAAGCTGATCATCGAGCAGCTCCAGCAGGACGGCCGGCGCTCCTACGCCTCCATCGGCAAGGCCGTGGGTCTCTCCGAGGCGGCGGTGCGCCAGCGCGTGCAGCGCCTCACCGAGGCCGGCGTCATGCAGATCGTGGCCGTCACCGACCCGCTGCAGCTCGGCTTCGGGCGCCAGGCGATGGTCGGGATCAACGTCGACGGCAGCGTGCAGCCCGTCGCCGACGCGCTCGCGGCCATGGACGAGGTGATCTACGTCGTGATGACGGCGGGCACCTACGACGTGCTGTGCGAGGTGGTCAGCACCGGCGACGAGGAGCTGCTCGACCTGGTGTCCGCGCGGATCCGGGCCGTCCCGGGCGTGCGGACGACCGAGACCTTCGTCTACCTCAAGCTCAACAAGCAGACCTACTCCTGGGGCGTGCGCTGACCTTGCGGGGCTCCGACTACCGAGCCCTCTCGCTGTGGCACGACACCGCCGGCGACGACTTCGAGCCACGGCCGTCGCTGCCGGGTCCGGCGTCGTACGACGTGGTGGTGGTCGGTGCGGGGCTGACCGGTCTCTGGACGGCGTACTACCTGCAGCGGGCGGATCCCGGCCTGCGGATCGCGGTGCTCGAGCAGGAGGTTGCCGGGTTCGGGGCCTCCGGGCGCAACGGCGGCTGGTGCAGCGCCCTGTTCCCGACCTCGTGGGCGACCCTGGTCGAGCGCGGCGGCGCGGACGGCGCCCTGCGGCAGCACCGGGCGATGCAGGAGACCGTGCTCGAGGTCGGCCGGGTGGCGGAGGCGGAGGGCATCGACGCGCACTACCAGCGCGGCGGGACCGTCGTGATGGCCCACACCGAGGTCCAGCTCGCGCGGATGGTCGACGAGGTCGAGACCGCACGCGCCCGCGGCTTCACCGAGGACGACCTCCGGCTGCTCTCGCCCACCGACGCACGCGAGCAGATGTCGACGGCAGGTGCTCTCGGCGGCACCTACACCCCGCACTGCGCGGCGATCCATCCCGCCCGGCTCGTCCGCGGGCTGGCCCGGGTCGTCGAGGGTGCCGGAGTCGCCCTGTTCGAGCAGACCAGGGTCACCGCCATCGAGCCCGGCGTGGTGCGCACCGACGCCGGCGACGTGCGGGCCGAGGTGATCCTGCGTGCCACCGAGGGCTACACGCCACGGCTGCGCGGGCTGGGCCGCGCCATCGCACCGGTGTACTCCCTGATGGTGGCGACCGAGCCCCTGCCGGACGAGACCTGGTCGGCCATCGGGCTGGCCGACCGGCCGACCTTCAGCGACGGCCGGCACCTGATCATCTACGGCCAGCGCACCGCCGACGGCCGGATCGCGTTCGGCGGCCGCGGGGCGCCGTACCACTTCGGCTCCCGCATCCGCCCGTCGTACGACGTCGAGCCGCGGGTCTTCGACGAGCTGCGCACGGTGCTGACCACGATGCTGCCGCAGCTGCCGACGTGCGCTTCACCCACCAGTGGGGTGGCTGCCTGGGCATCGCCCGCGACTGGGCCGCCTCGGTGGGGCTGGACCGGGGCACGGGGATCGGCTGGGCGGGCGGTTACGTCGGCGACGGGGTGGCCACCACCAACCTCGCCGGGCGCACCCTGGCCGACCTGGTCACGGGCGCCGACAGCGACCTGGTCTCGCTCCCGTGGGTCGGACACCGCAGCCGGTCCTGGGAGCCCGAGCCGCTGCGCTGGCTGGGGGTCAACGCCGGCCTCCGCGTGATGAGCCTTGCCGACGCCGAGGAGGCGAGCACCGGTCGGGAGAGCACCCTCGCCCGCCTGATGGCGCCGTTCACGGGCGGCCACTGAGCCGTCCGCGAGACCGCCGGGGCGACCCGCCGTAGTTACGGAACAGGCTTCGGGTCTCGCGCGTTCCGGATATCGTCGCGGGCTAGGTCCGGGTGTGCGTCCGGGCGCTCCGGGAGGCCAGGAATGATCAAGGGTGAGGTCACCCCTGAGGGCGAGGGACCGCAGGCGTCCCGCCGCCCGACGATCCGCGCCAAGATCGACCAGGTCTCCAAGCGGATCATCGAGATGCTCCAGGTCGACGGCCGCCGCTCCTTCGGCGAGATCGCCGAGGAGCTGAACATCGAGACCGAGGCCGTCGAGCAGCGCGTCCAGGCCCTCACCGACGCCGGGGTCATCCAGATCACCGCCGTCTCCGACCCGCTCCAGCTCGGGTTCGCCCGTCAGGCGATGCTCGGCCTGACCGTCGAGAACGGGATGGAGAAGGCGGTCGCGCACCGGCTCGCCGAGGTGCAGGAGATCGTCTACATCGTGCTGACTGCCGGCGGCTTCGACATCCTCGCCGAGGTGGTCGGCACCAGCGACGCCCACCTGCTCGAGCTGGTCACCTCCGTCGTCAAGCCGACGCCGGGGGTGCTGACGATCCACACCTTCCTGTACCAGGAGCTGCAGAAGCAGACCTACACGTGGGGCGTTCGTTGAGCGCCTTCCCGCTCTCGCACGAGCCGACCGCCCAGCACCTGGACCACGCCGACCGGCGGATCATCGAGCACCTGCAGCACGACGGCCGGGTGCCGTTCGCCACGATCGCGGCCGACCTCGGGATCGACGAGGACGACGTGAGGACGCGGTTCGATGAGCTCCGCTCGGCCGGGGTGTTCAGCATCGTCGCGGTGACCGATCCCCTGCAGCTGGGCTACCCCCGCAACGCGATGCTCGGCATCGAGGTCGACGGTGAGGTGAAGCCGGTCGCCGAGGCGCTGGGACGGATCGAGGAGATCATCTACCTGGCCCTCACCGAGGGCGACGGCTTCGACCTGCTGGCCGAGGTTGTCGGCACCAGCGACGCCCACCTGCTCGAGCTGGTCACCCGGATCCGGCCGCTCCCGGGGGTGCGGCGGATCCACACGTTCCTCTACCAGGAGCTGATCAAGGAGACCTACGCCTACGGCACCGCGCGCCTCGAGGACCGGACCTAGGGGCGCTTCACGTCGAGCTCGTCGTCGGAGTACTGCTTGCGGATGACCTTCTTGTCGAACTTGCCCACGCTGGTGCGCGGGACCTCGTCGATGAACGCCCAGGCGTCGGGGAGCTGCCACTTGGCGAAGTCCTTGGACAGGAACTCGCGCAGCTCCTCCGGCGTGACCGAGGCGCCCTCGCTCAGCACCACCGTGGCCAGGGGGCGCTCGGCCCACTTCTCGTCGGGGATGGCCACGACCGCCGCCTCGAGCACGTCGTCGTGGGCCATCAGCGCGTTCTCGAGGTCGACGGTCGAGATCCACTCGCCACCGGACTTGATCACGTCCTTGGACCGGTCGGTGAGCGTGATGAAGCCCAGCTCGTCGATCTTGCCGACGTCGCCGGTGCGCAGCCAGCCGTCGTGGAACTTCTGGTCGGCCTCGGGGTCGTCGCTCTCGTAGTAGGCGCCGGTCACCCAGGGCCCGCGCACCTCGAGCTCACCGACCGCCTCGTTGTCGTTGGCCAGCACCTCGCCGTCGTCGTTGACGATGCGTCCCTCGACGCCGCAGAGCAGCCGGCCCTGGGTGCCGCGGTAGCGCCACGCCTCCTCGGTCCCCTCCTCGATCCCGAGCGGCGGCCGTCCTGCCGAGGCCACCGGGGAGGTCTCGGTCATCCCCCACGCCTGGCGCACCTCGATGCCGTGCTTCTCCCAGAGCGCGCGCTGCAACGACACCGGCACCGCGGAACCGCCGCACAGGATCAGCTTCAGCGACTCCGGCTTCTTCTCCGGGCTCTTGTCCAGGTAGCCGAGCACGTCGTTCCACACCGTGGGCACGGCCCCGGAGATCGTCGGGTTGCTCTCGTTCATGAACCGGCACAGCGGCTCGGCCTGCAGCCACCGGTCGGGCATGCACAGCGAGGCGCCGCTCATCAGGGCGGCGTACACCAGGCCCCAGGCGTTGGCGTGGAACTGCGGCACGATCGGCAGCACCCGCGAGTAGCAGTCGAGCGAGGCGACGGTGCCGCTCCAGATGGCCATCGAGTGCAGGTACGCCGACCGGTGGCTGTAGACCACGCCCTTGGGGTTGCCGGTCGTGCCGCTCGTGTAGCACATGGCCGCCGCGTCGCGCTCGTCCAGCTCGGGCCAGTCGAAGTCCTCCGAGGCCTCGGCGAGCAGGTCGTCGTACACGTGCACGTCCTTGCCCTGCCCCTCCAGCGGAGAGAGGTCTGCGTCTCCGGCGCCGGGGCCGGCCACCAGCACGTGGGCCACGGTCTTCATCTCCCCGAGGTGGGGGGCGAGGAGCGGGATCAGGCTCTCGTCGACGATGACGACCTGGTCCTCGGCGTGGTTCGCGATGTAGACGAGCTGGTCGGCGGGCAGCCGGATGTTGAGCGTGTGCAGCACCGCCCCCATCGAGGGGACGGCGAGGTAGGCCTCGAGGTGCTCGGCGTTGTTCCACATGAACGTGGCGACGCGCTGGTCGCCGTCGATCCCCAACCCACGCAGGGCGTTGGCCAACCTGGCCACGCGGACACCGAGCTCGCCGTAGGAGATCCGGCGGGTGCCGTCCGCGGTCGCGGTCACCACCTCGGAGTCCCGGTGCACGGTGGTGCCGTGGCGGGTGATCGCGCCGATCGTCAGCGGGACGTCCTGCATGGTGCTGCGCATTCGTGGCCTCCGGTTGCCTCGTCGTCCTAGAGAGCCTGTCGCACGAGCGTCCCGGAATCCAGACCCGGCCCACGCGGTCTCCTAGGCTCTCCCGCATGCGACCACGGCGGCTGCGCGATCTCGACGGGCTACAGGTCTTCCTCACCGGGGCGGCCAGCGGCATCGGCCGGGCCACGGCCGAGGCGGTGGCGGCTCAGGGCGGGCGGCTCTTCCTCACCGATGTCGACGCCGAGGGGCTCGCGCAGGTGGCCGCGTCGCTCGGTGGCGCGGTGGTGCTCGCCGAGGCGGCCGACGTCAGCGACCATCTCGCCGTACGTCGCCTGGCGGAGCGGATCACCCGCGAGCACGGCGCGATGGACGTGGTGATGAACATCGCCGGCATCTCCGCCTGGGGCACGGTGCAGTCCCTGGAGCACGAGACCTGGCGGCGCCAGGTCGAGGTCAACCTGATGGGGCCGATCCACGTGATCGAGGAGCTGGTCCCGCCGATGATCGAGGCGGGGCGCGGCGGTCACGTGGTCAACGTCTCGTCCGCCGCGGGGATCATCGGGATGCCGTGGCACGCGGCGTACAGCGCCAGCAAGTTCGGCCTGCGGGGCGTCTCGGAGGTGCTGCGCTTCGACCTGGCCCGGCACGGCATCGGCGTCTCCCTCGTCTGCCCCGGCGCGGTCCACACGCCGCTGACCGCGACCGTGCGGATCGACGGCGTCGACACCTCCGGCAAGCGGTTCCGCCGGCTGCAGGCCGGGTTCCGCAAGCGGGCGGTCTCGCCCGAGGAGGCTGCCACGGCCATCCTGCGCGGCGTACGACGCAACAAGTACTGGGTCTACACCTCCACGGACATCCGCCTCGTCCACCTGCTGCAGCGATGGTGCCCACCCGCCTACGCCGCCCTGATGCGGGGCGCCAGCGTCGCCGCCAACCGCGCCCTGCCCGAGGTCGAGCGGGCTCGCCGGGTCACCGCATGACCTCGGCGACGACCACACCGCGGGTGGCACCCGGCGGGCTCCGCGAGATCGGCCTGCCGATCTGGGTGTTCAGCCGGCTCGCGGGGAGGGTGACGCGGAGCGGCCCGCCGCGGATCTTCACCACGCTCGGGCGCAACCGCCGGCTGTTCTGGGGCTGGCTGCACTTCGCCGGACGGCTGATGCCCGGCGGCCGCCTCCCCCGTGTCGACACCGAGCTGGTGATCCTCCGGGTCGCGGCCGTGCGCGGGAGCGACTACGAGTTCGGCCACCACAGCGGGCTCGGTCGTCGCGCCGGACTCTCTCCTGCCGACATCGAGCGCACCCGCTCCGGCTCCGCGGCGGCCGGGTGGAGCGATCGCCAGTCGCTGCTGCTGCGGGTCACCGAGTCGCTGCTCGAGCAGCGCGACCTCGACGACGACCTGTGGGGCGAGCTGCGGACGGCGCTCGACGAGCGCACCTGCATCGAGCTGCTGCTGCTCGTCGGCCACTACGACATGCTCGCGACCACGCTCATCACGCTGCGCGTGCAGCCCGAGGAGCACCGATGACCTTCACCACCCGCCCCACCCTCACCGGCACCTTCGGGATGGTCTCCTCCACGCACTGGCTGGCCTCGCAGGCCGCCCAGCGGATGCTCGAGCTCGGTGGCAACGCCTTCGACGCGGCAGTGGCCGGCGGGTTCGTGCTGCACGTCGTCGAGCCGCACCTGAACGGGCCGGGCGGCGACCTCCCCGCGATCATCGCCACCGCCGAGGACCCGACGCCTCGCGTGCTCTGCGGGCAGGGGCCGGCGCCGGCGGGCGCGACCCGTGAGGCCTTCGCGGCGATGGGCCTCGACCACGTGCCCGGCTCGGGTCCCCTGGCGGCCGCCGTCCCGGGAGCGGTGGATGCGTGGCTCCTCCTGCTCCGCGACCACGGCACGCTGCCGCTGGCGACGGTGCTCGAGCCGGCGATCGGCTACGCACGCAACGGCCATCCCCTGCTCCCCCGCGTCGCCGCCACGATCGAGCGGGTCCGCGAGCTGTTCGAGTCCGACTGGTCGACGTCGGCCGACGTGTGGCTCCCCGGCGGTCGAGCGCCCCGCGCGGGTGAGATGTTCGCGAACCCCGCGTACGCCGCGGTGCTGGAACGGCTCGTCTCCGCCGGGTCGTCAGGAAGCGTCGGCGAACAGGCGCAGGCTGCCCGACAGGCCTGGGGCGAGGGCTTCGTCGCCGAGGCCGTGGAGTCCTTCCGCTCGCGCGAGTGGCGGCACTCCGGTGGTCAGGTGCTGCCGGGGCTCGTCGGCGGCGACGACCTGGCGGCGTACTCCGCGACCTGGGAGGCGCCGGCCGTCGCCGAGTGGCACGGCGTGCAGGTCGCCAAGACCGGGCTGTGGGGTCAGGGGCCGACGCTGCTGCAGGTGCTGGCCCTGCTCGACGAGGTCGGACCGGGAGCCCTCGACCCGGACACCGCGGACGGGATCCACGCCATCACCGAGGCGTGGAAGCTGGTGATGGCGGACCGGGAGGCCTGGTACGGCGACGCCTCACCGCTCGACGTCGAGGACCTGCTGGAGCCGGCGTACGTCCGCTCGCGCGCCGCCCTGATCGGCGAGCGGGCCGACCACACCCTGCGACCGGGGTCGCCCGGGGGCCGCGAGCCACGGCTCGCCGAGCACGTACGCCGGCTGCTCGCCGGGCAGGAGACCGGTCGCTCGGCCGACGTGACGACCGGCGAGCCGACGGTCGAGCGCGACGGGTCGACCCGCGGCGACACCTGTCACCTCGACGTGGTGGACCGGTGGGGCAACATCGTCTCGGCGACACCGAGCGGTGGCTGGCTGCAGAGCTCGCCGACCATCCCCGAGCTCGGGTTCTGCCTGGGCAGCCGGGCCCAGATGTTCTGGCTCGACGAGGGTCTGCCCGCGTCGCTGGCGCCCGGTGCCCGCCCGCGCACCACGCTGTCGCCGACGCTGGTGCTGCGCGACGGGGTGCCGGTGCTCGCCTGCGGGTCCCCCGGCGGCGACCAGCAGGACCAGTGGCAGTCGATCTTCCTGCTGCGCCACCTCGTGGGCGGGATGAGCCTCCAGGAGGCCATCGACGCCCCGGCCTTCCACCACGACAGCTTCCCCGGGTCCTTCCACCCGCGCGGGATGCTCCCCGGGGTGATCGCGCTCGAGGACCGCTACCCCGACGACGTGGTCGACGACCTGGTGCGGCGCGGCCACGACGTCCAGCGACAGGACCCCTGGTCGCTGGGCCGGCTGTGCGCCGTCGCGCGCGACCCCGCCACCGGCGTGCTCTCGGCCGGGGCGAACCCCCGCGGGATGCAGGGGTACGCCGTCGGCAGGTGAGTCGGCCGATCAGCCCGCGATGCCGTCGAGGCGCTCGAGGGCGTCGGCCGGGAGCGCGATCCCGGCGCCGGCGACGTTCTCGCGCAGGTGCTCCAGCGACGAGGTGCCGGGGATGAGCAGCACGTTGGGCGAGCGCTGCAGCAGCCAGGCGAGCGCGACGGCCAGCGGCGTCTCCCCCAGCTCGGCGGCGACCTTCTCCAGCGTGTCGGACTGCAGCGGCGTGAAGCCGCCGAGCGGGAAGAACGGCACGTAGGCGATCCCGTCAGCCGGCCAGGGCGTCGAGCAGCGCGTCGTCCTCGCGGTGGGCGAGGTTGTACTGGTTCTGCACGCAGACGATCGGCACGATCGCCCGCGCCTCGGCGACCTGCTCGGCGCTGACGTTGCTCACGCCGACGTGGCGGACCAGTCCCTCCTGCTGCAGGGCGGCCATCGTCTCGACCTGCTCGGCCCACGAGGTGTCCGCGGGCATGTGCCGCAGGTTCACGACGTCCATGGCGTCCAGGCCGAGCCGTTCGAGGTTGTCGTGCACCGCCTGGCGCAGCTCTGCGGGCGAGTGCGCCGGGAGCCAGCTGCCCTCGTCGTCGCGCCGGGCACCCACCTTGGTGACGATGTGCAGGTCGTCGGGGTACGGCGCCAGCGCCTCGCGGATGATCTCGTTGGTGACGAAGGGGCCGTAGTAGTCGGACGTGTCGATGTGGTTGATGCCGAGGTCGACGGCCTCGCGCAGCACGGCCACGGCCGCGTCGCGGTCCTTCGGCGGCCCGAAGATGCCGGGGCCGGACAGCTGCATGGCGCCGTACCCGACCCGGGCGACCTCGAGGTCGCCGAGGAGGTAGGTGCCGCCGGGAAGATCGTGTGTTCCAGTCATGCCTCCACCCTGCCGCAGGGGCGGTGAGCGGGCGTCAGCGGCGGGGCTGCGGCGGGACCATCACGGCGTTCAGCGCGAGCGCCTTGGCCCGGTCGCCCTTGACCTTGAGCGCACCCGGTGAGGACCCCGCGCACCGGGTGCAGCTGGCCCGTGGCGAGCCGCAGGAAGTCGGCGCCGTCGAGGGTGATCGTGGCGTCGCGCCGCTGCCCCTCGGGCGGGTCGGTCTCGATCGTGCAGGTGCCCTCACGCACGTGCACGACGTACCGGTCGACCTCGCCGTCACGGCGGCCGCCGATGCGGAACCCGACGGAGAGCTCGAGGTCGGACGCCTTGCCGGTGTCGATGAACTCCGGGAAGCGCCGGAAGACCTCCTCGAGCACGATCGGCCGGAAGTCGCCCTCCATCACCGAGCGCATGTGCTTGCCCGACGTGGTGGCCACGGCCGTCGCCACGTCGACCGGGTCGAGCGCGGTCGGGTCGACGGCTGCCTCGCCGCTGCCCGGGACCGTGAACACGCTGCCGACGGCGAGCGCGAGCATGGCGTGGCCGTCGATGCCGAGCCGGGCGCCGAGGTAGAGGAGCGCCGCGTTGGACTGACCCGTCACCAGCCTGACGAAGTCGACGAGGTCGGCCGTGATGGTCACGTCCGGCTCGGCCTCCGGCTCGAGGGTCACCGATCCGGTGGTGAACCGGGCCGTGTGCCGCTCGGACTGCTTCTTGCCGCGCGCCAGGTCGAAGCGCACCACGCCGTCGATCTCCTGGAGCCGGGCCGGGTCGGCGAACTCGGGGAACCGGTCGAGGATCGCGCCCACCCCCTCCGCCCGGAAGTGGTCGATCTCGATGAGCTTCCGCAGCTCGTCGTCGGAGGCGTCGCGGATGACCGCGGTGATCTCGAGGACGTCGGAGGTGCGGAAGAACTCGCTCACCTCCCCCGCCTGCATGCTGGCGAGGCGGTCGATCTGGTCGGTCACGGGAGTGAGACTAGGCCTCCACGGCGAGCGTGAGGGGCAGTACCCGTCGCAGCCCCGGCCGCCGCAGTGCGTGGGCGGCGATGGTGAGCGTCCAGCCGGTGCCGACGAGGTCGTCGACGAGGAGCACGCTGGCGCCCTCGAGCGGCTCGGTCTCCAGCGCGTAGCGGCGGCTGACCGCTGCCACCCGCTGGGCGGAGTTCATCGCGCCCTGCCCCGGAGCCACGGAGTCGTCGACGATCGCCCACCTGCCCACGACCGGCTTCTTCAGGAAGCGCGAGACCCCCTCGGCGAGGTTGCTGGTCAGGGTGGGACGGCGTGCCGACTCGACGTACACGATCGCGTCGACGGAGGGCCGCCAGTCGTTGAGCACGTCGACCACCGCCCGGGCCAGCGGCACCGGCACGGTGGAGTCGCCCACGCCCTCGCGGAACAGCTCGCGCAGCGCCTGCCCGTGGCCGAGGTCGGTGAGCCGGGCCACGGCACGCCCCTCCTCGGCCTGGTCCCCGATGCGTCCCTTGAGGTCGAGCCCGAGGTTGGCGAGGGCACCGGGCCACATCTTGCGCGGCTGGACGATCACGCCCGGGCGGCTCAACCGCTCCTCCGCCTGCTCGACCTCCCGCTCCGAGACGCTCGTGACGACCTCGAGGCCGCCGCAGTTGTCGCACCGGCCGCAGGGCTCGGCGCCGGGGTCGTCGAGCTGCTGGCGCAGGAACTCCATCCGGCACTGGTCGGTCTCGAGGTAGGTCAGCATCGCGTCCTGCTCGCGCTGCCTGGCCTCGGTGACGCGCTGGTAGCGGTCGGCGTCGTACTGCCACGGCACCCCGGTCGACTCCCAGCCACCCTGGACGCGGTGGACCGCGCCGTCGACGTCGAGGACCTTGAGCATCGTCTCGAGACGGGTGCGGGTCAGCTCGACGTACGACTCGAGCGCGGGCGTGGACAGCGGCGTGGGCGAGTCGTCCAGCGCGGCGAGGGTCTGGCGGACCAGCTCCTCGCGGGGGAAGGCCAGCGAGGCGAAGTAGCGCCAGATGTCGCGGTCCTCGGCCTGCGGGAGCAGCAGCACGGTGGCGTCGTCGGTGCCACGGCCGGCGCGGCCGACCTGCTGGTAGTAGGCCACCGGCGACTGCGGGGCACCGAGGTTGATCACGAAGCCGAGGCTGGCGTCGAAGCCCATGCCCAGCGCGCTGGTGGCGACCAGCGCCTTGACGCGCCCGTCGAGGAGGTCCTGCTCGAGGGAGAGCCGCTCGGTGGGGTCGGTCTGGCCGGAGTACGCCGCGACGGCGTGGCCGTGGGCGCGCAGGTGCTCGGCCACCTCCTGGGTGGCAGCCACCGTGAGGCAGTAGATGATCCCGGACCCGTGCAGCTCGCCGAGGTGCTCGGCCAGCCAGGCCAGCCGCTGCTGCGGCGTCTTGAGGCGTACGACGCCGAGGCGGAGCGACTCGCGGTCGAGGGACCCGCGCAGCACGAGGACGCCCTCGCCCATCTGCTCCGCCACGTCGTTGGTCACGCGCGCGTTGGCGGTCGCGGTCGTGGCCAGCACGGGGATGCCGTCGGGCAGCTCGCCGAGGAGCGTGCGGATGCGGCGGTAGTCGGGACGGAAGTCGTGGCCCCAGTCGGAGATGCAGTGGGCCTCGTCGACCACCAGCAGGCCGGTGGCCGCGGTCAGCCTCGGCAGCACCGTGTCGCGGAAGCCGGGGTTGTTCAGCCGCTCGGGGCTGACCAGCAGCACGTCGACCTCGCCGGCGGCGATCTGCTCCTGGATCGGCTGCCACTGCTCGATGTTCGTGGAGTTGATGGTGACCGCGCGGATGCCGGCGCGCTCGGCCGCCGCGATCTGGTTGCGCATCAGCGCGAGCAGCGGGCTCACGATCACCGTCGGCCCGCTTCCTTGCTCGCGCAGCAGCAGCGTCGCCACGAAGTAGACCGCCGACTTGCCCCAGCCGGTGCGCTGCACCACGAGGGCGCGTCGCCGCTCGACGGCCAGCGCCTCGATCGCGGCCCACTGGTCGTCGTGGAGCACGACGTCGTCACGGCCGACGAGCCGGCGGAGGTGCTCCTCGGCCTGCTCGCGGATGTCAGTCGTCGTCGCGGTCACGCCCCGTGTCTACCAAGGTCGGGTGACAGGTCGGCGCTCGCGCGTCGTCCACACAGCGTCGACGCGTCATCGGAGTGCGGGATCAGCGGCGGCAGGTGCGTGCGCGGCGCCATCCGGGCGCCTCGTCGCGGGCGGCCGAGACCGGCCAGCTCGACGAGGCGCTGGACGCGGTAGCGATGACCCGCCCACGGCTCGAGCAGCTCGGCCATCCGCTCGTCGTCGCCGACCTCACCGGTCAGCGCGTAGGTGACGTTCTTCCCGATGTGGTAGTCACCGAAGCTGACCGCGTCGGGGTCCCCCAGCGCCCGCGAGCGCACTTCCGCGCTCGTCCAGACCCCGATGCCGGGCAGCGTGCGCAACCGGCGGTCGAACTCCTCCGGCGACTCCCGACCGGCCCGCTCGAGCGACGGCGCCACCCTCGCCACGACCTGCACGGGTCGGGAACGCCCGCCGTCGACGTGGAGCCGCAGCCATTCCCAGGAGGGGATCTGGCGCAGCTGCTCGGGACTCGGTTGGATCCACAGCCGCACGGCCGGATCGGGCTCGCTGGGCGGTCCCGGCGCCCGCTCGCCGAAGCGGTGCACCAGCTGCCGGAAGCCGGCGAAGGCCTCCATCCCGGTGACCTTCTGCTCGATGATCGTGGGCACCAGCGACTCCATCACCAGGCCGGTCGCGCTGATCCGCCAGTGCTGGTTGCGGCGCCACGCATCGCGCAGCGGCTCCGGCGGCACGAACCCGCTCGGGTCGTCGTACGCCCCCAGCATCCGCGGCACCGAGTCGAGCGCCCACTCGGCGCCGCTCCCCCAGGCCGTCGCCGTGACCACCCCGGCGGCGTCGAGTGGGTCGATCTTCAGCGTGGCGGTGCCCTCGGGGGTGCGGATGCCGCGCCAGGTCGTGCCGTCACTCGTCCGGCGGAAGGTCGGATCGCCGCGGCCACGTCGGTGGGTGCCCACGACCAGCGCCACCGGGCAGGGCCAGTCGGGCCGCCACTCGCGCACGAGAGGAGCGGTCGACATGGCTCGACAGTATGTCGGCGGCCGCTGACACGATGGGTGGCATGTTGCTCGGACGACTGGTCGAGGTGTCGACCGCCGTGGCCGCCACCGGCTCGCGCCTGGCCAAGCGCGACCTGATCGCCGCGCTCCTGCAGGAGGCGGAGGGCGACGAGCTCGACATCGCCGCGTCGTACCTCTCCGGCACGCTGCGCCAGCGCCGCACCGGCGTCGGCTGGCGCGGGCTCGCCGAGGCGCCCGAGCCGGCGGCAACGCCGACGGTTTCGCTGGGCGAGGTCGACGCGATCCTCGAGGACGTGGGCACGCTGTCGGGGTCGGGCTCGACGCTGGCCCGTCGCGACGCGGTCGCCTCGTTGTTCGGGCGACTGACCTCGCCGGAGCAGGACTACCTCCGCAACCTGATCACCGGCAACGTGCGCCAGGGCGCGCTCGACTCGGTGATGCTCGACGCCATCGCCCAGGCTGCCGAGATCCCGGTGAAGGCGGTACGACGAGCCGCGATGTTCAGCGCGCCCACCGGTCCGATCGCGACCGCTGCCATGACCGGCGGGGAGGCGGCCCTCGAGGAGTTCTCCATGCTGGTCGGTCGCCCCGTGCGCCCGATGCTGGCCGGCACGGCGCCCGACGTGGCGGCGGGGGTCGAGAAGGTCGGTGGCCCGTTCGCCGTGGACACCAAGCTCGACGGCATCCGGATCCAGGTGCACAAGCACGACGACGAGGTCACCGTCTTCACCCGGTCGCTCGACGAGATCTCCGCGCGGCTGCCCGAGGTGGTCGACGTGGCGCGCTCGCTGCCGGCCACCGACCTGATCCTCGACGGCGAGGCGCTCGCGCTCGACGCCTCGGGGAGGCCGTTGCCCTTCCAGGACACCGCGTCGACGACCGCCACCCACGCCGGCGCGACCGGCATCCGGCCGTTCTTCTTCGACGTGCTGCTGGTGGAGGACGAGTCGCTGATCGAGTCACCGCTCACCGACCGCCTTGCCCGGCTGGACAGCGCCGTGCCCGAGGAGCACCGGGTGCGTCGGCTGGTCACCTCCTCGTCCTCCGAGGCGCAGTCGTTCTTCGACGCCGCGATCGCCGACGGGCAGGAGGGCGTGATCATCAAGCGCCTCGATGCGCCGTACGACGCCGGACGCCGCGGTGCGGCCTGGGTCAAGGTGAAGCCGCGCCACACCCTCGACCTCGTCGTGCTCGCGGTCGAGTGGGGCAGCGGCCGGCGCAAGGGCTGGCTCTCCAACATCCACCTGGGCGCGCGGCAGGCCGACGGCTCGTTCGTGATGCTCGGCAAGACCTTCAAGGGGATGACCGACGAGATGCTGGCCTGGCAGACCGAGCGCTTCCTCGGCCTGGAGACGAGTCGTGACGGGCACGTCGTGCACGTGCGCCCCGAGCAGGTCGTCGAGATCGCCTTCGACGGCGTCCAGCGCTCGACGCGCTACCCCGGCGGGGTGGCTCTGAGGTTCGCGCGGGTGCTGCGGTACCGCGACGACAAGACGGCTTCGGAGGCGGACACGCTCGAGATGGTCAGGTCCGTGGGCGGTCCGCCGGAGCAGTGACGTGCCTCTCGCGCACGCGTGTGTAACCCGGAGTTGCACTAAACTTCTGCGGCATGAGCACGACGCGCGCATCGACTCGGCAGCCGGCGGCAGCCCGCCGACGTGCCCGCGAGCGCGAGATCCTCACCGCGACCCGGCAGCTCTTCGACGAGACCGGTGTGCGCGACGCACAGATCGAGGACATCGCCAACGCGGTCGGCGTCAACCGGGCGATCATCTACCGCCACTTCAGCGGCAAGGAAGAGCTGTTCGCGCTGACCCTGGTCAGCTACCTCGACGAGCTCGAGGGGCGACTGACCGACTGCCTCGCAGGGGCAAGCGCACGCCGATGTCACGGCTCGTGGCGGTGACCGAGGCGTTCGTCGACTTCGGGCTGGAGTACCCCGCCTTCGTCGACTGCGCGCAGACCCTGATGCGCCGCCCCGGCCCCGAGCTGCTCGAGGAGATCAGCGAGAGCTCGCTGTTCCGGCTCGGCCGCGGCATCTCGGCCTGCCTGAAGCAGGTCAGCGACATCCTCGACGCCGGCGTCGCCTCGGGTGACTTCGCGGTCGAGAACACCACCCTGCTCGCCAACCACATGTACGCCAGCGGCCTCGGCGCCCTCCAGCTCGCCCGCGTCGGGATGCTGGTGCGCGAGTCCGCCCCGGGCATCCCCGCGATCGCACCTGTCTCGCCCGACCAGGTGAAGAAGTACGTCGTCGCGACGGCCAAGGCGCTCGCGACGGGCTGATCAGGCGGCCGGCCGCCGTACGCGAACTTCACACAGCAAACTGCCTCTTCACACAGGTTGCTTCCTGTGTGAAGAGGCAGTTTGGGTTCTTAACCTGGGAAACCGAAGCCCTACTTCTCGAGGATCGCGGTGACGCCCTGGCCGCCGGCGGCGCAGATGGAGATCAGGCCGCGGACGCCCTCACCGGTCGACTCAGCCTTCTGGTCGAGCAGCTTGGCGAGGTTGGCCACGATCCGGCCGCCGGTCGCGGCGAAGGGGTGGCCGGCTGCGAGCGAGGAGCCGTTGACGTTCAGCTTGGCGCGGTCGATCTCGCCGAGGGGGGCGTCGAGGCCGAGGCGCTCCTTGCAGAACACCGGGTCGTTCCACGCCTTCAGCGTCGAGAGCACCTGCGAGGCGAAGGCCTCGTGGATCTCGTAGAAGTCGAAGTCCTGCAGGGTCAGCCCGTTGCGCGCGAGCAGCCGCGGCACGGCGTACGCCGGAGCCATCAGCAGGCCCTCGCCGCCGTGCACGAAGTCGACCGCCGCGGTCTCGGCGTCGACGAACCACGCCTGCACGTGCAGGCCGTGCTCGGAGGCCCACTCCTCGGTGGCCAGCAGCACCGCGGAGGCGCCGTCGGTCAGCGGGGTGGAGTTGGCCGCGGTCATGGTGGCGGCCTCGCCCTTGCCGAAGACCGGCTTGAGCTTCGAGAGCTTCTCCAGCGAGGAGTCGGCCCGCAGGTTCTGGTCGCGGTCGACGCCGTGGAAGGGCGTGATCAGGTCGTCCTGGAAGCCACGGTCGTACGACGCGGCGAGGTGCTGGTGCGACGCGACGGCGAGCTCGTCCTGCTCCTCGCGGCCGATCTGCCACTCCAGCGCGGTCAGGGCGGCGTGCTCGCCCATCGACAGGCCGGTGCGCGGCTCGCCGTTCTGGGGGATCTCGATGCCGATGTCGGTCGGGCCGGATGGCGCCGAGCGCCTTGAGCTTGCCGGCGGTGTCCTTCTTCTGGTTGACCTTGATCAGCTTCTTGCGCAGCTTCTCCGAGATCGCGATCGGGGCGTCGGAGGTGGTGTCGGTGCCACCCGCGACGCCGACGTCGATCTGGCCGAGGGCGATCTTGTTGGCGACGTAGATCGCCGCCTGCAGGCCGGTGCCGCAGGCCTGCTGCAGGTCGGAGGCGGGGGTCTCGGGGGCCAGCTTCGAGCCGAGCACCGACTCACGGGTCAGGTTGAAGTCGCGGCTGTGCTTGAGCACGGCGCCCGCGACGACCTCGCCGAGGCGCTCGCCCTCGAGGCCGAAGCGGGTGGCCAGACCGTCGATGGCCGCGGTGAGCATCTCCTGGTTGGAGGCCGTGGCGTAGACGGTGTTGGAGCGGGCGAAGGGGATCCGGTTGCCGCCGAGGACGGCGACGCGGCGAGGGGAGTCAGCAGGCATGGTGGAAGTGTGCTCTGCAGCAGGGGGAAAATAAACGGTGTGAGGGGCAGATCACCATCGGTGGACGCTCAGTTACACCACTCGTTACATTCGTGACCTACCAATAAGTAAGCACAGTGACCAGTAGAGCAGGGAACTCTGATGGCAGACCACTACCAGTCCTTCTCCTCCAGCCCGGTCGGGCAGCTGTTCGTCAAGAACCTCGGGCTGCCCAACCCCACCAAGCTGGAGCGCTGGACCGACGGCGCCCCCCTCGTCGACGGCACGGTCGTCACCGGCGGCAGCGGCCGCCTGTCCAAGCAGCTCACCGTGGCGCTCGACAACCTCGGCATCAACAGCGTCGGCACCACCAGCGAGGGCGAGAAGTACAAGGGCCTCGCCTTCGACGCCACCGGCATCACCTCCTCGACCGACCTGCTCGCCCTGCAGCAGTTCTTCACCCCGCTGATGCGCAGCCTGCAGCGGAACGCCCGCGTCGTCGTGCTCGGCACGGTGCCGGAGGAGACCGGGAGCAACCAGGAGCGCGTCGCCCAGCGCGCGCTCGAGGGCTTCACCCGTTCGCTCGGCAAGGAGATCGGCAACGGCAGCACCGTGAACCTCGTGTACGTCGCCCCCGGCGCCGAGGACACGCTGGAGTCCACGCTGGCCTTCTTCCTCTCGCCGAAGAGCGCCTACGTCTCCGGGCAGGTCGCGCGACTCGGCGCCACCGGCACCGACGAGGCCGCACCCGTCAAGGACCCCGCCAAGCCGCTGACCGGCAAGGTGGCCATCGTCACCGGCGCCTCCCGCGGCATCGGCGAGGAGATCGCCAAGGTGCTGCACCGCGACGGCGCCACGATCCTCGGCATCGACGTTCCCCAGGCGGCGAGCGAGCTCCAGTCGCTGATGAAGGAGCTCGACGGCGACCACCTGACCCTGGACATCACCGGCAAGGACGCGCCGCAGCGGATCGCCCAGCACGTCAAGCAGAAGTTCGGCCAGGTGCACGCGGTCGTGCACAACGCCGGCATCACGCGCGACAAGAAGCTGGCGAACATGAAGGACGACCGCTGGAGCTCGGTGATCGCGGTCAACCTCACCGCCCCGGAGCGGATCACCCGCGAGCTGCTCGACCAGGACCTCATCGAGGACAACGGCCGCATCGTCGGCGTCTCGTCGATCGCGGGCATCGCCGGCAACGTCGGCCAGACCAACTACGCCGCCTCCAAGGCCGGCGTCATCGGGCTGGTGGACAGCCTCGCTCCCGAGCTGAAGAAGGGCATCACCGTCAACGCCGTCGCGCCGGGCTTCATCATCACCCAGATGACCGCGGCCGTCCCGTTCGCGACCCGTGAGGTCGGCCAGCGGATGAACGCGATGTCGCAGGGCGGTCTGCCGGTCGACGTCGCCGAGGCGATCGCCTGGTACCTCTCCCCCGGCTCGACCGCCGTCAACGGCAACGTGGTCCGCGTCTGCGGCCAGATGATGCTCGGAGCCTGACCCGTTGACCGAACGGATCATCCAGGGCGAGCCGAGCTCGCTGCCCACCATGCTCAAGGCGGCGCTGCCCGTGCTGCCGGGCGTCAACCTGATCCCGGGCGTCGGCAAGAAGGGCGGCGAGCTGCCGGACCTCACCCTGCGTCGCGAAGGGGTCACCATCGACCCCGCGCACGTGGCGTCGTACGCCGCGGTGTGCGGGTTCGAGCCGAGCCAGGCGCTGCCGTTCACCTACCCGCACATGCTGGCCTTCCCGCTGCACATGGGGATCATGACCGACGGCTCCTTCCCCTACCCGGCCATCGGGACGGTGCACCTGCGCAACGCCATCACCCGGCACCGACCGATCGCGCCGGGCGAGAGGCTCGACGTCGCCGCCACCGCGCAGAACCTGCGGCCGCACGCCAAGGGCAAGGTCTTCGACCTCGTCACCGAGGTGAGCACATGACGGCGAGACCGTGTGGGAGTCGACCTCGACGTACCTCCGGGTCGGCCGCGGCGACGACGACGTCAAGCCCGAGGGCGAGCCGTTCGACCTGGTGCCGAGCACCGGCGTGGAGTGGAAGCTGCCCGGCGACCTGGGCCGCCGGTACGCCGCGGTGTCCGGTGACCACAACCCGATCCACCTCTACCCGCTGACCGCCAAGGCGTTCGGCTTCAAGCGCCAGATCGCCCACGGCATGTGGAGCAAGGCCCGCTGCGTGGCCGCGTTCGCCAGCCGCCTGCCCGACGCGGCGACCGTCGAGGTGGAGTTCCGCAAGCCGATCTTCCTGCCCGGCAAGGTGGCCTTCGGCTCTCGTGTCACCGTGGCCGGTGACTGGGGCCTCGACTTCTCGCTGACGGCTCCCGGCACCGACAAGCCGCACCTGCTCGGCCGGGCCCTGACCGCCTGACTCCTGCCGCGCTAGCGTCGGGACCATGGCGAAGAAGCAGTGGTCGGACCTGACCGAGACCCAGAAGCGCCTCGTCTACGTGGGCGGCGCGATCGAGGCCGTGATGACGGCGGTCGCGCTCAAGGATCTCGCGAGACGCTCCGCCGACGAGGTCCGCGGTCCGAAGGCGATCTGGGTGCTGGCGTGCTTCGTCCAGCCGGTCGGCCCGATCGCCTACCTCGCCGCGGGTCGCCGCTAGCGCCCCACCCGAGCTCAGGGAGAGTCGACAGTCTCCGGCGAGGGTGGCGGCGGCTCGGGCGGGCGGACGTGGTCCGCGACCTGCGGGAACACCAGCGGCAGGCCCTCGCCGAGGAAGAGCAGCATCAGCAACGCGTCGCGCGGGTGGGTGACCGCGCCGACGCCGTACACCACGGCACCGATGAGCGACGTGCTGATCAGCAGGATCCTCGCGACGCGGCTGTGGCGGCGGTAGACCAGCCACAGCATCCAGAGCCCGATGACGAACCAGAAGACCGCGGCGCCGACGCCGTCCTTCCCGTAGTCCGTGAGCACCACCTGCGCGGCCAGGCACACCGCGGAGACCAGGACCAGCTGACCCACGCTGAGCAGACGCAGTCGCGCCGGCGCGCTGACGGATCGGCTCGTCCTGCCTCGTCTCCGCCATGCAGGCACAGTACGTCGATCGGCCGACCGAGCGCGCAGACCTCCCGCGGGCGGCCGTCCGGTACTACGGTCGACTGGTGTCGACGCAAGCGCCCGCCGCCCTCCCCGCGGGCAAGCCCGACCTCAATCGACGCCAGATCAACGTGGTCTTCGGCACGATCATGCTGGGGATGCTGCTGGCGGCGCTCGACCAGACGATCGTCTCCACGGCACTGCCCACGATCGTCGGTGACCTCGGTGGCGCCGGACACGTCTCGTGGGTGGTCACGGCGTACCTGCTGACCGACACGATCGCCGTGGTGCTGGCCGGGAAGTTCGGTGACCTGTTCGGCCGCAAGCTGATCTTCCAGCTGAGCGCGGGGCTCTTCGTGGCGGCCTCCTTGATGTGCGCACTGGCCGAGTCGATGGGCTGGCTGGTGTCGTGGCGAGCGGTCCAGGGTGTCGGTGCGGGTGGCCTGACCGTCACCGCGACGGCGTTGATCGCGGACATCGTCCCCCTGCGCGATCGCGGCAAGTACCAAGGTGCGCTGGGTGCGGTCTTCGGGGTCACCACGGTGATCGGACCGCTGCTGGGCGGGTTGTTCACCGACCACCTCTCCTGGCACTGGTGCTTCCTGGTCAACGTCCCGCTCGGCATCGTCGTGGTGGCGGTCGCGGCGAAGACCATGCCGTCGGTCCGCGGGCGCGGCCGCCCGAGCATCGACTACGCGGGCGTGGCGGCGATCTCCGTGGTCGCGGCGGGGCTGACCCTGGCCACCAGCCTGGGCGGCACCGAGTACCCCTGGGACTCGGCGTTCATCATCGGGCTGATCGCGGCGGCGGTGCTGGCCGTTCCCGTCTTCATCTGGGCCGAGCGCCGCGCCACCGAACCGATGCTGCCGCTGCGGCTGTTCACCAACCCGGTGTTCTCGCTGTCCTCGGTCATCGCGATGGTCGTGGGCTTCGCGATGCTCGGCGCGATGACCTTCCTGCCGACGTACCTGCAGTACGTCAAGGGGGTCTCCGCGACGTCGTCCGGGCTGCGCACGCTGCCGATGGTGGCCGGTCTCCTGGTGGCGTCGATCTCGGCCGGGACCGTCGTGGGACGCACGGGCCGCTACAAGATCTTCCCCATCGCCGGCTCGCTGCTGATGGCCGTGGGGCTGTTCCTCATGTCCACCATGGACGCCTCCACCGGCTTCTTCACGATCTCGGCCTTCATGCTCGTGCTCGGGGTGGGCATCGGGCTGTGCATGCAGATCCTCACCCTGATCGTGCAGAACACCAGCGACTACCGCGACCTCGGCGTCGCGACGTCCGGGGTGACCTTCTTCCGGACCCTGGGCAGCTCCTTCGGCGCGGCGGTGTTCGGGGCGATCTACTCGGCCAAGCTGAAGACCGCGCTGCCGGAGGCGCTGGCCAGCTCCCCCGGTCTCGACCCTCGCGACGCCTCCACCCCGGCCGCCCTGCACAGCCAGCCGGACGCGGTCATCGCGAACGTGGTGAACGCCTACGCCGACGTCCTCCACTCGGTCTTCCTCTACGCCGCGCCCGTCGGCCTGGTCGCCTTCGTGCTCGCCCTGCTGCTTCCCGAGGTGCCCTTGCGCGACGCCGCGCGTGCGGGTGCCACCGACCTGGGTGACGGCTTCGGCATGTCGGAGGACGACGACTCCGAGCGCGCGCTGGGAGTCCAGCTCGCCCGGGTGATGCAGCGCTACGGCCGGCAGGCGCTGCCGGAGATCCGGGTGGCCTCCGGTACGACGCTCGGCGGGGCCGAGACCTGGTGCGTGGCCCAGGTGCTGCTGCGCGAACGTCACGGCTTCGTGGCCGACCTCGACTCGATCGCCATGCGCACGAACGTCCCCGCCAGCGTGCTGCTCCCGGCCTTCCGCCAGACCCAGGAGGGCGGCTTCCTCACCGGGGACGCCTCCGGCTGGCACGCCACCGCCGCGGCGCGCCGGGAGTGGGAGGTGTTCAGCGCCGAGCTGAAGACGTGGTTGCTGGCCCGGCTCGGCTCCCAGGACGAGACCGGGGCCGACCTCGCCCGGCTCGAGGACACCCTGCGCGGGCTCACCGACCGCTTCCTGCACGAGGAGGCCACCTCGTCGATGAACCCGGCGGACCGGGAGCTCGAGTCGGCCTAGGCGATCCGGCGGGTCCAGCTGCTGTGGTGGTCCTGTCCGCTGGCCCGTTGGTACGCCGCGAAGCCGGTGATCGCCTTCCCGAGCCAGATGAACTGTGCTCGTCCGCGACCCACCGGCGCTCCGTAGTCGTTGTGGTCGACGCGCACGCCCGCGTTCTGCGCCGGGGTGCCGACCCGCTCCACCCGCTGCAGCAGCAGCGGCGTCGCCCGGTGCGTGGCCGTGACCCTGTTCCTGACGACCCTGACCTGGTGCAGCTTGTACTGCAGCAGCAGCTCGGGCGATCCGTCGTCGAGCGTGTTGTTGTTGCGGAAGGAGTTGTGGGCCACCGAGACGGCGTACACCTCACCGCGCTCCGGGTCGTAGCCGCCGAGGGCCAGTCCGACGTACGCACTCCCGCGCACGCGGTTGTGCCGCACCTGGACGTGGTCGGTGTGGCCGCGACCGTTCTCCGCGCCGACCTCGATGCCGATGTCGGAACGCCGCACCGTGTTGTGCCGGATCGCGATGTGCGCGCCGCCGTCGACGTAGATGCCGTCGGCGCAGTTGCACCACTCGCCGTCCTCCCAGTAGGCCGGGTTGCCCTTGCTGACCACGCCGTTGATCGTGTTGCCCGCGATCACGCCGTGCCGGGCGCGGTTCACGCCGGAGTACTGGTGACCGGGCACCGTCTCCTCGTAGCCGATCGCGTCGATGCCGATGTTGTTCACGTCGTGGATCCGGTTGCGCCTGATGGACCACCGGTCGACGTTGCCGTTGACGACGACGGCCTCGCTGGCGCCGAGCTTCAGGTGGTCGACCTCGTTGCCGACGATCCGGAGCCGGCTGATCGGCTGGCTCGGGTCGCGGCCGTAGACGGCGATGCCGTGGGCATTGATGTCGAAGCTGCCCAGCGTCGGTGTTGTCGTTGCCGAGGTGGTGCACGTGGTTGTGCGCGAGGGTGATCGCGTCGTCGTGGCCGGTGACGTAGATGCCGATCGGCACCTCCTCCATCGACGTCGTCCGGTAGCCGCGGATGTCGAGCCCGCGAACCGTCACGTGGGAGCTGTCCTCGATCTGGACCACACCGCTGTCGCTGGGAAGCGGGGTCAGCCCGCGGGCGTCGAGGACGGCGCCGCGGCCGAGGATGCGCACGTGGTGGCGGTGCTGCAGCACGATCCGCTGCCGTGCGTAGGTACCGGGCAGCAGGCGCACCGTGCCACCGGCAGCGCCGAGCCGGTCGACGGCCACCTGGGGAGTCCTCAACGGGTGCCGGCGCGTGCCACTCGCGTCGTCGTGGCCGTGCGGCGAGGCGAACACGACCCCTCTGTGCGTGCGGGCCGGCGCCGACGCCGCCGGCGGCAGTGGCCGTCCACGAGAACGCCAGCATCGTCACCAGCACGAGGGCTGTCCGACCGAACGTCTTCATCGCAGTTCCTCCAGGATCTGTCGCACCGACGCGGCGGTCGCGTCACGGGCAGGAGCGAGATAGCGGCGCGGGTCGGTCAACGTGTCGTCGGCGAGCGCCTCGCGCACCGCGGCCGTGAACGCGACGTTGAGCGCGGTGCCGACGTTGATCTTGCGGATGCCCGCCCGGGTGGCCTCGCGCAGCTGCTCGCGGGGCACGCCGGAGGACCCGTGCAGGACGAGTGGCACGGGTACGACGGACGCGATCGCGCGCACCAGGTCGCAGTCGAGCGATGCGGTCTGCTCGGTCATCGCGTGCGAGCTGCCCACGGCGACGGCCAACCCGTCGACCCCCGTGGCCGCCACGAACGCGGCCGCCTCCTGCGGGTCGGTGCGGACCCCCGGCGTGTGCGCACCACCCTTGCCGCCGATCGCGCCCAGCTCGGCCTCGACCCACATCCCACGCTGGTGCAGCTCGCGGGTCACCTCGGCGGTGCGCTGCACGTTGTCGTCGTAGTCGAGCTCGCTGGCGTCGTACATCACCGAGCTGACGCCGAGGTCGTCCCGGGCGAGCCCGAGCAGCCCCGGGTCGGTGACGTGGTCGAGGTGGATCGACGCCTCCGCCGGGTGGGCGTGCACGAGTGCGGCACACGCGGCCAGGAGCGGCTCCCCCCGGCCCTCGTGGTAGCGGATCGCGTTCTCGCTGACCTGGAGGATGACGGGTGCTCCGCCACGTTCGGCACCCAGCAGGATCGCCTCGGCGTGCTCCAGCGTGATCACGTTCAGGGCCACCACGTGGCCGCCGTCGCGGACCGCCCGCGCGACGAGGTCACCGGTGCGCGCGAGTGTCATCAGGCTCCGAGCACGACCGAGCGGGTCAGGTGGCGCGGCCGGTCAGGGTCCAGGCCCAGGCGCTCGGCCAGCAGCACGGCGAGCCGCTGGGCGCGGACCAGGTCGGCGACGGGGTCGAGCGGGTCGCTGACCACCGTCGCTCCGGTCGCCGCCACGTCGTCGAGCAGCCCGGGGACGGGATCGCCGAAGACCCAGACCACGCGTCCGGGCTCCGCGATGGCGATCGGCCCGTGGCGGTACTCCATCTGCGGGTAGGACTCGGTCCACAGCTGGGCCGCCTCCCGCATCTTCAGCGCCGCCTCGCGGGCGATGCCGTGGGCCCAGCCCTGGCCGAGGAAGGTGTACTGCCCACCACGGGGCACTCCCTCACCGGCCGGGGAGCGGAGCACCTGCTCGGCCTGCGCCACCACGGGGTCGAGGTCCTCGCCGAGGGAGGCGCGCAGCAGCATCAGGGTGGTCGTCGCGAAGACGGTCTGCACGACCGACTCCTCGTCGGCGAAGTCCAGCACGACGGTCTCGTCGCTCACCTCGGAGATGGGCAGGGAGACGGCCGTCGTGATCGCGGTGCGGCGTGCCCGGGTGTTCTCCAGCGCCTCGAGGACCTCCGTCGTCGTGCCGGACCGGCTGATCGCGACGACGCGGTCGTAGTCGCGGCCCGCCGGCAGCCTGCTGGCCGGGAAGCAGTCGGTCTCGCCGAGACCGGAGTCCTCTCGCAGGGCGGCGTACGCCTCGGCCATGAACCACGACGTCCCGCAGCCGATCACGGCGACGCGCTCGCCCGGCTGCGGCAGCGCCGAGGCGACCGCAGGCAGTATCGCGACCGCGCGGCGCCAGGCGTCGGGCTGCGACTCGATCTCACCGTTGACGTGCATGTGCGGTCCCTCCCGGGACTCAGCTGTTCGAGGGTCGGCTGGGCCGAGGTCCCGCCCACGGCGGACGTGGACAGCGCCCCCGCGACACAGGCGCGGCGCAGGCACTCCTCCGGATCGAGGTCGCGCAGGAACGAGTCGACGTAGGCAGCGTCGAAGGTGTCGCCGGCACCGGTCGTGTCCACGGGTACGACGGCCCGGCCGGCCTCGCGCAGCACCGAGCCGTCCGGATCCACGCGGAGGGCACCGTCGGCGCCGTCCTTGACGACCACGGTCGGGCCGCGCTGGGACGAGCAGCCGGGCCGCCTCGACGACGTCGTCCCCCACGTCACCCAGGCGTGCCCCCAGGGCCAGGGCCTCGGCCCGGTTGGGGAACAGCAGGTCGAGGTGGGGCAGCACGTCCTCGACGCCCGCCCACTCCTGTGCGGGGTCGTAGTTGGTGTCGAGCGAGGTGCTCAGGCCGGCCTCCCGCGCACGGGCGAACAGCTCGGGGAGCCCGGTGGCGAGCTGCGGCAGCAGGAAGAAGGACGCCGCGTGCACGTGCCCCACCCCGTCGCGGATCGCCCGGTCCAGCGCGCTCTGGGCCTGCTCCAGCGTGAGGGAGGGGATCGCACCGGTGAAGGTGAGGACGGCCCGGTCGTCCGGCGTGGAGAGGACGACGGTCACCCCGGTGCGCACGCGCGGGTCGCGCACGATCCCGGCCGACCGCACGTTCGCCTCGGCGAGCATCCGGGCCACGAGGTAGCCGAAGGCATCGGCGCCGGTCGTCGCCACCAGCTGCACCGGGCGTCCCAGGCGGGCAAGGCCGTGGGCCATGATCGCCGCCGACCCACCCAGCACCACGTCGGCCTCGGAGAGCAGCTGCTCGGCCTGGTCGAACCGTGGGACGACGTCTCCCCGCAGGATCAGGTCGGGGTTGGCATCACCCACCACCAGGACGTCGGTCACGGCCACAGTCTGCCGCCTGCTCGCCGAAAATGTCCACACTCAATCAGCCAACATGATCGACCTTGCTCATTTCAGGGGCCGCTGACATGCTTCGCCGTGTGACCACCATCGTCTTCATGGGCGCCGGCTCGGCCGAGTTCACCCGTCAGCTCCTGCGTGACCTGCTGACCTTCGACGACCTGCCCGGGCTCGACCTCGTGATGCACGACATCGACGGTCCGCGGCTCGCCCTGGCCGAGCAGCTCGGTCAGATCGCCATCCGGCACCACGGTCGCGAGCAGACCGCGACAGTGCGGGCCGAGGCCGACCGACGGGCGGCCCTGGCCGGTGCCGACTTCGTGATCAACACGGTGAACATCGGCGGCCACGCAGCCACGGTCACCGACTTCGACGTACCCGAGGCGTTCGGCGTCCGACAGACGATCGCCGACACCCTCGGCGTCGGTGGCGTCTTCCGCGGGCTGCGCACCTTCGGCTTCCTCGACGGCCTCGCCCGCGACATGGAGGAGGTGTGCCCGGACGCCTGGCTGCTCAACTACACCAACCCGATGGCGATGAACATCGGCTACCTCGCGGCCACGCACCCCGACCTCAAGGTCCTCGGCCTGTGCCACTCCGTCTACTGGACCGTCGTCGACCTGTGCGAGCTGGTGGGGGTGCCCCACGACGAGGTGGAGGTGCACAGCGCCGGCGTCAACCACCAGGCCTGGATCCTCGACTGGCGGCATCGCGGCGAGGACCTCTACCCGCGTCTCGACCGGCTGATCGCCGACGACGCCGAGCTGCGTCGCCGCGTGCGCGTCGACATGTACCGCCGGCTGGGCTACTACCCGACCGAGACCAGCGAGCACTCCTCGGAGTACGTCGCCTGGTACCTGCACGACGCCGACGAGGTCGAGCGGCTGCGCCTGCCCATCCGCGACTACGTCGGCATCAGCGCGGAGAACGTCGCCGAGACCGAGCGGCTGATCGCCCAGGCCTCCGCCGGTGACTACGTCGAGCCGGAGGAGGACGCCGCCGAGTACGCGCCGCAGGTGATCCACAGCATGGTGACCGACACCCCCCGCCGCATCCAGGCCAACGTGATCAACCGCTGGCTGATCGACAACCTGCAGCAGGGAGCCCCTGTCGAGGTGCCGTGCATCGTCGACGGCACCGGCGCGCACCCCTTCGCCGTGGGGAGCCTTCCGGAGCAGTGCGCCGCACTGAACGGCACCTACCTCTCGGTGGTCGACCTGACCGTGCGCGCCGCGACCGAGCGGCGTCCCGACCACATCCGGCACGCCCTGATGCTCGACCCCAACACGGCGGCGACCCTGCCGGTCGAGAAGATCTGGGCGCTGGCCGACGCGATGGTGGAGGCCCACGAGCCGCTGCTCCCGGAGGCGCTCAGGGTGAGGCTTGGTGCACCCTGAGGCCTGCGCGCTCGAGGTCGGCCACGTCGCTGGCTCGCGCCTCGTCGTCGGTGACGAGGTCGGTGGCGGCGGTGATCTCCGCGATGCGCGCGAAGCCACGGCGACCGATCTTGCTCGAGTCGGCGACGACGATGACACGCGCCGCCGAGCGCAACAGGCTGCGGTTGGTCTGCGCCTCCACCTCGTGGTGGGTGCTCAGGCCGGCGGTGGCGCTGACGCCGTCGACACCGATGATCGCGACGTCGAGGTTGATGTTGCTCAGGGTCAGCTCCGCGAGCGGCCCGACCAGCTCGTAGGACTCGCTGCGCGCGCTGCCGCCGCACACCACCAGCTCGATGTTGGAGCGGACCGCGAGCTCGGCGGCGATGTTCAGCGCGTTGGTGACCACCCGCAGCCCCGAACGCGACGCCAGGGCGCGGGCCACCTCGGTCGTGGTCGAGCCGCCGTTCAGGCCCACCGAGGTCACGTCGTCCTCGAGCAACCCGGCCGCGAGCTTGGCGATGGCGCGCTTGGCGTCATGGCGCTGCCCGCCCCGGTAGCGCATCGGCAGCTCGTAGAGCACTCCGGAGGCCACCGCGCCGCCGTGGGTCCTGGTCAGCAGCTGCTGGCTCTCGAGGAGCTGGAGGTCGCGTCGTACGGAGGCCTGGGAGACCGCCAGGTCGGACGAAAGATCGCTCACGTCGACCGAGCTGTGCTGGCTCAGACGCTCGAGAATGAACCCGAGCCGCTCCTGTTGACGCATGGCGTGCACATTACGCGCAGATGTCAGGCAGTTTCCAGCGTTCAACCTCTTGCCTGACCCTCGGATGCGTGCAAGTCTGCTCACTATTGACGCGCGAATGTGCACGGTTCGCGACGAGGCTGCTGGAGGATGGCGATGGTCCCGACTCGCAAGCTGGTCCCGGTGCTCGTGGGCGCCCTCGCCGCGGGCGCCCTGGCCGCCGGATGTGGCTCCGGCTCCGGTGGCAGCGGTGGTGGCACGACGGCCATCGTCTGGCACGGCGAGGTCGACGTCTCCGGCAAGTCGCTGACGGCGCTGAGCAAGAAGTGGAACGCCGAGAACCCCAAGCAGAAGGTCAAGCTCGTCTTCGACGGCGGCAGTGACGGGGTCCTGCAGAAGACGGTGGCCGGCTTCACCGCGGGCAACTACCCCGACATGGCCTACCAGTTCGGCTCGTCGGCCGCGCAGCTCGTCCGCCAGCCCAAGCTCGTCGACCTCACCAAGACGGTGAAGGACCCGTCCTTCAACTGGGACGACTTCTACCCCTCCGAGCAGGAGGCGGCGACGGTCGACGGCAAGGTCGTCGGCGTGCCGGCCCTGGTCGACAACCTCGCCGTCGTCTACAACAAGAAGGTGTTCCAGGACGCCGGCGTACCGCTGCCGACCGCGACCTGGTCGTGGGAGGACTTCCGCAGTGCGGCCGCCAAGCTCACCGACCCGGCGACCAAGAAGTACGGGTGGGCGTACGTCAACGACGGCAGCGAGGACACCGTCTGGCGCTACCTCGCGCTGCTGTGGCAGGCCGGCGGCGAGCTGCTCAACAGCGACAACACCAAGCCGGCGTTCAACTCCGCCGCCGGCCGCAACTCGCTGCAGCTGCTGCAGGACATGGCGGTCAAGGACAAGTCGGTCTACCTCGACAACGGCAACGGCAACTACCTCAACCTCTTCAACAGCGGCAAGATCGGCATGCTCTGGACCGGTCCGTGGGACCTCTCCAGCATCAACAAGGACGTCGACTACGGCGTCGCCCTGCTCCCCGGGTACAACGGCAACCACGAGACGATCTCGGGCCCCGACCTGTGGATGGCCTTCAACCACACGGCGGCGCGCACGAAGACGACACTGGCCTTCATGAAGTGGCTGACCTCGCCCTCGGTGCACATGCAGTACGCCCTCGCGACCGGCAACCTCCCGATCCGGAAGTCGGAGACGCAGCTGCCGGAGTACCAGGACTTCCTGAAGAAGTACCCGGGCAACAAGGTGTTCGTGCAGAACCTCGACAACGTCAAGCACGTCCGGCCCAACGTCGCGTCGTACGGCGAGATCTCCACCGCGATCGGGCAGATGGTGCAGTCGGTGCTCATCGGCAAGGCCGACCCGCAGGAAGCACTCGACACGGCCACTGACTCGGTCACGAGCGCGCTGGCCGGCCAGTGAGTCGGATCCCGTGAGCAGGACACACGAGGCCGGCCTGGGCCGGTCAGTGAGCAAGTAACAGTGGCGACAGCCCTCCTGCCGGCCACCGCGCAGAGGCGGCGTGGACGCCAGGGCGGACCACCGCCGATCCGTGGCAGGAGCGCGCAGCGGCGGGCCGACCAGCGTGCCGCGTGGGGCATGGTCGCACCGAGCGTGGTGCTCATCGGGATCTTCGGGCTGCTGCCGGTGGCGTGGTCGCTGCTGCTGTCGTTCCAGCACAGCGACCTCCAGACGCCGGCGACGTGGGCGGGCCTCGACAACTACCGCCAGCTCAGCCACGACCCGGTGTTCCGCGAGTCGGTGCGACACACGGTCGTCTACACCGTGCTGTTCGTGCCGATCACGCTGGTGCTCTCGCTCCTGGTGGCCGCGGCCCTGAACCGCCGGGTGCGCGGCATCAGCATCTACCGCCTCGCGGTCTTCATCCCGGTGGTCACCTCGACCGTGGCCACCGGCGTGATCTTCACGTGGCTGCTGGACCCGAGCTACGGCATCGTCAACGCGGTCCTGGCCAAGGTCGGACTGCCCACACCGGGCTGGTTCTCCTCCCCCGACACCGCGATGTACGCCGTCATCCTGATGACGGTGTGGGGCTGGGTCGGGTTCGGCACGCTGATCTACCTCGCCGGCCTCCAGGGGATCCCCCCGGACCTGATGGAGGCCGCGCAGATCGACGGGTGCACGAGGGTCGGCGCCTTCTGGCGGATCCAGGTGCCGCTGCTGCGACCGGTCTCCGGCTTCCTCCTGGTGTGGCTGACGATCAATGCACTCCAGCTGTTCGACGAGATCTACGTGACCACCAAGGGCGGACCGCTGCACTCGACGACGGTCGATCGTCTACTACCTCTACCAGCAGGCCTTCGTGTACTTCCACGCCGGCTACGCCGCTGCCATCGCGGTCGTCCTCTTCGTCGTCATCGTCGTCGTGACCGTCGTACAGATGCGGGTCAGCCGCGACCCCGACCTGGAGGCCGGGGCATGAGCACGACCGTGGGTGAGCGCACCCTGGCCTCTCGACTGCGGCTGCGCCGTCCGTCGGCCTGGCACCTGGTGCTGCTGCCGCTGTCCGTGCTGATGGCTGTCCCGCTGCTGTGGATGCTGGTGACCAGCCTGTCGACGCTGGAGGAGACGAGGCGCTTCCCACCCGGGCTGCCGAGCTCGCTGCACTGGGAGAACTACGTCAACGCGTGGACGGGCTCCCCGCTGGGGCACTGGCTGCTCAACAGCACGATCGTCTCGGTGACGTGCGTGATCAGCAACCTCGTCCTGTGCAGCCTCGCGGGCTACGCGTTCGCGCGCATCCGCTTCCCGGGCAGCCGGCTGCTGTTCCTGCTGCTCCTGGCGACCCTGATGGTGCCGTTCCAGGTGGTGATGATCCCGACGCTGCTGATCGTGAAGCACCTGGGCATCGTCGACTCGTTGCCGGCGCTGATCGTGCCCAACCTGGTGACGCCGTTCGGCATCTACCTGCTGCGGCAGTTCTTCCTCAGCCTCCCCGCCGAGCTCGAGGAGGCCGCTCTCATCGACGGCGCGGGACGGGTGCGCATCCTCACCCGCATCCTGCTGCCGCTGATGGGCCCACCGCTGGCCACGTTGGCGGTGCTCACGTTCCTGACCACGTGGAACGACTTCCTCTGGCCACTGGTCGTCACGTCCTCACCGGAGACGATGACCGTCCAGCTGGGACTCTCCACCTTCCAGAGCGCTCACTTCACGAAGTGGCCGATCCTGATGGCCGCCACCCTGCTCAGCCAGCTACCGGTGTTCGCGCTCTTCCTCGTCGGCCAGCGCTGGTTCGTCAGCTCGATCGCCACCACCGGGATCAAGTAGGGCTGGGACCGCGGCCTAGTCCAGAAATTGCTCACCCGCCGCCCGGCACGAATCACGTTTAGGGTCGCGCCGTGGAGTGCAGCCCACCGTGGGCGCGCATGTGTGGCAGATCCGAGGGAGAGCCGTGCGCAGACGGACGGGGAGGCGTACCTGGATCGTCACGGCGACCATGGTTCTGACGATCGGCATGGTGTCCGCTCAAGCGGCCGCCGCCACCGCGGGTGGCAAGGCCCCCCGTCATGTGGTGAAGCAGCCGACGGCTCGAGCGCTGTCCGCCTCCAGTGCGAGCACGACCCCGAAGTCGGTCTCCGGCAAGCTCGCGAAGAGCGACCCGGCCCTGATCAGGCGGACCGACTCCGCCCCCGTCAGCGTCATGGTCAAGCTCGACTACGACCCCGCCGCCAGCTACACCGGCGATCTCGCCGGCTTTCCGGCCACCAGTCCGCACGTCACGGGCAAGCAGCTCTCCAAGAACGACGCACACGTTGCTCGGTACCTGAACCACGTGGACGAGCAGTCGGCGACCGCCGCCCGCGAGATCAGGTCAGCAGTCCCTGAGGCGAAGGTGGGCACCTCCTTCACCGTCGCCTATGGCGGACTTTCGGTGCGCTTGCCCGCCAAGGACGCAAAGCACCTCCTGGCGGTGCCAGGCGTGGTCGCCGTCCAACGGGACACCCTCGCGCAGCCGGACGCGGCGACCGGTACGGCTGCTGCAGCTGTCTCCGCCGTTCCCAACGACACGACCTCCTTCGTCGGTGCCGACAAGGTGTGGCCGAGTCTCGGTGGGCCCGTCAAGGCCGGTGAGGGTGTCATCGTCGCCGACCTCGACACCGGTATCTGGCCCGAGCACCCGATGCTGAAGGATCTCGGCATCCCCCGCCCACGACCGGCAAGCCAGCACTTCGGGTGCCAGTTCGGCAACGGCCACGACCCTGCCCTCGGTTCGGCGTTCACCTGCAACGACAAGCTGGTCGGCGCCTACGCGTTCCTCACAACCGCTCTGGCGTTGGGTGTGGTCGAGGACGACGAGTTCTGCGACGTCACCGCGGGCACGTGCAGCGCGCGTGACTCCAACGGCCACGGGACGCACACCTCGACGACCGCGGCCGGCGACCCGGTGCAACATGCTCCAATCCTGGGTGCCGACCACGGTCCGATCAGCGGACTGGCACCGGGAGCCTCCGTCATCGAGTACCGCGTCTGCGTGGCCAAGGGCTGCTACCAGTCGGACTCCGTTGCAGCGGTCCAGCAGGCGATCCTCGACGGTGTCGACGTCATCAACTTCTCCGTCGGTGGCGGCGCCGACGCCTACAGCGATCCCGTCGAGCTCGCCTTCCTCGACGCGTACAAGGCCGGGATCAGCGTCAGCGCATCGGCTGGTAACGACGGCCCGGACGCCGGCACTGCCGGGCATGCCGGACCCTGGGTCCTGACGGTGGGTGCCCTCACCCCGGACAGAGCCTTCACCTCCACCCTTCACCTCCGGTCGACGGATGGCGCCACGTTTGCCGAGAGCGGTTCCACCGTCACCGCCGGCGTGACCACCAAGCCGGTCGTGCTGGCCGCGAACGTGCACGGGTACACCGGAACCAAGAACTGCCTGACCCCTTTCGCCGCCGGCTCCGTGAGCGGCAAGGTCGTGGTGTGCGAGCGAGGCGGAGGCGGTGGCGGCCGCGTCGAGAAGGGGTACTTCGCCAAGCAGGGCGGTGCCGCCGGGATGGTCCTCTACAACCCCACGAACATGGGTGACACCGAGACCGACAGCCACTTCCTGCCGGCCATCCACGTGGAGGGCCCCGGTGACGCCCTGCTCGCCTTCCTCCAGCACCACCCGGGCATCACCGCCACCTGGGCGAGCGGGCAGAAGACACACGCTCAGGGCGACGTCATGGCCGGGTTCAGCTCTCGCGGTCCTCTCGGCGACTTCCTCAAGCCCGACATCGCCGCTCCCGGCGTCCAGATCCTGGCGGGACACACACCCATGTCACAGGAGTTGGCGACCGGACCCCATGGACAGCTGTTCCAGGCCATCGCCGGCACCTCGATGTCCTCGCCGCACAGCGCGGGCATCGCGGCGCTGGTCAAGGCCTCACACCCCGGCTGGACGCCGGGTCAGATCAAGTCTGCCCTGATGACCTCATCGGTGCAGGACGTCGTCAACGCCGACGGTTCAGCGACGACTCCTCGCGACCGCGGCGCCGGCTCGATCCGCGCCGACCGTGCCGTCGCACCCACCCTCACCTTCGACGTCCGCCCCAACGACTACCTGGCCAGTGCCGCAGACCCGCTGGACCGGATCGACCTCAACCTGCCGAGCATCAAGGCCAACCCGCTCCCGGGCGCCGAGGTGACGCATCGCTGGGCCAAGAACGTGTCCGGACATCAACAGACGTTCGACGTGAGGACCGCTGCCGACTCCGGCATGCGCATCCGGGTCTCCCCCGCCACCTTCACCCTGCAGCCGGGTGCGACCCAGAAGCTGACCGTGGTGCTCGACGGCATCGACGCGACCGACGACCTGGCCTTCGGGCAGGTGACATTGCGCCCCCGGACGGCCTCGGCGACCCCCGCCGTGCTGCCCGTCGAGGCGGTGATCGGACAAGCACAGGTCACCCTCCAGCACAGCTGCACCCGCGCGTCCCTGGCGCCCAACCAGGTGACGCACTGCTCCGTGACGGCCAGGAACGACACCCCGGTGCCGACCACGGCCAAGGTGGCCGTCGGCAGCAACGGCCTCACGCTCTCGCACGTCTCCCGACCCGCAACCGGCAACCGCAAGGTGGCGACGTGGTCCGGACGGCTCTCCGGCAAGAAGGCCCCGACCATCGACTCGATCGCCGCGACCGGCGTCACCGATGGGTACCTCCCACTCAGCTCCTTCGACATCCCGGCCGAGCCGGATTCCGGCGACGAGACGATCTCCAACTTCGACGTCCCTCCGTTCAAGTACGGCGCTGAGACCTACACCTCGATGGGGGTGGCCTCCAACGGGTACGTGGTCATCGGCGGTGGCGCCTCGGCGGACGTCCGTGTCGCCGACGGGGTGAGCTTCCCCTCCCCGGCCCGTCCCAACAACGTGATCGCGCCGTACTGGACGGACCTGGACCCCAGCGCCGGGGGCGCCATCCGGGTGGCGGTGCTCACGGACGACACCTCCGGCACGAATTACCTCGTCATCGACTACGACCACGTGCCCGACTACGGCAGTGCCAAGACCAACACCTTCGAGGTCTGGATCCAGCTCGGCGACACCGAGGGACAGTGGTTGGACTACGGGCACCTCGACGGCCCCAACGGCCAGGCACTTGCCGTCGGTGCAGAGAACAGCGACGGGACGAGCGGTGTCAACGTGGACGCGACGAACCTCGCCCCCGAGTACTTCGTCGCGACCTCACCTCCCGTGGCCGGCGGCTCGGTCACCTTCGGCTATGACGCCTCCTCGGCCAAGGCCGGCTCCTACAGCCTCTACGCCGGACTCACCTCCCCGATCGTCAAGGGCTACCCGATCAAGCGCGTCGCCATCACCGTGCACAAGTGAGCTGAGGCCTTCCAGGGCGCGCACTTCACGAAGTGGCCGATCCTGATGGGCGCCACCCGGGATCACGTGACGGAGGGCCGGGAACGTCACAACCCCGCAAGCCATCCGTCGAGATCGAGCGGCGTCCTCAGTCGCACGAGCTGAATGCCGGGCTCGGTTCGGGTCCGCGCGGCGAGGTAGGCGCGACGCGCACCGAAGGTCCTCACCGCGTGCCAGAACGGATGACCGGGCGAGAGCCAACCTCGCCAGGTCTCGACATTGCCGTTGAAGATGCGTTCCCTTGATGAGCTGCGCCGGATGGAACGAAGAAACAACCTGGGGAGCACCACGCGCCGCGAGTAGTCGAGCCAGACGACGGTGTCGGCGGCAGCCCACATGGCATCGCGGACCTCCACGTAGCCCCACGAGTCGAAGACCCAAGATGGTTCGGCCAGAATCGCAGTCACGTCGTGAACGAAGGTGGCCGGTGTGGACCAACCTGGGCCGATGGCCAGCGCATCCATCTCATGGAACGGCAGATCAAGGACGGCCGAGATGCGTCGGGCGGCGGTTGTCTTGCCAGCACCGGACATCGCCACCACCAGGATCCGCTGCATGCGGCCCGATACTAGGGCGGGCCCATCCGCTCAGCGGTAGGACCGGATCGCGGCATGAGCGGATGTCAGCGACGCCTCGACGCCCCGGGACAAGCCGTCATCTGACCGGGCAGACCACCTCGACCGAGACGACCTTCCCAGCGCTCACACGTACGGGATGCACTGCTTGGCAAGAAGCACCACCGGAGTCGTAGTCGGGGCTGGTGGCCGTGACCACATAGGTACCCGGCCTCAGCTCGGCGTGGAAGCGTCCGTGCTCGGACATGGCAGCCGTCGTGTGCCCAGAGCGCGCGAACGTCACCACTCCCCCCGCCGCCGGGCGCATGGAGCTGGCGCCGTCGGCTGGGCCCCCAACGAGCTTCACCTGTCCGGTGATGGTGCCGGTCGTCTCCGCCCCACCAGAAGCGCTCGTAGTCGCCGGAGCTGAGGATTTCGGCGAGTCGTCCCCCGCGCTGCAGCCCCCTACGAACACCGCCAGGAGCGGCAGCAGGGCCAGGGATCTCAGATGACTTCGTCGCACCTCGTGACTCTCCTCCGGACGTTCTCCCGGCGGTAATGACTGCGCATCACTGGCGGCACCGATCAACGATCGCGAGCGCGCCGCGGTGAGAGCTCGCAGGAGTCCGCATGGACATGGGACGGATTGTTGCCCAGGTTGGTTCCCTCTGGGCAGACGCGTCTCGGCGCTCGGCGGCTCGGTCCTGTTGAGAGGCCGTTGTCAGGTGGTGACACGGCTCAAGGGGAATCACCCCGACATGCGCGGTCGCGCGAACGTGGCCGGATCCATGCCGGCTCATTGTCACCCGCGCGCCGTTGCCACACGTCTTCGCTCACGCTCATCCGAGCCCACACATCCGCGCCGAGGCAGGTCACTGAGGAATCAGTGTGACGGCGTTCGCGCTTCCGGATCACGTGTGCCGGCCGTGCTGGGCACTGAGCCTCATCGTCCGCGAAGACCTACGCGGGGGGATCGCTGGAGTCTCCTGCGTGCAGCAGACGACCTTGACCGGTGAGATCCCAGTCCGTTCCAGTCGCCGCCAGGACTCCCCACAGCAGCGCCTGGTTGGCCCCGATGACCAACCGTCCCGTGCGCAGCTCCAGCTCCTCGATCGCGTGCGCGGTCCGGAACCCGTTGCCGGCGAGGAATATCGCCTCTGCCTGGTCCTGGACGTGAGCGTCGACCCACTCGATGACGGAGTGTGGCGTGACGTCTGCGGGGTTCTCGGGCAGGCCCACCGCAGTGGTCAGCACGGTGTCGAACCCCTGGTCGCGGAAGTACTTCTCGCCGAGCTGGCCGAGCTCCCTGTCGAACCAGGGCGGATGCACCAGCTGGACTCTCTCGAGCTGGTGGGCCCGCAACGCCGCCACCACGGCGGCGCAGCTGGCGACGGCAGGGAGGCCGAAGCGTTGAGTGAGGTGCTCGACGAGCTCGGCTTCTTCGTGGCGGCCGATGAGGTAGCCCGTGGTGGTCGAGGCGTGGACGATGGCCGAGAGCGTGGTCCTCATGAACGTCGTCGCGGCGCGGTCGAGTGCGTCGGTCTCGGTCGAGGCGCGGAGGTAGGCGTGAGCGGTCGGAGGCATTCGAGACGGCGTCTGCGCGGCTCCTGGTGGTGGCCCTGTCCGGGACACGATCGTGGCTACGCGGCCGCGTGTCATGGCAGGCAGCTCGACCTCCGGGCCGGCGGCCTCGTGCGGTGTCACGACGCCGACCATGAGCCGGTCGATGGTCATGGCCGGAGCTGCTCGAGCAGGCCCATGTCGTCGCGACAGGCCCAGTGCTCGACGAGCAACCCGTCTGCGACTCGCCAGATGTGGATGAACGGCCACTCTGCCGTTCGGCCGGTGGCTGGTACGTCGGCGAGCAGCGGCATCGTGGACGCCCGGTGTGTGCCGTGCAGCGTCACGTGGTGGACGACGAGATCTCCCTCAGCGATGAGGTGGTGCTGCTCGAGCACGGTGGGCCCGAGGTCGACCTCGATGTTGCGCAGAATCGCCACCAGACCGGCGCGGCCCTGGGGTCCGGCCGCGTGGTTGACCAGGTCGGCGGCCACGAGGTCGTCCAGGACCGTCTCGTCGCCGGCCCGCTGACGTCGAAACAGCTCCTCCACCACTTCGCGTGGGGTGCGAGGTCGGGATCCGGTCATCGTGATCCGGCCGGCATCAGTTCTCCGCAGCCTTGGCCGCGTCGCGCCTCTCACCGAGATCGGCGAGAAACGAGTCGATCGCCGCGAAACCTCCTCCGAGCACGAGCGCACCGATCGGCGCCGGAAGTCTCGTACGTCGCAGGGAAGTCGTCGCGACCAGCATCGCCGCCGACCACGTCGCCACGGCCGTCGCGAAGGACACCGAGCCGCGTTTCCACGGCTCGTCCGTGTCGGGGATGATCCAATAGATTTGCAGTCCGGGTTTGTCCACGAACCAGGCGCCCGCATAGGACACGAACAGGATGCCGGAGCCACTGCGCGTGGACTTGCCAGACGCGAGGTACGAGACACCGACACCGACACCTCGAATCACTGCCCCAGGTCGCAGCTTCATGACGGCACCTCCGTGTCGATCGTCTCGTCTGCCGCGTCGGCAAGCAATGGCCCTTGTCGCTCATGTGCATCTGAGTCTGGGATGCCCCTCGCCGGGTCGCGGCATCTGCGGACGTTCAGGTCGCGAGCTCGACGTCACGGACCGGCTACTTGCGACGCCTGGCCGATCAACCGCTTCGACGAAGTGACTGAATCCCGTTTTCCAGTCTCCACACGTCCGGGTCCTGTGAAAAGGTTTGGCACAGAACACCCGGGTGGTGGGACATGCGAGAACGGGAGCAGCGCCATGACGTCGACGGCACTACGCATCCTGACCTCGGTGCTCGCAACGGCGTTGACCGTCCCGGTCCTGGTGCTGGGTGCCCCGACGGCGCAGGCGGGCTCCTGGACACACGCAGACGGCACGGGTGATGTCTGGCAGTACTACTACGACGACGACTACCACCCCGCGCCGACGCAGGCCGAGGGCGACATCACCCGCGTGCGGCTCAACCACAACCGGCGGTATGTCCAGCTGTTCATGACGCTACGTGACACCAACGCGAGCACCGACCTCTCCTACTACGTCTTCGAACTGCAGAACGGCCGCCATCAGGTTCGAGAGGTTGAGGTCTTCCACAAGGCGGGCTCGTCTCCCAACGCCATCCTCCGGATCCTCAAGGGCCCCGCCACCAGCGCCTTGGTGCGCTGCCGTGGGATGAAGCGCGCGACGATCAGCTGGACGACACACACGGTCGCCGCCACGATTCCCAGGACTTGCTTCGGCCGCCCGAAGTACCTGCGTGTGAGCGCGTTCGACTACCTCAGCTACAGCGGACGCGAGGACTTGTTCACGGACGACGCCCAGTCGGGCGGCATGCACTCCCCGTTCGGTGGATACCGGAAGTGGAGTCCGTGGGTGAAGAGGGGATAGGGCTGCTGTCCGCTCGCGCCGCTCCTACCGGCGAGCTACCCAGGTGGTGACCTGGTTGGCGTGGCGGCCGGTCATGGCGGCGGCGGAGCGCAGGATGACAGAAACGCTCGCTTCGACGAGATCTCGATCGATCGATGAGTTCTCCACCCGGAGCGGGTCGAAGGTGTGTGACCCCATCCGCATCGTCAGCCAGCACCCGGCGCCTGCACGGACGAGCTGACCCTCACGATTGTCCCGGTCTTCGTCGGCGACGGTTCGCCGATGTACAGGCCGGGCGGGAACGCGCAGACCTGGGACCTGGTCAGTGCCTCGCCGGGCAATGACCCAGGCCTGGTGTCGTTGACCTACCGACCGACCCGGACGGCAACGTCCTAGAGTCCCGGCTTCATCACTGACGCCTGACCGAGCGTCCCGTTGGCGTGCTCCAAGCGGCGTGCGCCCCCACGTGGTGACCTGGTTGGGGTACCCGCCGGTCATGGTGGTGGCGGAGCGCAGGATCAACTGCGCCGTCGAGGGGCGCCAGACGCCGAGGTCGTCCTTGCCGTCACCGTTCCAGTCGCCGAGCTGTCCCCACCGCACGCTCGTGCTCGTGGTGGGCCTCACGAACTCGACTCGAGAGCTCCTGGAGACGTGTGTTCCGCAGACGACACCACAGCGGCATGTCCGGATGGGATCGCGGCATGAGCGGGCAATTTCATCCGGGATCGCCCGCGAACAGGGATCGAACCGGCTCGGGCGGACGAATCCTGGCTCACGCGAAGGGCCACTGCCTCTCAGGGCGCGACAGGAATCCAGAGCTCGATCTCGTCGTGGCGCTTGTAGAACTCGACAAGCGGTCGCACGCGGTCGACTGCACCTGCTGACTCCAGCTCCTTGAACCCAGGCCCGATCGAGCCGTAGATCTCAGGGGGCAGTCCCCGAAGTCGACCACGGCGGAATGCACCTCCAGGCAGCTCGCCCACTTCCAGGCCCAGGGCTGCGGGGTCGTCGCCTTCCCGCAGAGGAGTGCACGTCGTGTAGGTGTGCGCCAGCACGTCAGCGGTGGCGTACATCTTGCGACCTCGCAGCCCAACTCGCTCCTCGAACCAGGGCCACAGCTTCTGGATCTCGGGAAGCTCGTCCGGGCACGTTGCCTGCATGACCGCGACCGGCGCCCGGTCGATGTGATCGGGCGAGGTCGCGAAGAGCGTCATGCGGGCAAGTCCATCACCTCGATGGGACATGGCCGACGGATCCGAGCAACACCATTCGCGGCAGATCCGTGCGTCAGGCGATGATGCCGCGCACGCGCAGGACGGGCTCGGTGAGCGCGTCGGGGCCGGATCGTCGTACGCCGTTTGCTGGCAGGGCCGCGCCCGTGAAGGACCGCCACGCAGCATCGGAGGTCAACGCGACCGATGCGTTCGCGTCCGGGTCGGCGTGCTCCTGAAGGGCCCAACGGCCGGCGCCTTCAGCAGTCAGCTGCCAAGTACCCCCGGCGTCCAGGTCGATGGCCACCCTGGTGCCCGGCTCGGCAGGGGCGTGGTACTGGTGCGGGAGAGCCCAGACGAAGGTGCGCAGGACCGTGGGCAGCCGTGAGGTATTGGTGCGAAGACCGATCGCGGCGCGGATCTGCTGCTGGTGCACCCACGTTTCGGTCAGTTCGCGAGCGAAGTCGAGCCAGGTGGGCACGGGTTGGTCGCTGGCCCAGCTGACTGTGCTCGGCCTGAGGAGATCCGCCCCCGCGGTCCACTCCTCCAGCGCTGCGGTCGAGTGACCCAGCAGGTCTTGGATGACACGACCGCTCAGGTGACGCGCGGCCTCGATCCATCGCTGGTTCTTCGCCGCCAGCATTTCGGTGAAGTCCGGGCTGTTGTCACCCTTGGGGAGTACCCCCGTGCAGTCTGAGTCGCGACCGCGCGAGAGTCTGCTGAGGTCGCCATCGAGGAGATGCAGGGCGACGTCCTTCACCGTCCATCCAGGTGCGGGTGACAGGGCGGCCCACTCGTCTGCGGCCAACCTCTCGAGGACGGTCAGAAGGTCGGCACGCTCGTCCGCAAAGAGACTGCGGGTGTCTGTCGGCTGAACCGCCCAAACGTCCATGCCAGCACCTTGGCAGGACATTCTGCAGAGGCCAACCGATAGCCGGAGACCGGCATGTCCGAGCGGATCGCGTCAGATCCGGACGTTCGCTGGCGTGGTCTGCTTGCTCAGTGCATGTCCCGGAAGATCTCTCACATGGGTTGCGCGATGCGCGTGGATGGAGATCAGTCGTTTCTCACGACTCAGCCTCTAGTGGAGATTCCTCCGCTTAGGGGTAACGTCAGAGCTAACCGGAGATTTCTCCGGTTGTGACCTGGCAGGAGGAGACCCATGGACGACACTCACACCACGCCTGGAGGCCGCACGACGCTCGGGAAGCGGTCGGTGGCACGCATCGGGTACGGCGCGATGCAGCTGGAGCACTGCGACGAACAGACAGCGGTCGGCCTGCTGCGGCACGCCCTCGAGCTGGGGGTGGATCATGTCGACACTGCTTCCTTCTACGGCGACGCGACCGTGAACCGGTACATCGGGCACGCTCTCGGCGGCGACAGTGATCGGGTGGCGATCGTCAGCAAGGTGGGCGCTCGCCGGGTGACCGGCACACCACCGCTCGTCGCGTCGCAGAAGCCCGAGGAGCTGAGGGCGCAGGTCGAGCTCGACCTGCAGTCGCTCGGGGTGGACCGGTTGGCCGTGGTCAACCTGCGCCGGGTCGATGCGCCCCCTGGCATCATCGCCACCGGGGACCAGGTGGTCCCGCTCGAGGAACAGCTCGCCGAGCTGGTGGCTCTTCGTGACGAGGGTCTGGTCGAGGCGATCGGGCTGAGCAACGTCACCGCCGAGCAGGTCGTTGCGTCCCTGCCCGCAGGTATCGCGTGCGTGCAGAACTCCTACCACCTCCTCAACCGCGTCCAGGAGGACGTCCTCGAGACGTGTCGGGCCCATGGCATCACCTGGGTGCCGTACTGCCCCCTCGGGTCCGCGTTCGACCACCTGCCTGCTCCCTACGACGACGAGGTCGTGCGCGACGTCGCGCAGCAGTGCGGCGCGACTCCCGCCCAGGTCTGCCTGGCGTGGTTGCTGGCCCACGACGAGCACACGGCGCTGATCGCGGGGACCCGCAGTCGTGCACACCTCGAGGAGAACCTCGCCGCAGGCGCTCTGGAGCTTCCCGCCTGGGCGATCGCTGCACTCGACGAGCGCGGACGAGCCACGCTGCCCCCGGGGCTCGACCGTGCGAGCTGACGCACGCCTCAATCGGCAGCGCATCGTCGATGCGGCGCACCAGGCGCTGGTCGGCTCGACCACGGACGAGGAGTCCGTGGACCCGCTGGCCTACGAGGCCGTCGCCGCGAAGGCAGGCGTCGGGATCGGGACGCTCTACCGCCACTTCCCGTCGCGCCACCTGCTCGTCGAGGCGCTGTACGAGCACGAGCTGGAGGAAGTCTGCCGTGCGGCCGCGACGCTGCTGGCCGCGGACCCGCCCGAGGTCGCCCTCCGCTCCTGGATGGTGCGGTACGCAGCGTTCGTCGCCACCAAGCGTGGAATGGGCGAGGAGCTGAGGCTGCTCATCGGTTCAGGCTCGGTGACCTCGACCGGCACCCGGGCTCGACTCGCCGAGGCGGTGAGCCCCATCCTCGAGGCCGGCCGGTCGACGGGGGTGTTGCGTGACGACGTGCTTGCCGACGACGTGGTCGCGGCGATGGCCGGCGCAATGATGGCCGCCGCGGGACCGGACCCGGAGGCACAGACCACCCGCCTGTTGGACCTCCTCGTCCAAGGAGTGCGAGCGTGATGGCGAGCGGTCCCACAGCCACCTCTGGAGCAGCCCGACGACCACCGCGGCAGACTGGTCAAACAGCCACGGGTAGGAGTTGGAAGCACGGCCGCACGTCGGCATGAGCGCGCACCGACCGCCACCCAGCTGACTCGACCGTGGCGCGCAGACAAAGGAAGATGATCCGACCGTCCATCCGATCGGGGTCGACACCTACCGGCGTGCGCCCCAGGTGGTGACCTGGTTGGCGTAGCGGCCGGTGAGGGTGGTGGCCGAGCGCAGGATGAACTGCGCCGTCGAGGGGCGCCAGACGCCGATGTCGGACTTGCCGTCGTGGTTCCAGTCACCGCTGAAGGGGATGTCGGTGGAGTAGCCGTAGCCCAGCGACGTCCACGAGTTCGACGTCCCGTTGGAGACGAGCATCGTGTACTTGCCACCGGGGCTCTGCACCCCGAGGTCGTCCTTGCCGTCACCGTTCCAGTCGCCGACGATCGGCCGGCTCCCGGCGACCCCCATGTGCACCGCGGTGTAGGCGCCGTCGTCCGAGCGCAGGTAGAAGGTGTGGTCGGACCACCGGTACAGACCCAGGTTCGCCCGGCCGTTGCCGTCCCAGTCCCCGACGATCGGCAGGTCGGAGGCGTTGCCGACTCCGGGCACCGACGCGACGGTCGTGTCCCGGCTGCGCAGGTACCAGGTGCCTCCCGCGAGCCGCCGCACGCCCACCTGCCACAGGTGGTCACCGTCGAAGTCGCCCGCGACCGGGGAGTCGCCCGGCTGTCCCCACCGCACGCTCGTGCTCGTGGTGCCGACCCGCTCGTAGAACACGCCCACGCTCGGGGTGTTGCGGAAGACACCGAGGTCGCTGGTGCCGTCGCCGTTCCAGTCGCCGATCACCGGTCGGTCGGTGCAGTTCGCCGAGACGATGCTGCTGTTGATGTGGAAGGTCGCGCGGTGGAAGTACGGCGGGAAGTAGGCGCCGTTGAGCCGCTCCTCGAAGTGCAGGTGCGGGCCGGTCGAGTTGCCGGAGGTGCCGAGGTAGCCGATCAGGTCACCCTGGTCGACGGTCTGCCCGACGGTGGCGACGATCGCGTTCAGGTGGCCGTAGAGGCTGGAGTACCCGTTGCCGTGGTCGATCACGACGTAGCGGCCGTAGCTCCCGCTGAGGGTCTTCGCCGTGATCACCGTGCCCGGAGCAGTGGCCAGCACGGGCTTGCCCAGGTCGTCGGGCGCGTTGAAGTCGATCGAGTAGTAGCTCGGTGAGTGTCCCGACCGCGAGGAGCCGGTCCACTGCTGGCCGCAGGGGAAGGGGAGCTCGAAGTCGGGGCCGGCCGCGGGGTTGACCGACGTGGTGCGCGCGGCGTCGGCGCCCGTCCGTCCGTTCGCGTGCCCGGCGGTGGCTCCGTCGCCCCAGTCGCTGCCGGGGTCGGTGCCCGCCACGGCGGGGTGGCCACCCGCCAGGGTGAGGCTCGCGCTCGCCACCACCACGGTCAGCAGGGCCTGCACAGCCCGGCGCACACCACTCATCACCCGTCACACCCATCACTCGCGTCGCATGAGGTGACAAAAGTAACGATACGAACGGCGTGTCGTCACCCATTCTGCGAAAGACGGTGTTACCGCGCAGGCGAATGGACCCGGATCAGGCCCTCCTGGGCCACGCTCGCCACGAGCCGGCCGTCCCGGGCGAACACCCGCGCGACCGCCAGGCCACGGCCGCCCGAGGCGGACGGCGAGCTCTGGTCGTAGAGCCACCACTCGTCGGCACGGAACGGCCGGTGGAACCAGATCGTGTGGTCCAGCGAGGCGGCCTGCATCCCCTCGGAGCCGATGTACAGGTCGTGCGGCACGAGCGACGCCGCGAGCAGCGTCATGTCGCTGGCGTAGGTGAACGACGCGGTGTGCACGAGCGGGTCGTCCGGCAGCTCGCCGTTGACCCGGATCCACAGCCGCTGCGTCGCGGACCGGCTGTCCTGGATGCTGCCCCCGGGACGGGTGTCGCCGGCGAAGCGCACCTCGAGGGCGGCCCACTCGCGCTGCCACTCCTCGCTGTCGCGCCCGGAGCCGGGTGTCGCCTCGGCCAGGGTGGGACAGTCCTCGGGCGCCGGGACCTCGGGCATCGGGTCCTGGTGGTCCAGCCCCTCCTCGGGGATCTGGAAGTTCGAGGTCATCGCGAAGATCGGCCGGCCGTGCTGCCGGGCGATCACCCGGCGGGTGGCGAAGCTGCGCCCCTCGCGCACGTTCTCGACGTCGTACACGATCGGCACCGCGGTGTCGCCGGGCCGGAGGAAGTAGGAGTGCAGCGAGTGGACGGCGTAGCGCGAGGGCACCGTGCGCTCGGCGGCGACGAGGGCGTGCGCGGCGACCTGGCCGCCGAAGACCCGCTGCAACCGCGTCGTCGGCTGCCGGCCCCGGAACAGGTTGTCCTCGATGGCCTCGAGGTCCAGCAGCGCCATCAGCTCCTCGACGGAGGCGGGCATCGGCCTTCACCCGGCTACTCCTCGGGCTCTTCGAGCCGAGCGAGGAACTGCTCGAACTGCGCGCCGATCTCCTCACCGCTGGGCAGCGGCTCGTCGTCGGCGAGCAGGTTGCCGGCCTGGGTGTGGAAGGCGTCGTACTGCTGCTCGAGGCCGGTGACCACGTCGCGCACCTCGTCGGAGTCGGCGATCTGCGTGGCGATCTCGACCTGGCGCGACTCGCCGGCCTCCTTGAGGGCCGTCTGGTCCCACTCGAGCCCGGTGACGTCCTCGAGCCCCTCGAGCAGCGAGACGGCGGCCTGCGGGTAGTCGAACTGGGCCACGTAGTGCGGGATGTGCGCGACGAACCCCATCGCGTCGTGGCCCCACTCCCCCAGCCGCAGCTCGAGCAGCGACTGGGCGCTCGCCGGCACCCGGATCTCGCCGCGCCAGACGTTCTCCTGCACGAGCAGCCGCGTCGAGGTCGCGTGGTTGGTCAGCTGCACCGGCCGGGTGTGCGGCACCGCCATCGGGACCGAGCCGAGCGAGACGACCAGCCGCGCCTCGAAGTGCTCCACGACGCGGCGTACCGCGAGCGCGAAGGCCTCCCAGCGGATGTCCGGCTCCGGCCCGGTCAGCAGGAGGTACGGCGAGCCGAGCCGGTCGGTGAGCAGCCGGACGACCAGCCGCGGTGCCTCGTAGTCGGCGTAGTGGTCCTCGGTGAAGCTCAGCGGCGGCCGGCGGGCGCGGTAGTCGTAGAACTCGTCGACCTCGAAGCTGGCCACCACCCGGCCCGCGTCGGTGCTGGCGAGGTGGGCGATCGAGAGGGCCGAGGCGTTGCCGGCGTCGAGGAACCCCTCGAGCGCGACGACGAGCACCGGTCCGTCGCTGCGGCCCTCGAGCTCGGGGACGTCGTCGACGATGTGCACGAAGCGTGCGTCGGTCACGGCGCCTCCTTCCCTCGGATCCTGGCTGCCTCTCCACCCTAGTGTGGACGCCGTGCCCGCAGACGCCCACCTCGTGCGCCTGGTCCGCGCGGCGCTGGCCGGCGCCGGCGATCCCGAGAAGGCCGGCCCGATGCAGGCCTACATGAAGTCGGCGATGCCCTACCGGGGCATCCCCTCCCCCGCGCTCAAGGCGCTCCTGCGCCCGATCCTGGCCGCGCATCCGCTCGAGGACCTCGACACGTGGTCCGCGACGATCCTCGAGCTCTGGGACCCGGCGTCCTTCCGCGAGGAGCGGTACGCCGCCCTGGCGATCGCGCGGCACCGGCACGCGCGCGAGCACCAGGTGCCGCAGGCGCTCGACCTCTACGAGCACCTCGTCCGCACGGGCGCGTGGTGGGACCTCGTCGACGAGACCGCCCACCTCGTCGGCGGGGTGCTCCTCGGGCACCCGACTGTCCGGCCCGTGCTCGAGCAGTGGGCGGTCGCCGACGACCTGTGGGTACGACGGGCCGCGATCATCTGCCAGGTCGGCGCACGCGACCGGGTCGACCGCGACCTGCTCACCCTGGCGATCGACGCCAACCTCGACGGCTCGACGCGGACGACGCCGGCCCTGTCGCCGTACGGCCGGGAGTTCTTCGTGCGCAAGGCGATCGGCTGGGCCCTGCGCGACCACGCCCGCACCGATCCCGACTGGGTGCGTCGCTTCGTGGCCGCCCGCGAGGACACGCTCTCCGGCCTGAGCAAGCGCGAGGCGCTGCGCGTCGTCGGTGGTTGAGGCGGGGTTCGACGGGCTCAACCGGCGGTGGTCCGGGCTCACGAGGTTTCGAGCGGTTGCAGCGCAACCTCCACCACCGGTGGCTGAGTGTCGGCCTCAGCCGTAGATCGAGCGGATCCGGGCGGCGGCACGACGGGCGAGCTCGTGGCTGTCGAAGCCGAGCACCTGCTCGAGCACCCGGTCCTGGTCGGTGTCGGAGGTGCCGCTGCCGCCGTTGTGCATCGCGTCCATCAGCTCCCACATCCGGCCCTCCCCGTAGGTCGAGGCGATGTAGTCGACCGCCATCCAGCTCAGCGCGTAGTGCCACTCCTGGTCGCTGTCGTTGAACTCCTTCGAGGTCGGCATCGCGTCGACCCCTCCCTGGGCGCGGGCGAGCGCCTCGGTGGCGATGATCCGCTGCCGCTGCGGGAGCTCGACGGCGCCGAGGTACTCCGCGATCCCCTCGGAGACCCACGTCGGCGCGCCGTCGTCGCGGGAGCCGATGGCCACGTGGCTGAGCTCGTGGCGGGTGATCCGGCCGAGGAAGGGTTCGCCGGCGCGCACCGAGGTCGGCATCACCAGCATCCGCGTGGAGGCCACCTTGGCACGGCCCTGGGGTGCGGCGTACGTCGGGAAGGTCAGTGCCCCGAGGTGCTCGATCGACCCACCCGGCACGTCGGTGAACGACCGCAGCACGTCGGGACTGGAGACGCTGTAGACCACGACGTGGTCGGACCAGGTGAACGGCAGCCGCTGGTCGAGCTGCGTGATGCCGTCGCGCACCTCGTCCACGAGCTTCTGGCCCGAGGGCGCCGTCGCGCGGTCGAAGATGCCGAGCACCTCGCTCGAGCGCCGCACGCTGATCGCGGTGAGGTCCCACGGTGAGGGGGTGCCGAGGAACAGCGGCGTGCCGGCGGCGGTGCGGTCCGAGACGATCGTGGCCTTCCCGTCGGCGAACGAGAAGACGAACCCGACGGTGCGCTGCACCGGGACGGCGTCGTACCCCGCGAGCTCGAGGCTCATGGTGACCTGCGGGATCCGCGCGTCACGGCCCCAGCGCGCGAGGAACCGCTGTCCCTCCCACTGCGCCGGACGGACCTGGTAGCTGAACGCCGCGAGCGGCAGCTGCACCAGGTTGGCGTAGTACTGGCGCTGGCGCGCCATCAGCGCCTTGTCGCGGTGGTCGACGTTGCGCAGGAACAGCTGGGGACGGCGTTCCCGCACGGCACGCGCCCGCTGGTCCAGGACGCGCTGCTCGAGGGTGCGCGCCGTGTCGGCGCTGATCCGGGCGGTGCCGGTGTCGGAGTCGCTGTCAGCCGGGTGGCTGTTGCACCCGGTCAGCAGCAACAGGAGCAGTACCACCAGCGGCGCCGCTGTCCAGCGCCGTGACGTCCTCGACGATGCCGCGGGCCAGCGACTGGGCGGTGAGCCCGATCCGCTCGAGGATCGCGTCGCGCTTGGCATGGTCGAGGAACTCCTGAGGGATGCCGTGCTGCCGGAAAGGCGTGCTGACCTGGTGGTCGTTGAGGAGCTGGTGGAGCGTCGATCCGCACCCACCGACCCTTCCGTTGTCTTCAACGCACACGACCAGCCGATGGTCACGCGCAAGTGAGACGACAGCGGGGTCCCACGGCTTGACCCAGCGCGGGTCGACGACGGTGACGCCGATGCCCTGGTCGGCCAGGCGGGCGGCCACCTCGACGGAGACACCCGCCATCGAGCCCACGCCGACGATCAGCACGTCGCGGGCTCCGTCGCGCACGAGCACGTCCATCGAGCCGGCCCGGTCGACCGCCTCGAGCGTGGCCGGCGGCGGGCCCTTCGGGATGCGCAGCACCGTCGGTGCGTCGTTCACGGCCACGGCCTCGCGCAGCAGCTCGGCGACACGGACCCCGTCGCGCGGAGCCGCGAGTCGCAGGCCCGGCACGACCTGCAGGATCGACATGTCCCACATGCCGTTGTGGCTGGCGCCGTCGTCGCCGGTGACACCGGCGCGGTCGAGCACGAAGGTGACGCCGCACTTGTGCAGGGCCACGTCCATCAGCACCTGGTCGAAGGCGCGGTTCAGGAAGGTCGCGTAGATCGCCACCACGGGGTGCAGCCCGCCCATGGCCAGTCCGGCGGCGCTGGTCACGGCGTGCTGCTCGGCGATGCCGACGTCGAAGGTGCGCTCGGGGTACGACGCCGCGAAGCGGTCCAGGCCCACCGGGTAGAGCATCGCCGCCGTGATCGCGACGATGTCCTGCCGCTCGGCACCGAGGGCGACCATCTCCTCGGAGAAGAAGTCGGTCCAGATCCGGCCCTTGGGCGAGCCGACGCCGGTCTCGACGTCGAAGGGGCCGATCTGGTGGAACTGGTCGGCCTCGTTGCGCTCGGCGGGGTCGTAGCCGAAGCCCTTGCGGGTCAGCACGTGCACGATCACCGGGGCGCCGAACTTCTTCGCCTGGGCGAGGGCCTCCTCGACCGCGACCCGGTCGTGGCCGTCGATCGGCCCGACGTACTTCAGGCCGAGGTCCTCGAAGAGGCCCTGGGGCGCGAGCGCGTCCTTCATGCCCTTCTTCATCGCGTGCAGGGCGTCGTAGACGGCCGGCCCGACGCCGCGCACGCCGTTGAGCTTGCGCTTGACCATGTCGAGCACCTGCTCGTAGCGCGGGCTGGTGCGCAGGCTGTTCAGGTGCCGCGCGAGGCCACCGACCGTCGGCATGTAGGAGCGCCCGTTGTCGTTGACGACCATCACCAGGCGGCGGTCGCGGCCGTTGACCGGGCCCTCGGCGATGTTGTTCAGCGCCTCCCAGGCCATCCCGCCGGTGAGCGCGCCGTCACCGATCACGGCGACCACGTGACGGTCCTCGCCGCGGATCGCGTAGGCCTTCGACAGCCCGTCGGCGTAGGAGAGGGAGGTCGAGGCGTGGGAGTTCTCGACGACGTCGTGCTCGGACTCCGCCTGGCTGGGGTAGCCGGACAGGCCACCCTCCGTGCGCAGCGTGTCGAAGGCGCTCGCGCGGCCGGTGAGCATCTTGTGCACGTAGGCCTGGTGGCCGGTGTCGAAGACCACCCGGTCGCGCGGGGAGTCGAAGACCCGGTGGATCGCCAGGGTCAGCTCGACCACGCCGAGGTTGGGCCCGAGGTGCCCGCCCCGAGGGGCACAGGTGCGGATCAGCTCGTCGCGGATCTCCGTGGCCAGCTCGTCGAGCTGGCGGTCGTCGAGGGTCCGCAGGTCGGCAGGACCTGTGATGCCGTCGAGGTGAGCCATTCCTCGATATTAGGTGGTGACGCCCTCGAGCACCGCGATGGCCGGTTCCTCCACGCTTCGCCAGCCACACGTCACCGTCGTGCTCGCGGACGCCGGTGACCATGTGGTAGCCGGACGCCTCCGCCTCGATGTCGTGCACGAGGCGGCCCTGGTCGTCGTACGCCTGCACCCGGACGGTCTGCTGCGGAGAGGGCTGCAGCCTCGCCGGAAGGCGACCAGCGGCACGACGCAGCCAGCGCGGAGCGCGGTCCTGCAGCATCGTCAGCACGGCGTCGGTCGGCGAGGCGATGGTCACCCAGATCAGTCCGTCGCTGCCCCGCGCGATGTTGTCGGGGTAGCCGGGGAGGTCGCCGACGAACAGGTCGCGCGTGCCGGCCCGCTCCCCCGTCAGCCACAGGCGTACGACGCAGCGCCCGCCCGTCTCGGCGACGCAGACGAAGGACTCGTCCGCGGCGAGCTCCACGCCGTTGGCGAACGCCAGGCCGGTCAGGTGCACCTCCACGCGACCGTCGGCGCGACGGCACAGCAGCCGGCCACTGCGGGTGTGCTCGACGAGGTCGGCCCGCCATCGCGACAGCGGATGGACCTGGCTCGAGTCGGAGAACCAGATGTCGCCGTTGCCGGCCACGGCGGCGTTGTTGCAGACCAGGATGCGGTGCCCGTCGACCTCGGTGGCCAGTCGCTGCACGACGCCGGTGCTGCGGCTCATCGCGAGGAGCCCCTTCTCGGCGTCGCAGACGAGGATGCGCTCGGCATCGAGCAGCTCGAGGCCGAGGGGGCGACCGCCGGTGTTGCCGACCTTGCGCAGGGAGCCGTCGGGACTGATCCGGAAGACGTTGCCGTCGTCGGTGCCGGTCCAGACGTGGCCCTCCTCGTCGACGACGACGTCCTCGGCGCCCATGCCGGGCACGTCGATCCGTCGGGGCGCGGGCTTGAGAGTGGTGGTCACGAGTGGCTCCCCTGGGTGAGTGCCCGGTAGCTGTCGGAGGCGAGGAAGAGGGGCAGGAAGTGGGCCGTCGACTCGGCCAGGTCGAGGCCGGAGGTGTCGCCGGGCTCGACGAAGACGATCGCGCGGCCCTCGCCCACGACGATGTCGTCGTCGGTCAGGTCCACCGCGCCGACGTACACGCGGTAGCGGTGGTGCAGGCCGTCGGAGTAGGTGAAGTCCTCGGCGCGCCACTGCTCGAGGTCGCCGGGCGCGGCCGCGATGCCGGTCTCCTCGAGGAGCTCGCGGTACACCGCCGTGTCGAAGTCCTCACCGGGCTCGACGTGGCCGCCGACCATCCCCCACTGGTTGGCGGCACGGGGGGCGAGCTCGTCGCGGTGCTGGAGCAGCACCCGCCCCTGCCGGTCGACGAGGAAGACCACGGCGATGTCGGGCATGGCTCCCACCCTAGAGACGGGCCCGGAAGCGCCGTCCGCGGATGGCCTCCTCGACCAGCCCGGCGGCCCGGCGTACGCCGACCAGGCGCGCCGACTCGCGCTGCCAGGCCTCGACCGCGGCGTCGACGACCATCCCGTCGGCCACCTCGCGGAGGTCGGCGCGCGCCTCGCTGAGCCCCTGGTTCACCGCGGCCCGGCACGCCTCGAGGTGCAGCACGGCGAACCGGGCGAGCACCACGGAGTGGCGACGGATGGCCGGGTAGGTGCGGTACTCGGGCGGGCACTGGTCGAGCAGCCACGCGGTGGCGGTGCTCTCCCAGTCGGGGGCCCCGGGAGGTCGCACCTCGCGGGGCCAGCCGGGAGGCGCTACGAGCTGGTTCACCGGACCAGTGTAGACCGTCCTTCGAACACATGTTCGAGCGATTCCGAGACCAGAAAGTAGACCAGTGAGCCGCATGTAACTAGACCAGTTGCGCGAGCGGCGTCAGATCCCGCCATCTGCCCGTCTCACCACTGGCCACACCAAGCACTCCGAACGAGGACCATGATGGACCAGAAGATCCCGGCACCCGGTGTCACCCGCTCGATCCGCGCCACCGTGCCGTTCGTCTCGGGCGAGATCCAACCCGTCGAGCTCGACGGAGACCTCGTCTTCGACCCGGCCGACCCCTACGCCGTCCACCTGGAGGTCGGGCGCAGCGACGGTCAGACCGTGACGTGGACCTTCGCCCGCGAGCTCCTCGCCGAGGGGATCTACGACCCCTGCGGCAACGGCGACGTCGTGGTGTGGCCGTGCCTGGGCACCCAGGGCGAGGCGGTCGTCATCATCGAGCTGCGCTCCCCCAACGGGATGGCCATGCTGCAGACGCCCTCGCGGGCCGTCCAGCGCTTCATGGCCCAGACCTACGCCGCCGTCCCGGAAGGCTCCGAGAGCGAGCAGATCAACCTCGACCACCTGGTCGACCACCTGCTCACCGACTGATCGGCCGCAGCTGTCGATTTCTGTCGGCCCTGCTCGTCATCATGGTGTGGCGACCGTCGCCACGACCTTGTTGCCCTCCCGGGGGCCGAGAGGACCGGCCATGACTGACACCTATGCATTCCTGATCCGCGAGAAGGACTGGGACTCCGACAGCGTCCTGCCCGACGCGAAGCCGTCGCCGGCCCAGGTCGGTGAGATGTTCGGCGCCCACCAGGCCTTCCAGGAGGCGGTGGCCGAGCTCGGCCTGCGCCTCGTCGGCGGCAACGCCCTGCAGAACGCCTCGTACGGCGGCGTCGTGCAGCCCGGCAGCGGCGAACGAGCCGTCGAGGACGCCGTCTACACCGACAGCCCCTACGCCGACTCCAGCGAGCTGATCACGGGCTTCTACGCCGTCGAGTGCGAGGACGAGGACACCGCGAAGAAGGTCGCCGCGATGGTGCCCACGAACGGCACCATCGAGTGGCGCAAGATCTTCCCGATGCAGGGCTGAGCCCGACAGGGCTCGAGTGCGCAGCGGGAGGCGCGCGCGTGCGCCACGATGGGCGCGTGCCGCCCTCTGCTGAACAAATCCGGGCTGAGCAGTTCCGCGCGGCCTGGCCACGCGTCGTACGCGTGCTGGCGACGTGGTCAGGCAGCCTGGACGACGCCGAGGAGTACGCCGCCGAGGCGGTGGCACGCGCGGTTGCCCACCAGGGAGCGCCGATCGACGACCTCGCGGCGTGGTGCGTGCGCGTGGCCAAGCGTGCCTGGATCGACGATCACCGGCGTCGCGGGTCCTTCGACCGGCTGGCGCCGCGGCTCACCTCGGAGGAGGCGACCGACGCCGTGGACACCGACCCCGACGCGGGTCTGCCCGAGGGGCTCGACGACCGCGTCGCACTGCTCTTCGTCGCCTGCGACGAGGAGCTCGCCGCCGGCGCGCAGATGGTGCTGGCCCTGCGCGTCGTCTGTGGGCTGACGATCGCCCAGACCGCGCTGCACCTCGGGATCTCCGACACCACCGCGGCCGCGCGGCTCACCCGGGCGAAGAAGGCGCTGGCCCAGGCTCGTGGCGAGTTCCGGGTGCCCGACGCCACCGAGCGCGGCCGTCGGCTCCCGGTGGTGCTCGACTGCGTGGCCGGGATGTTCACCGTCGCGCACCGGACCGGCCTGGAACCGCCGGACGCGCTCGCCGACCTCGGCACCCAGGCTCTCTCGATCGCCGACGCCCTGGTCTCCCTCTTCCCGGACGACCCGGAGGTGCACGGGCTCCGGGCGGTGGTCCGGCTCGGGCTCGCGCGACGGCCTGCCCGCGTCGACGCCGACGGCGTCGCGCTGACGCTGGAGGAGATGGATCGCCGGCTCTGGGACACCGACCTGATGCGAGCCGGGCTGGACGACGCCACGTTCGCCGCGCGCGGCAGCGGCCGGTTCGCCCTCGAGGCAGCGATCTCCGGGCTGCACACGGTGGCGCCTTCCTTCGCGGAGACCGACTGGGCCCGGATCCTCCAGCTCTACGCGGCACTGGAGCAGGCGTGGCCCTCCCCCGCGGTCCAGGTCGCCCGGCTCACCGCGCGCAGCTGGGCCGATCCCGGATCCGTCGCCGAGTGCGAGACCGGCCTGCGCCGGCTCTCGACCGAGGGGCCGGCGTACGCCAGGAGGGACGCCGCCTTCGCCCTGGCCGACCTCTGCTGGCGCACCGGCCGCCGTGAGGAGTCGAGCGAGCTGTACCGCGAGCTGGCCGGTACGGCGCAGCACGAGGCCGTCCGTCTCTTCTGCGAGCGTCGGGCAGCAGGCTAGAGATCCCCGCGCATCGGGCCGCCGTGGCGCCCGTAGGACTCGGCGACGATCTCGGCCACCACCGAGAGCGCGATCTCGCCGGGTGCCTTGCCCCCGGTGTTCAGCCCGGCCGGCACGTGCAGCTTGTCCAGCCCCGCAACACCCTCCTCGCTCAGCTGCGCCATCAGCGCCTCCGACCGGCGACGGCTGGCCATCATCGCGACGTACGCCGCCTCGCCGGCCAGCGCCGCACGCAGCACGTCGGGAGCGTCCGGTGCGTCGTGGTCGCACAGCACCACCGCATCGGTACCGGTCAGGCCGAGCCCGCTGACGGCGGCGAGGCCACGGCCGTCCTCGTCCTCCGCGACGACCACCACCTCGCGCCCCGCGGTCGAGGCGATCACCGCGATGGCCTCCGCGATCGGGTTGCGGCTCAGCAGGACGATGCGTCCCCGGGCGCCTTCGTCGTCGGACCAGGGTTGCTCGCGCGCCACCATGCCGCCAGCGTGCCACGCCCGGGCGTGCCCGTCAGCCGGCCACGCTCCGCACGAGCAGGGTCAGCGCCGAGGCCGTGCACACCGCCAGGACGGCGTACCGCGTGGCGCCCTCGGCGAGCAGCCCGCGCAGGTGCACCCCGACCCAGGTGCCGAGCAGCAGGCACGGGCTCAGCGCCAGACCGAGCAGCAGCACCTGGCCGTCGAGGCGCCCGGACACCGCGATCCCGCACAGGCTGAGCAGGGCGCCGGCCGCGAAGAAGACGGCGAGCGTCGAGCGGATCTGAGGAGGCGGGCGGTGCTGGTAGAGCAGCGCCACCGGAGGCCCGCCGATCGAGGTGGTCGTGCCGGTGGCCCCGGAGACGAAGCCGGCCACGGACAGGGAGGGTCGGGTGATCGGCACCGCGACGGCACGCAGGGTGAGTGCGACGGCGAGCAGCACCATCACCGCCACCGCGATGCCCAGTGCCTGCAGGGAGAACCAGCCGAGCAGCAGCACGCCCAGCACCGTGCCGGGGACGCGCGCCGCGAGCACCCAGCCGAGGCCGCCCCAGTCGATGTCGTCGTGCGACTCCACCAGGGTCAGGCCCGGCAGGAGCATGGCGAGCACCAGGAGCAGCTGCGGCATCAGGTGTGGGTCCACCAGCGTGACGACGGGTGCCGCGACCAGGCCGAGCCCCAGACCGACCAGGCTCTGCACCGCCGACCCCACCACGACCACCACGCAGATCGTCACCACGGTGCCGGCGGCGACCCCGAGGATCACCGCGTCATCCGGGCAGGAAGGAGAGCCGGACCTCGCGGTCGTGGTTGTCGACGTTCAGGTCGACGAGGCACACGCTCTGCCAGGTGCCGAGCTCGAGCCGGCCGCCGAGGACCGGGAGGCTCGCGTACGGCGGGACGAGTGCCGGCATCACGTGCGAGCGACCGTGCCCGCGCGAGCCGTGCCGGTGCCGCCACCGGTCGTCGGCGGGCAGGAGGTCGCCGAGCGCGGCGAGCAGGTCGTCGTCGGAGCCGGCACCCGTCTCGATGATCGCGATCCCGGCCGTGGCGTGGGGGACGAACACGTGCAGCAGGCCGTCACCGCCCTCACTGGCCGATGCCACGAATTCGCGGCAGTCGTCGGTGAGGTCCAGCACCACGTCGCGGGCGCCGGTCTCGTAGGTGCGCGTCTCCGACTTCATCGCAACTGCTCCTCGATCTCGGCCAGCCTTGGATCACGCAGCCCGGCGGCGTCGTGGCGCCACCACACGTCGGGGTATATCAGTCGACCGGTCATCCAGTCCTCGGCCGGGTCGAACCTGACCACCTGGAAAGCGACGTCGGGCGTACGTCGACTCGCCGGCTCGAACCCGAGCTCGCTCGCGCGCCTGAACCCGCGGGAGCCGTAGTAGACGGGCGAACCCTCCAGGAACAGGAGCGATGCCCCGCCCGACCCGTGCTGCCTCCACGGCAGCGGCGACCAGGGCGGTGCCGATCCCGACACCCTGCTCGTCAGGGTGGACCGACAGCGGGCTGAGCACCCAGACATCGACGAGGGCTCGGCGCGCGTCGACCCATGCGGGACTCAGCCCGACGTGCCCGACCAATCGCCCCGCATCCACGGCGACCAGGCTGCCGAGCACCTGTCCCGAGTCCTCGATCTCACGCCACAGCGCCGACACGGAGTCGCCCTCGTCGCCGAAGGCCGCAGCGATCACGGGGCCGACGTCGTCGGAGCCACGGGCGGCGCGGACCTCAGTGGCCAAGACGCTCCTCCACACGGGCCACCTTCGCCTGCAGCTGGCCGTCGTACCCCGGCCTGATGTCGGCCTTGAGGACCAGGCCCACGCGCGGGTAGGACGCCGCGACGACGTCGACCGCGCGCTTCACCACCGCCATCACCTCGTCCCACTCGCCCTCGATGTTGGTGAACATCGCGTTGGTCTCCGTGGGCAGGCCCGATTCGCGGATCACCCGGATCGCCTCGGCGACCGGAGCGCTGACACCACCGTCGGCCGACTCGACGGCGTCGTGGGGTGTGCCGGAGGGACTGATGCTGACGGCCACGATCATGCGCCCAGCCTTGCAGCGCCGCCCCGATTCACCAACCACGGCCGATCGCGGCGATAATCGACCGAGGGGCGTGCCGGAGGGGTACGAAAGGGGAGGGTTCGATGCCGGTCGCACGCTGGGCGCAGTACGCCGCACTGCTGGTGCTCGTGGCCGTACCCGTCTCGGTGCCCGGACTGCAGACGACGTCGTACGGCGGATGGCCGGCGGTGGGCGTCGCGGTCGCACTGTTCCTCCTCGCCGGCCGCCGGGACCGCTGGGTGGTGGTGGCCGTCGCGACGCTGGTCGTGGGGACGGCTCTCGCCTTCAGCTACGACGTCGCGGTGTGGCTGGGGTGGCTCGGCGGGCTCAGCGTCGTCCTGCCGTCCCTGTTGACCGCGCACCTGCTGGATCCGGCAGGTCGCGGCCGGCTGTGGCTGGAGAACGTGGAGGTGGTGCCGTACCACCTGATCACGGCACTCTCCGCGGTGCTCTGCGGGCTGGCCTCGACGGTGTCCGTCGCGTTCATCGAGACGCCGAGGCACGTGCTGCTCACCGGGCTGATGTCCTTCCTCGCGGCCCTGACGGCCCAGCTCACCGTCCTGCCGGTGCTGATGCGCTCGCCGCGCGACCGGGTGGCTCCCGCCGGGCAGGCCGAGCTCACCTGCGAGCGCGTCCTGCTCGTCGCGGTGATGTGGGCGGTCTTCTGGCCCGACTCGCGCCTCGGGATCGCCTTCCTGGTCTTCCCGCTGCTCGGGTGGGCCGCCCTGCGCGCCAGCCGGCGCGAGACCCACCTGCAGCTGTTCGCGGTGGCCGTCAGCGCCTACGCGCTCACCTTCACCGGGCCACGGTCCGCTCGCCGGCACGGTGAGTGGCATGCCGGACGACCTGTCGCCCGCGCTGCTCTACCTCTTCATCGCGGCCGCGTGCTACCTGGCCGTGCCCCTGGCGATGACCGTGGAGCGACTGGTGCGGGTGACCGACCAGGCCACGCGCGCGGCCAGCACCATCGAGCGGATGCTCGACTCGGCGACCGGCACGCTCTTCATCGCGACCGACGTACGACGGGCGGATCACCCACTACAACTCCGGCGCGGTGAACGCCCTGGGCTACACCTTCGACGAGGTCGTCGGACGCAGCCCGGCGCTGTTCCACACCGACGACGAGATCACCCGGCAGGCGCAGCACTACGGCGTGCCGCCGAACCACACGCTGATCGCCCTGGCGCAGGTGAAGTCCGGCGAACGCCGCGACTGGGAGTTCCGCCACAAGGACGGCTCCGCCCGGATGGCCTCGCTGAGCCTGAGCGAGATCATGGCGCCGTCGGGGTACGTGCAGGGCTACATCGCCACCGGCGAGGACATCACCGAGCGGATGCGGGCCCAGGAGGTGCTGGAGGCCGCCCTGGACCGGGAGCACGCCTCGGTGCTGCGCCTCCAGGAGGTCGACCACGTCAAGCAGGAGCTGGTCTCCAACGTCAGCCACGAGCTGCGCACCCCGATCACCAGCATCTCCGGCTACACCGAGCTGCTGGCCGAGGGCGACCTCGGCGCGCTCAACCCGCCGCAGGTCGACGCGGTGGAGCGCATCGGCCGCAACACCCAGCGGCTGGGGGTGCTGGTCGAGGACCTGCTGACGCTCTCCCGGGCCGAGTCAGGAGAGCTGGCGCTCGCCGGCGACGACGTCGACCTGCGCAGTGCGGTGCGCGACGCCTTCGAGCTGATGCAGGAGCAGTCGCGCTCGCGAACGCTGGCGACCCGGCTCCGGCTGCCGGACGAGCCGGTGGTGGTCCACGGCGACGGCGCGGCCCTCGAGCGGGTGGCGCTGAACCTGATCAGCAACGCCGTCAAGTTCACCCCGGACGGCGGTCGCGTCACGGCGCGGGTGAAGGTCGCGCGCGACCAGGCCGTGCTGGAGGTCGCCGACACCGGGATCGGCATCCCGGAGCAGGACCAGGAGCACCTGTTCACGCGCTTCTTCCGCGCCGCGGCCGCCACCGAGCAGGCCATCCAGGGCACCGGCCTGGGCCTGAGCATCGTGCACGCCATCGTCACCCGGCACGGCGGCCACGTCACCGTCGACTCCGCCCCCGGCGTGGGTACGACGGTCCGGGTGCTGCTGCCCGTCGTACGCCGCTAGGAGCTGCCGAACCCGTGGACGGCCGAGCTCAGCTGTTCCGGAGGCTCCTCAGCACGTACGGCATGATCCCGCCGTTGCGGAAGTAGTTGGCCTCGCCGGGGGTGTCGATGCGGACCTTGGCGTCGAACTCGGTGTCGCCGGCCTTCACCTTGATGGTCTTGGGGGTCTTGCCGTCGTTGAACTCGGTGACGCCGGTGAACGAGAACTCCTCCTCGCCGGTCAGCCCGAGCGACTCGGCGCTCTCCCCCTCCGGGTACTGCAGCGGCAGCACGCCCATGCCGATCAGGTTGGAGCGGTGGATCCGCTCGTAGGACTCCGCGATCACCGCCTTCACACCCAGCAGCGCGGTGCCCTTGGCGGCCCAGTCGCGCGAGGAGCCCGAGCCGTACTCCTTGCCGGCGAGCACGACGAGCGGGACGTCCTGCTCGAGGTAGTGCTCGCTGGCCTCGAAGACGGTCGTCTCGTCGCCGTCGGCGGTGAAGTCGCGGGTGACGCCGCCCTCGGTGCCCGGTGCCAGCTGGTTGCGCAGCCGGATGTTGGCGAAGGTGCCGCGGATCATCACCTCGTGGTTGCCGCGACGCGAGCCGTAGGAGTTGAAGTCGCGCTGCTCGACGCCGTGCTCGGCGAGGTACTTGCCCGCCGGGCTGTCCTTCTTGATCGCGCCGGCCGGGCTGATGTGGTCGGTGGTGACCGAGTCGCCGAGCATCAGCAGCACCCGCGCGCCCTCGATGTCCTCGAGGTCCTCGGGCTCGTCCGGCATGCCGTCGAAGTAGGGCGGCTTGCGGACGTAGGTCGAGTCCTCGTCCCAGGCGAAGGTGTCGCCCTCCGGCGTGTCCATCGACTTCCACTGCTCGTCGCCCGCGAAGACGTCGGCGTAGTCGTTGGTGAACATCTCGGAGGTGATCGCGCTCGCGATGACCTCCTCGACCTCGGCGGCACTCGGCCAGATGTCCTTCATGAAGACGTCGTTGCCGTCCTCGTCCTGGCCCAGCGGGTCGTTGTACAGGTCGACGTCCATCGAGCCGGCCAGCGCGTAGGCCACCACCAGCGGCGGGGAGGCCAGGTAGTTCATCTTCACGTCCGGGTTGATCCGGCCCTCGAAGTTGCGGTTGCCGGAGAGGACGGAGACGACGGCGAGGTCGTTCTCGTTGACGGCGTCGCTCACCTCCGGGATGAGCGGCCCGGAGTTGCCGATGCAGGTCGTGCAGCCGTAGCCGACGAGGTTGAAGCCCAGCTTGTCGAGGTACGGCGTCAGCTCGGCGCGCTCGTAGTAGTCCGAGACCACCTTCGAGCCGGGAGCCAGCGTGGTCTTCACCCAGGGCTTGCTGGTCAGGCCCTTCTCGACGGCGTTCTTGGCCAGCAGCGCCGCGCCGATCATCACCGACGGGTTGGACGTGTTGGTGCACGACGTGATGGCCGCGATGGCCACGGCGCCGTGGTCGAGCTCGAACTCGGTGCCGTCGTCCAGCGTCACCTTCGCCTTGTTGGACGGCCGGCCCGAACCGCTGCCGGCGGGGTGGTTGCGCCAGTTGTCCGGTGCACCGTCCCCGTTGCCGCCCTCGGAGTGGGACGGGGCGTCGCTGGACGGGAAGGACTCGTCCGACTGCTCGTCGACCTTGGAGTGCTGCGCCTCGTCAGGCTTCTCCTGGGCCGGGACCCCCTCCTCGTCGGAGCCACCCTCCGTCACTCCTTGGGCGTCCCCGTCGTCGACGTAGTCGGCCAGCGAGGAGCGGAAGGCCTCCTTCGCGTCGCTGAGCGAGACGCGGTCCTGCGGCCGCTTCGGTCCGGCGAGAGAGGGGACGACCTCGGCGAGGTCGAGCTCGAGCCGCTCGGAGTAGCGCGGTTCGGCGTCCGGGTCGTGCCAGAGCCCCTGCTCCTTGGCGTAGGCCTCGACGAGCGCGATCTGCTCGTCGTCGCGACCGGTCAGCTTGAGGTACTTGGTGGTCTCCTCGTCGATCGGGAAGACGGCGATCGTGGAGCCGAACTCGGGGCTCATGTTGCCGATCGTGGCGCGGTTGGCGAGCGGCAGTGCCGAGACACCGGGGCCGTAGAACTCGACGAACTTCCCGACCACGCCGTGCTCGCGGAGCATCTCGGTGATCGTGAGGACGAGGTCGGTGGCGGTGGCCCCCTCGGGCAGGTCGCCGTTGAGCTTGAAGCCGACCACGCGCGGGATCAGCATCGAGACGGGCTGGCCCAGCATGGCGGCCTCGGCCTCGATGCCGCCGACGCCCCAGCCGACCACGCCGATGCCGTTGACCATCGTGGTGTGGGAGTCGGTGCCGACCAGGGTGTCGGGGTAGGCGACCGTCGAGCTCGTCCGTCGATCTCGCGGGTGAACACCACGCGGGCGAGGTGCTCGATGTTGACCTGGTGGACGATGCCGGTGCCGGGCGGCACGACCTTGAAGTCGTCGAAGGCGCCCTGGCCCCAGCGCAGGAACTGGTAGCGCTCCTTGTTGCGCTGGTACTCGATCTCGACGTTGCGCTCGAACGCCTCGGGCGTGCCGAAGACGTCGGCGATGACGGAGTGGTCGATGACCAGCTCGGCCGGGGCCAGCGGGTTGATCTTCGAGGGGTCGCCGCCGAGGTCCTCCATCGCCTCGCGCATCGTGGCGAGGTCGACGATGCAGGGCACCCCGGTGAAGTCCTGCATGATCACGCGCGCCGGCGTGAACTGGATCTCCTGGTCGGGCTCGGCGTCGGCGTCCCAGCCGGCGATCTGCTTGATGGACTCCTCGGTGATGTTCTCGCCGTCCTCCGTGCGCAGGAGGTTCTCCAGCAGCACCTTGAGGCTGAACGGCAGCGAGTCGACGTCGAGGCCGTCGCCCTCGACCGAGCTGAGCCGGAAGATCTCGTAGGACTTCCCGTCGACGTCCAACGTGCCCTTGGCACCGAAACTGTCCGTGCTCGCCATCGAGTCCACTCCTCTGGTCCTGGGGTCTGCTGCCATCCTGCCCAGACCTGCGCCGGAGGTCGAAGGAAGGTTGACCTAAGTACGATTTATCTTGACGTCAAGATATCACGTTCCCAGGCGTGTCTCCAGGGTCGAGGTCAGCTCTCCGACGATCCCTGGGCGAGCTTCGCCACGTCGTCCCACTGCTCCCACGTCTCGAGGCGCGACTCGTAGTCGGCCCTGGCGATGCCGAGCGGGGCGACACCGAAGAACACCCGCAGCGGCGGCTCGTCGGCGTCGACGATGCGGAGCACGGCCGCGGCGGACGCCGAGGGGTCCCCCGGGTGGACATCCGCGCCTTGCGGGACTCGGCCACCTGCTCGCGCAGCTCGTCGTACGCCGGCAACGGGTTCGCGGTCCTGGAGGAGGGGCCCGACCAGTCGGTGGAGAAGCCACCCGGCTCGATCAGGGTGACGTGGATCCCGAAGCTCGCGACCTCCTGCGCCAGCGCCTGCGAGAAGCCCTCGAGGGCCCACTTCGAGGCGTGGTAGGCGCCGACCAGCGGGAAGGCGGAGATGCCCCCGATGGAGGACACCTGCAGGATGTGGCCGGCACCCTGCTCGCGCATGATCGGCAGGGCCGCCTGGGTCACCCACATCGCGCCGAAGGTGTTGGTCTCCATCTGGGCGCGGAAGTCGTCCTCGCTGAGCTCCTCGACGAAGCCGAACTGGCCGTAGCCGGCGTTGTTCACGACGATGTCGAGCCGGCCGAAGTGCTCGGCCGCCTGCTGGACGGCGGCGAAGTCGGCCGCACGGTCGGTCACGTCGAGCTCGATCGGCAGGATCGCCTCGCCGTACTTCGACACGAGGTCGTCCAACGTCGAGGTGTCGCGGGCGGTCGCCGCGACGCGGTCGCCCCGCTCGAGGGCGGCGATCGCCCACTCGCGGCCGAAGCCGCGCGAGCAGCCGGTGATGAACCAGGTCCTGGAAGCAGTCATGTCCTCGACGCTAGGGCCGCCGCCCAAGCCGAAGCCAGATCATCGCGGGAGCCGGTCGCCCCGGGCCTCGACGCAGCTGTGCCGGCGCCGAGAGCCGCCAGGCCTCGAAGGTGAGCTCAGCTGAGCTCGACGCGGTCCACACCCTCGAGCTTGACGACCACCCAGCCGAACCCACCCGCGGTGAACTGCACCTCGAAGACCTCGGGGCGCTCCCCCACCAGCGCTGCCTGCTCGACCAGCGTCTGCTTCAGGCCGACGGTGCTCGTGGCCGGCCACAGGTAGCCGAACGCGCGGCCGGCCACCTCGAGCTTGAGGTACCAGTCGTGATCGATGACCTCGACCGACTCGAGCTGCCGCACCAGGGCGAGGAAGTCGTCGATCGAGTTCACCGAGCCTCCTCGGGCACCACCAGGGCCACGCACTCCACGTGGTGGGTCATCGGGAACAGGTCGAACGCGCGCAGGTCCGCCAGCCGGTAGCCCTCCTCGGCGAAGTAGCCGAGGTCGCGCGCCAGGGCGGCCGGGTCGCACGCGACGTAGGCCACCGCGCGGGGTGCGAGCGCGGCGATCGCGCGGACCACGGCGCGTTTCGCTCCGGTCCGGGGCGGGTCGAGGAGGACGAGGTCGGCGTCGCCGACCCCACGCCGCAGCACCCGGTCCACCGAGCCGTGCAGCGCCCTGACCCACGGCAGGTCGGCCAGGTTCGTCCGCGAGTGCTGCGAGGCCACCCGGTCTCCCTCCACGGCGACCACGCTGCCGCCGGAGCCGACCGCCCCGGCCAGGAAGGCCGAGAACAGCCCGACTCCGGCGTACAGGTCGAGCGCGCTCTCCCCCTCGCGGGGAGCCAGCATCCCGAGCGCCGTCTCGACCAGCACCCGGGGCGCCTCGACGTGCGGCTGCCAGAAGCCGTCGGCAGCGACGGTGAAGGTGCGGGTGCCGTACGACGTGGTGACGGTCTCCGTGATGGTCACCGGGCCTTCGAGGCTCGGGCCTTGACGGCCCTCGCACCTCGACCAGCGATTCGGCGTCGATCAGGCAGTCGTCGATCTGGACGATCTCGTGCGAGCGGTGCTTGTGCAGGCCCACCCCGCCGCCGGGGAGCTCGACGTACTGCATCCGGCTGCGCCAGCGGAGGCCTCGACTCTGCTCGACCGACGAAGCCACGTCCTCGACGACCACGTCACGCTCGAGGCCGGCGAGGCGCTGGAGCTGCTCGGCCACGACGGCCGCCTTGAGCCGGCGTTGCTCCGGGAGGTCGACGTGCTGGAAGTCGCAGCCGCCGCAGGCGCCCGGGCCGGCGTACGGGCACGGAGCCGGCACCCGGTGCGCGGACGGCTCGAGCACCTCCACGGCATCGCCGCGCAGGAACTTGCCGCTCTCGGTGATCTCGACGACGACCTGCTCGTCGGGCAGGGCGTGCCGGACGAAGACCACTTGACCCTCGGGCGTGCGAGCCACCATGTGACCGCCGTGGGCGACCGGCCCGATCCGGAGCTCGAGTCGCGATCCCTCCGGGAGGGTCACCGCGAGCGGGTTCGCCCGCGACGCACGTCACCGGGGCGGGCGCGCTCGAGGTCCCAGTCGCCCCGCTCCTTGGCCGCCTCGGCGCCACGCAGCTGGTACGGGACCGACGTCACCATCACGCCGGGGGTGAACAGGAGCCGGCCCTTGAGCCGCAGCGCGGTCTGGTTGTGCAGCACCTGCTGCCACCAGTGGCCCACGACGTACTCGGGGATGTAGACGGCCACCACGCCGCGCGGGCTGGCCTCGCGGATCTCCACGGCGTACTGCACGATCGGGCGGATCACCTCGCGGTACGGCGAGTAGAGCATCTTGAGGGGGATGTCGATCCGCTGGGCGTCCCACTCCTCGACGAGGTGGCGAGAGCGCTCGTCGCCGGTGTCGACGAAGACCGCCTCGAGCACGTTGGGACGGGTCGCCTTGGCGTAGGCCAGCGCGCGCATCGTCGGCTTGTGCAGCTTGGAGACCAGCACCATCGCGTGCACCCGCGTGGGCATGATCGGGTCGCTGTCGCCGATCACCAGCTCTTCGGCGATCCGGTCGTAGTGGGTCCGGATCGAGCGCATGATCGCGAAGAACACGACCATCAGCACGATCGCGATCCAGGCGCCTGCCAGGAACTTCGTCACGAGGACCACCACGAAGACGGTCGCGGTCATGGCCAGGCCGAAGGTGTTGATCACGCGCGAGCGGAACATCTTCCGCCGGACGGCGGGGTCCTCCTCGGTCTTCAGGTGCCGCGTCCAGTGCCGGATCATCCCGAGCTGGCTGAGGTTGAAGGACACGAAGACGCCGACGATGTAGAGCTGGATCAAGCGGGTCGGCTGGGCCTGGAAGGAGACGACGAGCACGATCGCGAAGCCGGCAAGGAACAGGATGCCGTTGGAGTAGGCGAGCCGGTCACCTCGCGAGCCGAGCTGGCGCGGCGCGAAGCCGTCCCTGGCGAGGATGGAGCCGAGGACGGGGAAGCCGTTGAAGGCCGTGTTGGCGGCGAAGATCAGGATGATGCCGGTCATCGCGACCAGGAAGTAGAAACCGGGCGGGAAGTTGTCGAAGATCGCGCGCCCGAGCTGGGAGATGACCGTGTGCTGCTGGTAACCCGCCGGCAGGGCACTCCCGTCGGCCCGGGTGAGACGGTCGAGCTCGCTGGGATCGACGTACCGCAGGCTCATCTCGCGCGCCAGGATGATGATGCTGAGCAGCATGGTGATCGAGATCGAGCCGAGGAGCAGCAGGGTGGTCGCGGCGTTCTTGCTCTTGGGCTTGCGGAAGGCCGGCACCCCGTTGGAGATCGCCTCCACCCCGGTCAGCGCGGCACAGCCGGAGGAGAAGGCTCGCGCCAGCAGGAAGATCAGGGCCACCTGGCTGATGTCACCGGCGTACGACGGATCCGGGGCGAGCCTGAGGTTGGCGCTCTCCACGTTCGGCAGGTCACCGGCGAAGGCCCGCATGGCTCCGTACACCGCCATCCCGAGGACGCCGAGCATGAAGCCGTAGGTGGGAATGGCGAAGAACGCACCGGACTCCCGCACTCCGCGCAGGTTCATCGCCGCCAGGAGCACGATCAACAGCACGGCCCACTGCGTCTCGTGGCTCTGCACGAAGGGCAGCGCGGCCTTGACGTTCTGCACGCCCGAGGAGACCGACACAGCCACGGTGAGCACGTAGTCGACCAGGAGCGCCGAGGCGACCGTGACGCCGGCGTTCTTGCCGAGGTTGACCTTCGCCACCTCGTAGTCGCCGCCGCCGCTGGGGTAGGCGTGCACGTTCTGCCGGTAGGACGCGACCACGGTGAGCATCACGAGGGCGACGGCGAGGCCGATCTTCCACGAGAAGGCGTACGCCGACACCCCGGCCACCGACAGCATGATGAAGACCTCGTCCGGCGCGTAGGCCACCGAGGAGAGCGCGTCACTGGCGAAGACGGGTAGGGCGATCCGCTTGGGAAGGAGTGTCTCCCCGAGCTGAGAGCTCCGAAGCTTGCGTCCGAGCAGGATGCGCTTGGAGACATTTCCAATGCCCACACGCCGAGGCTAGAGCACCTGACCCACTACTGTTCGCCATGTGCACGTCGTGATCATGGGCTGTGGGCGCGTCGGCTCCACGCTGGCGCGCAGCCTCGAGGACCGCAACCACACTGTGAGCATCATCGACAGCAACCCGGACGCGTTCCGGCGCCTCGGTCCGTCGTTCAACGGCACCAAGGTCACCGGCTACGGCTTCGACCAGGCCGTCCTCACCGAGGCGGGCATCGAGCGGGCCGACGCGTTCGCCGCTGTCAGCTCGGGCGACAACTCCAACATCATCGCGGCGCGGGTCGCGCGCGAGACCTTCGGGATCCAGCAGGTCGTCGCGCGGATCTACGACCCCGGCCGCGCCGAGGTCTACCAACGGCTGGGCATCACCACGGTGGCCACCGTGAAGTGGACCGCCGACCAGGTGCTGCGCCGCCTGCTCCCCGCAGGTGGCGAGCCCGACTTCCGCGACCCCTCGGGCACCATCCGCGTCGACCAGGTCCCGGTCCCCGAGACGTGGGTCGGCGAGCGCACGGTGAAGTTCCAGGAGGAGTCCAGCAGCCGGATCGCCTGGATCGACCGTCTCGGCGAGGGCATGCTGCCCAGCCGCGAGTCGGTGATGCAGGAGGGCGACATCCTGCACCTCGTGATGCGCGAGGAGAAGGCCAACGGCGTGTACAAGGTGTTGAAGAAGGGTCCCGACGATGACTGAGCCGATCACCGGGGCACCGGCCGGGAGTGACGTCCGATGAGGGTCGCCATCGCGGGAGCAGGGGCGGTCGGCCGTTCGATCGCGCGCGAGCTGATCGGCAACGGCCACGACGTCCTGCTCATCGACAGGGAGCCCGGCTCGATCAAGCCCGACCGGGTGCCGGACGCCGAGTGGCTGCTCGCCGACTCCTGCGAGCTGTCCTCGCTGGAGGAGGCGCGCCTGCAGGACTGCGACGTGGTGATCGCCGCGACCGGTGACGACAAGGTCAACCTGGTCACCGCGCTGCTCGCCAAGACCGAGTTCGGCGTGCCGCGCACGGTGGGGCGGGTCAACCACCCCAACAACGAGTGGTTGTTCACCGAGGCCTGGGGCGTCGACGTGAACGTCTCCACTCCGCGCATCATGTCCGCGCTGGTCGAGGAGGCGGTGACCGTGGGCGACCTCGTCCGGCTGTTCACCTTCCGCCAGGGCAACGCCAACCTCGTCGAGATGACCCTGCCCAGCGACTCGCCGTACGTCGGCAAGCCCTCGGGACTGGTCCCGTGGCCGGAGAACAGCGCGCTGGTGACGATCCTGCGCGACGGCCAGGTCTACGTCCCCGACCCGGACCAGCCGATCGAGGCCGGGGACGAGCTCCTGTTCGTCGTACCGAGCGAGGTGGAGGAGGAGCTCGAGCGGCTCCTCGCCCCCGAGGAGCACCAGAAGAAGGACTAGCCGGGCGATCGCCCGGCGTGAGCCTCGGCTCAGGCCTGGGCCGGTCCTTGGGCGAGGCCCCAGCGAAGAATCAATCGGCTCGGCAAGCTCGCGCGAGGCTTCGCCTCATCGGCGTGTGGTTGCGTGCCAGCAGCCACGCCATCGCCGCCAGCGCGCCCACCTGGAGCGGCGCACCCCATCACGGCCAGCTTGGCCACGCCCAGGGCTGCCACCGCCGAGTCGGTACGACATCCAGCCGTTGCGGCCCGCGAGGCTAGATCGGGCCCTGCACGAGCACCCTGGCCAGGCACGGCAACGCCAGCAGCCAGGTGGAGCCTGCTGCAGAGGCGCACGATCTTCGGGTCGTCGTGCCAGGCGGTGGGGTCACGGCGACGCTGCCCACGACGAAGCAAGACGTCCTCGAGGCCTCCGACGATCGGCCAGCGGATCGCGATGGTGACCATCATCAGCAACGCGTAGACGAGGTTGTAGAGGAGGCCCGGCAGGAAGTAGGCGAGTGCCTGGTCGCCGGCGTCTCCCCCGCCGCGTGCCGCCCGGTAGGCGAACAGCGCTCCGAGGCCGATGCCGAAGAAGGCGTTCGCGACGTACTTGATGCTGCTGCGCTGCACCAGCCGGGCGACCAGCAGCACACCGGCCGTCACCAGGCTCATCACGATGGCCAGCTTCAGGTCGTGCCGGGTGATGAAGACGACGGTGAACATGATCGTCGGGACCGCCGCCTCGAGCATCCCGCGAACCCCGCCGAGGGCCTGGGAGAGCTGCTGGCGGACGACCTGCTCGACCGTGTGGGTCGTGGGGGCGGCCGTCACTGCGATCTCAGGTCGTAGCGAGGGTTGAAGATGATCCGCTCGTCGCCCTGCTGACCGATCCGCCCTGCGACCCGGATGCTCTTGCCCGGGGAGATGCCGCTGATCCGCCGGCGACCGAGCCAGATCACGCTGATCGAGCCGGTGCCGTCGTACAGCTCGGCCTCGAGCGCCGGGACGCCCCCGCGGGGCCGCAGCGTCACGGTCTTCAGGGTGCCCTGCACCACGACCTTCTCCCGCAGCGGCGCGTCGGCGATGCAGACCAGTCCCGCCTTGCGGGTGTCGTGACGCAGCTCGCGGGCCTGGTCGCGGTCCTGGCTGGCCCACCGGCTCAGCGTCTGACCCAGCGCGTGGCCCAGGGAATGCTCGCGCGGGCGCTTCGTGGTCTCGTCGCGCTCGGGCATGGCGAAAGGGTAGTCGGGCGGCGCGAACCCTGAGCGCCGGATCAGTCGACGCGACGCGCCTCGGGCGGCAGCCGCAGCGGAAGCGGACTCCCCGGCGGCATCGCGTCGCGCCCACGGCGGACGACGACCCGGCGGATGCTCTCCTCCCAGGGATCGGCGAGCGCGGGGTCCAGGGCGGCCGCTCCCATCAGGGTGGCGCGCAGGATCCAGGCCGGACCCAGCGTGCCGATCACCCGGCTGGTCTGGGTGCCGCCCTGCCCGTCGGGCGACTGCATCGGCACCCGGCAGACCAGCTCGGAGCCGAAGCTGCCCTGCTGCTCGGAGGCGGTGCCACCGATCCGGGCGACCTCCGCCGCGATCTGGGGCCGCAGGTCGTCCCAGGCGTCGCCGCCGCGCGAGGCCGCGAAGGCACGCAGCTCGAGCGCCCCGTCGTCACCCACCAGGATCACGGCACCGACGTCACCGGTCGTCTCGTCGACCTCGAGGCGCACCTCCGTCCCGTCGTCGGGGACCACGACGATGCTGCCGAGGTCGACCCCTCCGTGCTTCTCGAGGTACTCCTCGACGTCGACCTGCGACTCGTCGAAGGGTCCGACCGCCGGGAGGTCCAGGATCCCGCCCTCCTCGGGCGGGTCGGTCTCGTCGGGCTCGGCGGCGCGCCGCCCTTGCGTCCGAACCTCACGACGCGGAGCCTCCCGTCGAGGAGCTCATCTGGAACCCGCCGGTCGAGCCGTAGCCGCCCTCACCTCGAGCAGAGTCCGCGAGGTCGGCGGACTCCACGAAGGTGGCGGTCTCGCACTGCTGCACCACGAGCTGGGCGATCCGGTCGCCGCGGTGGACGGTGAACGGCGCGGCGGCGTCGGTGTTGACCAGGCACACCTGCACCTCGCCGCGATAGCCGGCGTCGATGGTGCCGGGGGCGTTGACGATCGAGATCCCGTGCCGAGCGGCCAGCCCGGAGCGCGGGTGCACCAGGCCGACGTACCCCTCGGGCAGGGCCATCGCGATGCCGGTCGGGACCAGGGCGCGCTCGCCGGGCTGGAGGGTGACCTCGGTGGCCGCGTGGAGGTCGGCACCGGCGTCGCCGGGATGGGCGTACGACGGGAGCGGCAGGTCGGGATCGAGTCGCCTGACCGGGATCTGCACCATTCCAGCGACCCTACTCGTGACCCCGCCGAGGCTCGGCGCGCGGGCGGGATGACAGGCTGGTCCCGTGCGGAGCGGGACCACGGGTGACGCCTACAGCGAGCGGCTCACCGTTCCGTTGCGCTGGTGGGTGCAGGCCACCATGCTCCTGGCCACGCTCTGGCTGGCCTTCGTCGTGGCGATGCCGCTGTGGGCCGCTTCCGCGTCCGCCGGGGCGCTGCTGCTCGTGGTCTACGCCCTCTTCGTCTGGATCGGCAGCGCGCGGCTGGTCCTGCACGACGGCGTCCTGCACGCCGGGACCGCCCACATCGACGTGGAGCACCTGGGGGCGCCCGAGCCGCTGGACCGCGAGGAGACCCGTCGGGTGCACGGTGTCGACGCGGACGCCCGGGCCTTCCTGCTCACCCGCCCCTACCTGCACCGCTCGGTGCGGGTGCCGTTGCACGACCCCACCGACCCGACGCCGTACTGGCTGCTGTCCACCCGCCACCCCGAGCGTCTCGCGGCGGCCCTGGCCGGGTCGCGCCCGGTGGATACGCCCTAGGGTTGCCTGGGTACAGGGACAGGACAGCAGGCCGCGACGAGAGGGAACCATGGCGAAGGACGAGTCCGAGAAGACGCAGGACAGCTCCAAGGTCTGGACGGTCATGTCGCTCGCCGCCGCCCTGATCGGCGCCACGGTCGCTCGCAAGGCGCTGACCAAGAGCTGGCAGGCGGCGACCGGGAAGAACCCGCCGGCCAACCCCGCCGACCCCGACGTCGACCTCTGGGAGGCAGTGCTGTGGGCCATCGCCAGTGGCACCGCCGTGCAGCTGGCCCGGATGCTGATGGCGCGCAAGGCCGCGAACTACTACGCGAAGTCCACCGGCCACCTGCCGCCGCCCCTGCAGAAGGACGACCAGGACGTCGAGTAGCACTCGAGTAGCAGAAGGGCCGCCCCGTGGGGCGGCCCTTCTTGTGTGATCTCTAGTAGGTCGCGGTCACGCGCAGTCGCGGCAGATCAGCTTCTTCTCGTCTGCCAGCTGGCTGCGGTGGTGCACCAGGAAGCAGCTCATGCAGGTGAACTCGTCCATCTGCTTGGGCTTGACCTCCACCGCCAGCTCCTCGTGGGAGAGGTCGGCCCCGGGCAGCTCGAACGACTCGGCCGCTTCGGCCTCGTCCTCGTCGACCTTGCCCGAGTTCTTGTCGTGGCGCCGCGCCTTGAGCTCTTCGAGGCTGTCCTCGCTCTGCTCTTCCTCGGTCTTGCGTGGTGCGTCGTAGTCAGTAGCCATGCGTCTTCTCTCCTGCCCCCAAGTCCCAGTTGCTCCCGGGCCCGATCCGGGGTGAGTCACGGTGTCGGGCACGGTGTTCTCGTTGCTGCTCCACGTCGCTCAACGGCGCAGATTGTGCACTAGTCCGTCTGAACTTGCACACCCATCTCGGCCTCCCTGTTCCTTCGGGGAGAACGCGTGGGCTCTGTGAGCTGGCGACGACCGAGGAACGCGTGGACTGTACTCCTTTGTTCCCGATTCGGCGGCCGCTTATTCAGCGGAAGCCGCACTCGTCGACGAGCGCCTCGAAACGCGCCCACAGCGGCGTCGGGGCGCACAGCACGAGGTCCATCCCGCGAGGGGTCTCCCGGACGTCGATCCGGGCGCCGCACTCGGTCGCGACCAGGCCGCCCGCGGCGTGGTCCCAGAGGTGCGGGCCCTCCTCGACGTAGGCGTCCAGGGAGCCGGCGGCGATCGCGCACAGGTCGAGCGCGCAGGACCCGATCCGCCGGATGTCGCGGACCTGCGGGAGCATCCGCGCCACGGCCTCGGCCTGGTGGGCCCGGACCGCCCGCTCGTAGCTGAACCCGGTGCCGACCAGGGCCTCCTCGAGGGGCGGGCTCTCCCGACCGTGCAGGGGTACGCCGTTGAGGGTGGCGCCCCCGCCGAGCGTGGCGGCGTACTCCAGGCCGAGGACGGGGGCCACGACTGCTCCGGCCACGACCTGACCGTCGCGCTCGGCCGCCACCGACACGGCGTAGTGAGGCAGCCCGTAGAGGTAGTTGACGGTGCCGTCGATCGGGTCGACGATCCAGCGCACCCCGGAGGTCCCCGGATCGTCGTGACCTTCCTCGCCGAAGAACCCGTCGGCGGGCCGCCCACCCAGGAGTCGCTCGCGGACCAGCTCCTCGCACGCCTGGTCGGCCGCCGTGACGACGTCGGTCGGGCTGGACTTGAGCCCGGCCACCTCGACACCGCGGTCGCGCATCCGCGCCGCGAGCTCCGCGGCCTCCCTCGCGGCGCCCAGGGCGAGCTCGAGCAGGCCGGCCGGGTCCAGGTCGTCGTCCGGCACGCTCAGTCCCGGCCGCACAGCGCGGGACGAGGCCCTCGGGGGTTGGGGCAGCACCCGGCGGCGCAGACCTCCCAGGCGGCCTCCGAGGCGAGCGAGGCCCTCTCGACCTGTTCGCCGCGCTCGGCGGCGCTCCGCTCGAGGAGGAGGTCGCGCACCATCGCCACGAAGCGCGGATCCACTCCGGCGGTCGCCGCCCGCACGTAGGGCAGGCCCAGCTCCCCGGCGGTCTCCCGGGCCTCCGTGTCGAGGTCGTAGACGACCTCCATGTGGTCGGAGACGAAGCCGATCGGCACCACCGCGACCCCCGGGACCCCACGCTGCCGCAGTGCGCGCAGGTGGTCGTTGACGTCCGGCTCCAGCCACGGCACCTGGGGCGGCCCGGAGCGCGAGCAGAACACCAGCTCCGAGGGGTACCGGTGCCCGGTCTCCTCGCGCACGCGCTCGACGATCTCGGCCGCGACCACGCGGTGCTGGGCCACGTAGGCGCCTCCGCGCGGACCGCTGCGCTCGTTCATCGCCACGGGGATCGAGTGGGTGACGAAGGCGAGGTGCCCGCCGCGACGGGCCTCCTCGGGCAGGTCGGCGAGCGCAGCCAGCGTCGCGTCGACCATCGGCTCGACGAAGCCGGGGTGGTTGAAGTACGCGCGGAGCCGGTCGACCCGGGGCGCGCCGGGCACTCCGGCGACGGCGTCGGCGAGGTCCTCGCGGTACTGCCGGCACCCGCTGTAGGAGGAGTAGGCGCTGGTGAGCAGCGCGGCGGCCCGGGAGATGCCGTCCGCCTTCATCTGCGCGACCGCGTCGCCGAGGTAGGGGTCCCAGTTGCGGTTGCCCCAGTAGACGGGGATCTTGACGCCGTTGGCCTCGAGGTCGGTCTCGATGGCCGCGACCAGCTCACGGTTCTGGTCGTTGATCGGACTGCGGCCGCCGCGGTCGAGGTAGTGCCGGCCGACCTCCACCAGGCGCTCCTCCGGGATGTCGCGTCCCGCGGTCACGTTGCGCAGGAACGGCACGACGTCGTCGGCCTTCTCCGGGCCGCCGAACGAGACCAGGAGGAGCGCGTCGTACGGCGTCGGGTCCGGCATGCGACAAAGCCTAGGCTGAGCCCGATGCTCGCCTCCTACCGCCGGGTCTTCGCCCACCCGGGCGCTCTCGCGTTCTCGCTGACCGGCCTGGTGGCCCGGCTGCCGATCGCGATGATGACGCTCGGGATCGTGCTGCTGGTCAGCGCGCAGACCGGCTCCTACGCCCTGGCCGGGCAGGTCTCGGCGGCGTACATCCTCGGCAACGCGTTCGCGGCGATACCCCAGGGCCGCCTGGTCGACCACTTCGGCCAGTCACGGGTGTTGTACGTCGACGCGGCCCTGTTCGCCACCTTCACCGTGCTGACGGTGGTCGCGATCAGCGAGGAGTGGGCGTTCCCGTATCCCCACCTGCTGGCGGTCGCCACCGGTGCCGTGATCCCGCCGTACGGCAGCCTCGTGCGCAGCCGGTGGGCGTACCTGCTCGACAACGAGGCCGAGCGGCACACCGCGTTCGCGGTCGAGGGCGTGGCGGACGAGGCGGTCTTCGTGACCGGCCCCGTGCTGGTCACCCTGCTGTCCACCCTGCATGCCCCGCAGTCGGGGCTGGTCACGGCCGCGGTCATCGGGACGGTGGGGGCGGTCGCCCTCGCCCTGCAGCGGCGCACCGAGCCGCCGGCCCACCCGCACGACCCGTCGACGGTCCGGGCGCCGATGCCGTGGGCGGTCCTGGTGCCGCTCACGGTCGCGGCGACCGCCCTGGGCAGCCTGTTCGGGGCGCAGGAGGTGGCCACGGTCGCGCTCGCCGGGGACGCCGGGCACAAGGCGGTCTCCGGGCTCATGCTCGGCGCCTTCGCGCTGGCCAGCGGTCTCGCCGGCGTGGTGGCCGGCGCCATGACGTTCCGCCGCACGCCGGTGCGCCGGGCGCGGATCGGACTGGCCCTGCTCGCCGTGGGGGCGTCGGTCCTCCCCCTGCTCCCGGACCTGGTGAGCGTGACGGTGGGCCTGTTCGTGACCGGGCTGGCCCTGGCGCCCACGTTGATCGCGCTGTTCTCGGTCATCGAGGCGGCCAGCCCTCGCTCCCGGCTCAACGAGGCGATGGGCTTCGTGGCCACCGGTGTCAGCGCCGGGCTGGCGCCCGGGGCGTGGCTCGCCGGTGTGGTGGCGGACCGGTCCGGTGGCCACGCGGCGTACTGGGTCGGCGCGGCCTCGGCGGTGGTGGCGGCCGTGGCCATGCTCGCCGTACCCGACCGCGACCGGGAGGAGCAGCCCGCCCGGGCGGGCATCTAGATTTGGCACCATGACCCTCGTGACGTGGACGAACTGGGCGGAGAACCAGTCGTCGCACCCCGCTCAGGAGGTGTCGCCGCACGACGCCGGCGAGGTGGTCGACGCCGTGGTGGCTGCCCGGCGCCAGCACCTGACGGTGAAGATGCCCGGCACCGGTCACTCCTTCACCGACATCGCCCTGACCGACGGGCTGCTGCTGCGGCCCGAGGGACTGCGCGGGATCACCGCCGTCGACCGGGACGCGATGACCGTGACCGCGCTGGCCGGCACCCCGCTGCACGAGCTGAACACCCACCTGACCCGGCTGGGCCTGTCGCTGCACAACATGGGCGACATCGAGGAGCAGACGGTCGCGGGCGCCATCTCGACCGGGACCCACGGCACCGGCGGCACGGTGGCCTCGCTCAGCGCCCAGGTGCGTGGCGTCGAGCTGGTGACCGGCGAGGGCAAGGAGCTGGTGGCCTCCCCGCAGGAGAACCGCGACGTCCTCGAGTGCGCGCGGCTCGGCCTGGGCGCCCTCGGGGTGCTGACCTCGGTCACCTTCGCGGTCGAGCCGATCTTCACGCTGGCCGCCCACGAGTCGCCGATGACGTGGGACCGGGCGCTGTCCGAGTGCGACGAGCTGGCGGCCACCAACGACCACTTCGAGATGTACTGGTTCCCCCACACCGACCGCATCCTCGCCAAGCGCAACAACCGCACCGCCGACCCCGCCGAGCCGCTCGGCCGCTTCAAGGGCTGGCTGGACGACGAGTTCCTCTCCAACCGGGTCTTCGGCTGGAGCAACCGGCTCGGCAACGCGCGGCCGAAGATGCGGCCCCGCCTCAACGAGCTGGCCGGCCGCGCCCTGTCCGAGCGCCGTTTCAGCGACGTCCCGCACAAGGTGTTCACCTCTCCGCGGCGCGTGGTCTTCCGCGAGATGGAGTACGCCGTCCCCCGCGAGGCCGGGCTCGAGGCCCTGCGCGAGGTCCGTGCGCTCATCGACCGCAGCGACTGGCTGATCAGCTTCCCGGTCGAGATCCGGTTCGTCCCGGCCGACGACGTACCCCTCTCGACGGCGTACGGGCGCGACTCCCTCTACCTCGCCTTCCACACCAACCCGCAGACCGACCACACCGACTACTTCGCTCGTGTCGAGGAGGTCCTGCGCGGCTACGACGGCCGGCCGCACTGGGGCAAGCTGCACACGCGCACGGCCGACGACCTCGCCCCGGCGTACCCGCGCTGGCAGGAATTCCAGGCGATGCGGGACCGTCTCGACCCCGACCGGATCTTCGCCAATCCGTACCTCGGGCGCGTCCTCGGTCCCTGAGCGAGGCTGAAGTATTCTCGGCGCTCTGGTGACCGCCCCGTGGCGTCACCATCGGCTCGGTTCAGGAGATGAAGATGGAAAGCGCCTTGCGGCCCCGCGACATCCAGGCGCGCATCCGCGCCGGCGAGTCCCCCGAGGACGTCGCCTCCGCCGCCCGGACCACCGTCGAGGCGATCATGGGCTTCGCCACCCCGGTCCTCGCCGAGCGCGCGCACGTGGCACAGACCGCGCAGAAGGCCTCCCTGCGCCGCCGGGGCACCGAGGCGGCCGGCGCGGCCCGCACCCTGGGTGAGTCGGCCGGGATGTTCTTCGCCGACCACGCCCTGCACGACGAGGACGTCGCCTGGGACGCCTGGCGCCAGGCCGACGGCCGTTGGGCCCTGGTGGCCGAGTACGCCGTCGATGGTCGCCCCCGTCGCGCCGAGTTCACCCACGACCTGCCCGGCCGCTACGTCGTCGCGGAGAACGACGAGGCCCGGCTGCTCACCGGCGAGCTCCGCGAGCCCGGTGCCCGTCCCGCGACCCAGGGGCGCCGCCTGTCCTCGGTGCCGCACCAGGACGAGCTGCCCCTCGGCGACGACGCCATCGAGCTCGTCCGTGACCCGGCCGCCGACACCGCCGACGCCGACTGGATCGCGGCCGACGGCGCAGCCCCGGTCGACCAGCCCCTTCGAGGCGATCATGGGCTTCGCCACCCCGGTCCTCGCCGAGCGCGCCCACGTGGCCCAGACCGCGCAGAAGGCCTCGCTGCGTCGACGGGGAACCGAGGCGTCCGGCGCGGCCCGCACGCTGGGTGAGTCGGCCGGGATGTTCTTCGCCGACCACTTCGCTGCACGACGAGGACGTCGACTGGGACGCCTGGCGCCAGGCCGACGGTCGCTGGGCCCTGGTGGCCGAGTACGCCGTGGACGGTCGCCCCCGCCGCGCAGAGTTCACCCACGACCTCCCCGGCCGCTACGTCGTCGCGGAGAACGACGAGGCCCGGCTGCTGACCGGCGAGCTCCGCGAGCCCGGTGCCCGGCCCGCGACGCAGGGGCGCCGCCTTTCCTCGGTGCCGCACCAGGACGAGCTGCCCCTCGGCGACGACGCCATCGAGCTGCGCCCGTGACCCGGCTGCGGACACCGCGGACACAGCGAACGCCGACTGGATCGCGGCCGACGGCGCAGCCCCGGTCGACGCTGCCGGTCGACCTGCCGGCCGCCGAGGAGGCCGACGCGGA
>CAWCFR010000017.1:0-103753 GCA_963794725.1 uncultured Actinomycetota bacterium
GCAGCTCGGCGGGCGGCATCAGCCGCTTGTCGAGGGACCGCATGTGGGCCAGGGCGCTGAGCGCGTACACGGTCACCGCGACACCGGGGACCAGCATGGCGCCGCGGAACCCGAGGTGGTGGAGCAGGAACGGGGCGATCGCCGCGCCGAGTGCCATCGCGCCGATCAGGGCGCTCTCGGTCGCGGCGTAGACCCGGGAGATGACGCGCGCGGGGGCGATCCGCTGGGGGATGGTCTCGAAGCCGAGGTTCACGAACGGGTCGGCGAGGCCGATGACCGCCAGGGCGACGACGGCGGTGACGGGGGAGGGGAAGGCGGCGAGCGCGAGCAGGGGGACCGACCAGCCGAGGACACCGGTGACCATGTCGGCGCCCAGCCTGCCCTTCGTCGTCCGGGCGAGCACGATGACGCCACCGAGGACGGTGGCGCTGCCCATGATCGCGTTGAGGTAGCCGACGCCCTCGGGCCCGGCGTGGAGCTGGTCGATGGCGATGATCACCATGAACACGGTCAGGGCCCCCCAGGTGAAGCCCTGGGCGCCTGCGAGCAACGCGACCGTGCGCAGGTCCTTGTCCTTGGCGACGGTGGTGAACCCGGCCGCGACCTCGGCGAGGAACTGCTCGGCCTCCTCCTCGACGGAGTCCCCCTCCTCGACGTGGACGTCGGGCGTCGCCGCTCGGGGGACGTGCACCCCGGCGACCAGCAGGAACGACCAGACGTAGCTGACGGCGTTGAGCCAGAACGCGCTCTGGACGTCGATCAGGCCGACCATGGCTGCCCCGAGGGCCGGGCCCGCGAAGACGACGACGTTCTCGATGTTGGCGGCGATGGCGTTGGACGAGGTCAGCTGGTCGGGACTCTCGACGAGCTGGGGGATCAGGCCGGCCTGCGCGGCGCGGAACGGTGCGCCCACCACGGCGGTGAGCAGGCCGAGGGCGTAGATGGCCACGGACGGCCCGTCGACGGTGATCAGCACGGCGGCGAGGGACACGAGCACGGCGCGGATGAGGTCGGTCGCCATCATGAACGTCCTGCGCGGGACCCGGTCGGCCACGACCGCCCCCAGCGGCCCGGCAATCGCCATCGCCAGGAAACGGACGGCCTGGAAGATGCCGACCGCAGCGGCCCCACCGTCGGTGTAGGCCCAGACGGTGAGCGCCGTGGCGTAGGCCCAGTCGCCGAGGATCGACCCGGCGAAGGCTCCCTGCACCCGGCGCAGCGACGGGTTGGCCAGGACCCGCTTCAGGGACTCTCGTGCGGTGATCTCGGCGTCGCTCACGTCGGCGCTCCGACGAGCTGGGCCTCCATCTCGCGCAGCCACACGACGGCGCCGAGGTGGTCGAAGGTCTCGCGGGCGGAGGACAGGTGCCCGGCCGCGTCGTCGGGGCGTCCCTGCTGGGTCAGCCAGACGCCGTACGCCGCGTGGGTCCGGGCGCCCCAGACCGGAGAGCCCCAGAGCTCGCAGTCACGCAGGGCGTCGTGGAAGGACTGCTCGACCTCTGCGTCGGTGCGGCCGGGCGCGGGCGCGGCGGCGGCGAGGAGGTGGCCGTGTGCCCGGAACTCGGCCGGCGCCAGGCCGACGGCCGCGGTGCAGGTTCGGCGCAGGTGCTCGACCAGGTCCGGGTCCTGGAAGCGCAGAGCGATGTCGAGGGCGCCGCCGACGATGTCTGGCATCTCCTCCTTGGTGCCGAGCTCGTCGGCCTCCGTGCTGCTCAGGGCGGCCGAGGCCGCGGCCGATGCCGCGTGCTCGTCACCGGCGTGCGATGCGGCCAGGGCCTGAGCCAGCGAACGCCAGTGGGCGCCGTAGCCGGGTCGTGCCTCCGCGAGCGGCAGGTCGGCTGGATCTTGTCCCCGGGCGGCCAGCACCGAACGTCCCATGGCGATGAAGGTGGCCTCGTCATCGGGGTGGATCGACTCTGCCTGCGTCACCTCGAGGACCTCGTCCCACCGGCCCAGCGCCCAGTGGGTGCGGGCCAGGTTGGCCAGGGAGTAGCTGAGGAACTCGGCGTTCCCTGCACGGGTCGTGGTGTCGAGCGCCTCCCTGCCGACCTCGACGGCTCGGCCCAGCTCGTCCGTGCACAGCTGCCCCAGCAGGTTGGCAAGGCCGACGCCCTGCTGGAGCAGGTCCTCGAGACCGCCGCGCGGCTGCTACCGCCAGGTCGATCATCGCCGCCGAGAGCCGGAAGCTGCCACTCTGGTTGGCCAGGACGGTGAGGGTGATGAAGGCGCGAACCACGCCCGACTCGTCGCCGAGCCGTTCGGCGATCCTGAACTGCTCCACGGTCAGGTCGAAGTTCCCTCCGCCGAGGCGGCTCAGCACGAGGAGGTAGACATCGAACACCTCGGCGTAGACCGGGGTGTAGGCGCCCTCGTCGCGCAGTCGCTCGTACCACGGCTGGATCAGGTCCAGTGCGCCCTGATAGTCCGCCGGACCACGCGCCAGTGCGCGGCTCAGCGCCGCGACCGCCAGCGCCTCGCCGTCACGGTTGCCCACCGTCGCGAAGGTGGCCGACGCCTCACGGGCCAGAGCCATCTGCTCGTCGAAGAAGCTGCCGGCCTTGTCGCACGCCTGGGCCTGGGCGAGCTGCAGGTCGGCGCGGGCGGCAGGGTCGGTGGCCAGGTCGAGTGCTCGGCCCAGGTGGCCGACGGCCTCGGTGGGGGAGCCCAGTGAGGTGGCCCTGGTGGAGGCCTGCCGGAGGAGATCGATCGCGCGGTTTGTCAGCTCGGGCACGTCCGGGCCGTCGGGCACGGCCTCGACCGCAGCAACGTAGTGCTGAGCCAGCACCGGTGCGAGCTCGTCGCTCTGAAGAAGGGCCAAGGCCTCGGCGACGTCGAGATGGGTCTGCTTGCGGTCGCGCCGGGACAGGGTGCCGTAGGCGACCTGGCGCACAGCGGTCTGGACGAACTGGTAGCGACCGGCCTCGCTGGAGAGCCGACTGGCTTCGACGCGCAGGATCTGCGCGTGCACCAGGTGTGCCAGCACCTCGTCGAGGTCGACGATGTCACGGCACAGGCCCCTCAGCAGGCTGGGCTCGATGGAGTCGCCTGCGACGCTCGCCTTGTCGACCACCCGGCGCTCGGCGAGGGAAAGCGTGTCCAGACGTGCGGAGATCAGCGCCTGCAGCGACGCCGGTGCTCCGATCGCGGACAGGTCGAGGTTCTCGGGGTCGCGCAGCACGTAGCTGCCGCCGCGGGGCACCACCAGGTCACGGTCGATCAAGGCCCGGACCGTCTCGACCGCGAATGTCGGCACGCCCTCGGCCCGCGCCACCAGCTCGTCACGCACTCCCTCAGGAAGACCCTCGACCAGTCCGTCCACCAGGGCCGCCATGTCGGAGTCCGTGAGCTGCTCGAGGTGCAGCACGGTCGCGCGTCGGTTGGTCACCAGGCTCGGGTTGGCCGCGAGCAGCTCGGGGCGGGTCAGCAGCACCACCAGGCACGGGAAGGAGGCGGCTGCCATCAGGTGCTCGACGAACTTCACCAGGCCGGCGTCGGCGTACTGGGCGTCGTCGATCAGCATCACGACCGGCTCGACGCCACCGCCGACCCGTTCGAAGAAGGTCGTCCAGGCCGCGAACAGCTCCTCACGCTGGAAGGTGGAGGTCACCGACCCCAACAGGGCACCCAGTCGTGGCGCCACCCACCGGCGTTCCTCCGCTGAAGGCATCAGCACGGCCAGCGCCTGGTCGATCAGCGCCGAGGTGTCCGCCGGTGCCGACGAGTCGGAGTCGGCCACCACGGTGGTCTCCAGGCGGCTTCGGATGGCTTCCGCGAGGGCGTAGTAGGCGACCCCCTCGCCGTAGGAGACGCACTTGCCGGCGTGCCAGCGACACGTCGTGCTGAGGCCGTCGGTGTACTTGGCGAACTCCCAGCCCAGCCTCGACTTGCCGACGCCGGGGTCCCCGGCCACGACCAGCAGGGCGGGCTTCTCACTCTCCTCGACGCGGTGGTAGACCTCCTTGACCACCCGCAGCTCACGGTCCCGGCCGACCAGGGGTGCCTCCAGGCCGTCGGCTCGTCGCAGCCCCGCCGATCTGGGCCACCACGGCCCGCGCCGCCCACAGCGGCACGGGGTCGGTCTTGCCCCGGAGCAGGTGCGAGCCCACCTCGGCGTAGGAGATGGCAGCGCTGGTGAGCAGCTTGGTGGTCTCGTCGACCCACACCTGTCCGGGGGAGGCGATCGACTGCACCCGCGAGGCGGTGTTCACGGCGTCGCCGGCCACCATGCCTTGCTGGAGTGCGCCGACGGTGACGGCGACCTCCCCGGTGACGATGCCCACCCGCATGGCGAGATCGGGGATGCCCAGCTCGGCACCCATCGCGTTCGTCGCACCGACCAGCTCCAGGCCGGCGCGGACAGATCGCTCGGCGTCGTCCTCGTGCGCGGTCGGCACCCCCCACACGGCCATCACCGCGTCACCGATGAACTTCTCCACCGCGCCGCCGTAGCGGGCCACGATGCGCGAGGCTTCCTCGAAGTAGCGGCTCAAGCAGCTCGCGCACGTCCTCCTGGTCCCGCGTCTCCGACAGCGTGGTGAAGCCGACCAGGTCGCCGAACAGCACGCTGGTGATCCGCCGCGAAGCCACGGGGGCAGCAGTGGCGGCGGAGGGGGAGCCCGATCGCAGGCCGGTCCCGCACTCGGGACAGAACTTCGCGGTCGCCGCCGTCGCCGCACCGCACGTCGGACACGAGGCTTGCTGCGCCGCCCCGCACTCGACGCAGAACTTCGCCCCCTCGGGCTGCGTGGTTCCACACGCACTGCAGACCGCCATGCCGTCCACTCTCTGTCTTCGAGAACTAAACCGCGAGTGTGCCGCATGCGTGGCGCCTTGGGTACAGAACTCGCGGCGGTCCGCGCTGGTTGAGCTTGTCGAAACCAGTCATGCTGTGCCCATGAGCGAGGACTGCCTGTTCTGCAAGATCGTCTCGGGCGACGTACCAGCCGAGATCGTGCACGAGTCGGAGACGACCCTCGCCTTCCGCGACCTGAACCCCCAGGCGCCCACCCACGTGCTGGTCATCCCGCGCAGCCACTACCCCAACGCGGCGGCCCTGGCCGAGGGCGAGCCCGGCACCGCTGCCGACCTGTTCGACGCGGCCGGGGAGATCGCGGACCAGGAAGGCCTGGAGGAGGGCTACCGCCTGGTGTTCAACACCGGCGCGGCGGCACACCAGACCGTCTTCCACGCCCACATGCACGTGCTCGGCGGTCGTCCATGTCCTGGCCGCCGGGATGATCCGCGTCCTCGCGGCCCTCTCGGCGGCCGTCCTGCTGCTGGCCGGGTGCGGCACGAGCAGTCCCTCGGCCGACAAGTCCCAGAAGTCCAGCTCGACGGCGTCGCCGTCCGCGAGCCCCGCTCCCGCCGAGGGCCAGACGCATGCCGCCGCGGCTCCGGTGCGCCACCTCCCGCTACGCGCGGGGGAGAAGCGGCTCGAGGTGCGGATGCCGGAGACGTACACCCCGAGCGCTCCCACGGGCGTGGGCACCGACGACTACCGCTGCTTCCTGCTGGACCCGAAGACCACCACGGACCAGATGATCACCGGCTTCAACGTGCTGCCGGGCAACCCCGACGTCGTCCACCACGTGATCATGTTCCGGGTGCCCCCGGAGCAGGTCGCCGAGGCGAAGGCCAAGGACGCGTCGACCCCCGGGCAGGGCTGGACCTGCTTCGGCGACTCCGGCCTCGGGGGCGGTCTCGGCCAGCAGATCGACGACGCCCCGTGGCTGGGGGCCTGGGCTCCCGGAGGCAAGGAACAGGTCTACGCGAAGGGTTTCGGTGAGCCCTTCCCGGCGGGTTCGCGGATCGTGATGCAGGTCCACTACAACCTGCTGGCCGGGCGCGAGCCGGACCGGAGCGCGGCCGAGGTGCGGCTGATGCCGGCGTCCTCGAAGATCACCCCGCTGATCACCCAGCTGATGCCGGCGCCCGTCGAGCTGCCCTGCCGCCCCGAGCACGCCGACGGCAAGCTGTGCAGCCGCGCGGCCTCGATGGCCGACGTGAAGGCGCGCTTCGGCGACGGCCCGGGCTCCACCGGCGACCTGCTGCACTTCCTCTGCGGGCCGATCAAACCGGGAGAGGTGCAGACCTGCACCCGGCCGGTGAACCAGGCGGAGACCATCCGCGGCGTCGCCGGGCACATGCACCTGCTGGGCAAGTCGATCTCGGTCACGGTCAACCAGGGCAAGCCCGACGCGCGCACGCTGCTGAACATCCCGGTGTGGGACTTCGACAACCAGGGCAGCCACCCGATCCCGCCCGCGCACCTGAAGCCGGGCGACACCGTCACGGTCACCTGCCGGCACAGCCAGGAGCTGCGCGACCGCCTCCCGGCCTTCGACGGCATCCCCGACAAGTACGTCGTCTGGGGCGAGGGCACCACCGACGAGATGTGCCTCGGGATCCTGCTGGTCACCCGTCCTTGATGGGCGTCGGTTTCCCAGGTTAAGAACCCAAACTGGCTCTTCACACACCAAGCAACCTGTGTGAAGAGTCAACATCTCGTGTTAACACAGGAAACCTGTGACCCGCCCAACCGCAGAAACGGCTCGCACCCGCCCCGTAGCATGGACGGAACATGACAGAACCAAGCAACCGCACGCCCGACCAGACCCAGCACACGGTCGTCGTGCCCGCCAGCATCAACATGGTCTCCCTCCTCGGCCCGGGTGACGAGCACCTCCGCCTGATGGAGAAGGCCTTCGGCGCCAACATCCACGTGCGCGGCAACCAGGTGACGCTCACCGGTGAGCCGGAGGAGGTGGCGCTGGCCGAGCGGGTGCTCGACGAGGTCGTCACGATCATCCGCACCGGCCAGGGGGTCACTCCCGAGACCGTGGAGCGCGTGATCGGCATGCTCCGCGCGGAGGAGTCCAGCGAGCGCCCGGCCGACGTGCTGTCGCTGAACATCCTGTCCAACCGCGGCCGCACCATCCGCCCGAAGACGCTGAACCAGAAGCGCTACGTCGACGCCATCGACAAGCACACGATCGTCTTCGGGATCGGCCCCGCCGGCACCGGCAAGACCTACCTCGCGATGGCGAAGGCGGTCCAGGCGCTCCAGGCCAAGAAGGTCAACCGGATCATCCTGAGCCGCCCCGCGGTCGAGGCCGGTGAGCGACTCGGGTTCCTGCCGGGCACGCTGACCGAGAAGATCGACCCCTACCTGCGTCCGCTGTACGACGCCCTGCACGACATGGTCGACCCCGAGTCGATCCCGAAGCTGCTCGCCGCCGGGACCATCGAGGTGGCGCCGCTGGCCTTCCTGCGCGGTCGCTCGCTGAACGACGCCTTCATCGTGCTCGACGAGGCGCAGAACACCACGCCCGAGCAGATGAAGATGTTCCTGACCCGGCTCGGCTTCGGCTCCAAGATCGTGGTCACCGGCGACGTCACGCAGGTCGACCTGCCCAGCGGCGTGCGCAGCGGCCTGCGCGTGGTCGAGGACATCCTCGACGACGTCGAGGACATCTCGTTCAACCGGCTCACCGCCCACGACGTCGTACGCCACCGGCTGGTCGGCAAGATCGTCGCGGCCTACGAGGCCCACGACGTCCAATCCCCCCCGCGCGCATGAGTGTCGAGGTCCAGAACGAGTCCGGCATCGACCTGGACGTACGACGCACGCAGCAGCTGGCCAGGTTCGTGATGGACCGGATGCGGGTGCACCCCCAGGCCGAGCTGTGCGTCACCGCGGTCGACGAGGAGACCATCGCCGAGCTGAACGCGAAGTGGATGGAGAAGGAGGGGCCGACCGACGTCCTCGCCTTCCCGATGGACGAGCTGCGCCCCGGCCACGTCAACGAGGAGCCCGAGGAGGGAGTGCTCGGAGACCTCGTGCTCTGCCCGTCGGTCGCCGAGCAGCAGGCGACGACGGCCGGCCACGCGGTGCAGGACGAGCTCGACCTGCTGACGGTGCACGGCATCCTGCACCTGCTCGGCTACGACCACGGCGAGCCCGGGGAGCACCGCGAGATGTTCGGCCTGCAGGCTCGGCTGCTCGCCGAGTGGCTGGGCCGCGACGACACGCCGGCTCCCACGGAAGCCTGACGACATGACCGGCGACAGTCCGGGCCCGTATCTGGCGGTCATCGCCCTGGTCGTCGTCGCCGCGGTGCTCACCGCGGTCGAGGCGGCGCTCGCCACGTTCTCCCGTGCCCGTGCGGCCGAGCTCGAGCACGAGCAACGGCCGGGTGCGCGCGGGCTGGTGCGGCTGCTCGACGACGCTGCCCGTCACCTCAACGTCGTGCTCTTCGTGCGCATGCTCGCCGAGACTGCGGCGGTGGTGCTGGCCACCGCGATCGTTCTCGACCTCCTCGGGCCGAAGCAGTGGACGTCCGTGCTGGCCGCCATCGGCGTCATGTTCGTCGTCCTCTTCGTGCTCGTCGGCGTCGGCCCTCGCACGCTCGGCCGGCAGCACGCCGAGTCGATCGCCCTCGGCACCGCCGGTGTCGTGCTCGCCGTCTCACGGGTGCTCGGCCCGCTGCCCCAGCTGCTCATCGTCATCGGCAACGCGCTGACTCCCGGCAAGGGCTTCTCCGAGGGACCGTTCTCCTCCGAGGCGGAGCTGCGCGAGATGGTCGACCTGGCCGAGGCGTCCAGCCTGATCGAGTCGGGCGAGCGCGAGATGATCCACTCGGTCTTCGAGCTCGGCGACACCTCCGTGCGCGAGGTGATGGTGCCGCGCACCGACCTCGTCTACATCGAGCGCGGCAAGACGCTGCGACAGGCGATGTCGCTGTTCCTGCGCAGCGGCTACTCGCGCGTGCCGGTCGTCGACGACGGGCTCGACGACATCATCGGCTTCGCCTACCTCAAGGACGTCGCCAAGCGGGTCTTCGACCGCCACGCCGCGGAGTCCACCGAGAAGGTCGGCTCGGTGATGCGCCCGGTGTTCCACGTACCCGACTCCAAGCCGGTCGACGACCTCCTGCGCGAGATGCAGGCGCTGCGGCGGCACATCGCCGTGGTCGTCGACGAGTACGGCGGCACCGCCGGCATCGTCACCATCGAGGACATCCTCGAGGAGATCGTCGGCGAGATCACCGACGAGTTCGACCCCCAGGAAGTCCCGGTCGAGACGTTGGCACGACGGCTCGACGCGGGTCTCCGCGCGGTTCCCCGTCGACGACCTCGACGAGCTCACCGGGATCGAGATCGACGACGACGAGGTCGACTCGGTCGGCGGGCTGATGGCGAAGTACCTCGGCAAGGTGCCGATCCCCGGGTCGCGCGTCGAGGTCGAGGGCCTGGTCTTCGTGGCCGAGGAGGCCAAGGGCCGCCGCAACCGCATCGGCACCGTGCTGATCTCGAAGGCGCGTCAGCCGGCCCCGGTCACCACCGCCGAACGTCATCAGAATCGTGGTCTCTAGCCCACGATCCCGATGACGTTGCAGGGGCGCGAGGATGGACGTCATGTTCGAGCAGCTCGTCGACGAGCGGATCGATGTCGGGGACGTGACGCTGCGGGTCCGTCACGGCGGGGAGGGTCCAGCGGTCCTGCTCGTCCACGGCCATCCCCGCACCGGCGCCACGTGGCACCGAGTCGCCCCGGCGCTCGTCGAGGCCGGCCACACGGTCGTCGTCCCCGACATGCGCGGGTACGGCCAGTCGTCGAAGCCGGCCATCCTGGAGGACCACGCCCAGCAGTCCAAGCGTGCGGTGGCCGACGACCTGGCGGGGCTGATGACCGCGCTCGGCCACCCGTCGTACGCCGTGGTGGGTCATGACCGAGGCGCGCTCGTGGCGCTGCGGCTGACCCTGGACCACCCGGACGAGGTGGAGCGGCTGGCCGTGCTCGACGGGATGCCGATCATCGAGCACCTCGAGCGCTGCGACGCCGTGTTCGCCCGGGCCTGGTACCACTGGTTCTGGTTCGACGTCCCGGAGAAGCCGGAGCGGGCGATCAACGCCGACCCCCTGGCGTGGTACGCCCACGACCCGGACCGGATGGGTCGCGAGAACCACGCGGAGTGGGTCGAGGCGGTGAGCGACCCCGACACCGTGCGCGCCATGCTGGAGGACTACCGGGCGGGGCTCGGCATCGACGCCGACCACGAGCGCGCGGACCGCGATGCCGGCAGGGAGATCAGCTGTCCGACGCTGATGCTGTGGTCGGAGCACGATGACCTCGAGGAGCTCCACGGCGACCCGCTCGAGATCTGGCGGGCCTGGAGCACGGACCTCCGGGGCGGCTCCATCGACTCCGGCCACCACATGGCCGAGGACAACCCCGAGGCGTTGTCACGCGCCCTCGCCGCCTTCCTGGCCGAGCCCTAGGATTCCCGGGTGACCGACCTCGACGACCCGGAGGACCGCAAGCTGGTCGTGCTCGCCCGGGCCACCCGCACCCGCGCGAACGCAGCCGAGGGAGCGGCGATCCGCGACCTGGACGGCCGCACCTACGCCGCGGCCACGGTCGACCTGCCGTCGTTGCAGGTCAGCGCGGTGGGCGCAGCGATCGCGATGGCGGTGGCCAGCGGGGCGAAGGGGCTCGAGGCGGTGGTCGTGCTCACCGAGTCGACGGTCGCCGACGACGACCTCGCGGCCGTGCGCGAGTTCGCGTGGCGCTGACACACTGATCCATCGCGGCACGCCGTCGGGAAGCATCCAGGAGACCCTCGGGTTCTAGGATGGTCGGGTTCGGGAATATGGTTGTTGTCAGCAACCAGCAGGGGTGTGAACACGAGTGACTGTCACGAGCCAGCGCGAGCTCGCACAGAGCCAGGCCCAGAAACGGGCACAGCACGACGACGCAGTACGTCGACTGCGGGCGTCGTACGACGCGATCCCTGCCGGCTCCGCCGTGCGGCTGGCCAAGAAGACCTCCAACCTGTTCCGCCCGCGCGACGCGGTCTCGGCGCCGGGACTCGACGTCTCGGGCCTCGGCGGCGTGATCAGCGTCGACCCGGAGGCGCAGACGGCCGACGTGCAGGGCATGTGCACCTACGAGGACCTCGTCGACGCGACCCTGCCGCACGGCCTGATCCCGTACGTCGTGCCGCAGCTGCGCACGATCACGCTGGGCGGGGCGGTCACCGGCCTCGGCATCGAGTCGACCAGCTTCCGCAGCGGGCTGCCCCACGAGTCGGTGCTGGAGATGGACGTCTTCACCGGCGCGGGTGAGGTCGTGACAGCGCGACCGGACAACGACCACGCCGACCTCTTCGCCACCTTCCCCAACTCCTACGGCTCGCTCGGCTACGCCACCCGGCTGCGGATCAAGCTCGAGAAGGTCAAGTCCCACGTCGCCCTGCGGCACGTGTCCTTCGACGACACGGCCGCGCTGCAGCACGCGATCGCCACGATCACCGACACGGGTGAGTGGGCGGGTCGTCGCGTCGACGGCATGGACGGCACCGCCTTCGAGCCGGGGGAGTACTACCTGACCCTCGCCGAGTGGGTCGACGCCCCTGCGGGCGCGACCGCCAGCGACTACACCGGGCAGGACATCTACTGGCGCTCGGTGCACGAGCGCAGCACCGACCTGCTCACCACCCTCGACTACCTGTGGCGCTGGGACACCGACTGGTTCTGGTGCTCACGTGCCTTCGGGGCCCAGAACAAGTGGCTGCGTCGGGTGTGGCCGGCCAGCATGCGTCGCTCCGACGTCTACCAGCGGCTGCTGAGGCTCGACGAGCGCTTCGGCATCGCCGCCAGGCTCGACAAGCGAGCCGGTCGTCCCGAGCGCGAGCGCGTGGTGCAGGACATCGAGGTGCCGGTCGAGCGGCTCGGGGAGTTCCTGACCTGGTTCGACGAGCACGTCGGAATGCGCCCGGTGTGGCTGTGCCCGCTCCGGCTGACCGGTGACGTGCGCTGGCCGTCGTACCCCCTCGAGCCGGGACGCACCTACGTCAACGTCGGCTTCTGGGGCACGGTCCACGTCGGGCCCGACGCGACGCACAGCCCGCGCAACCGCGCCATCGAGGACAAGGTGGCCGAGCTCGACGGCCACAAGAGCCTCTACTCCGAGGCGTTCTACGACCGCGAGACCTTCGACCGGCTCTACGACGGAGCCAACCTCGCGGCGGTCAAGGACCGCTACGACCCAGACCACCGATTGAGCACTCTCTTCGACAAGGCAGTAGGCAGGAAGTGACCACACGATGACCCAGACAACCGACCGTCCCACCACAGGCAAGATCCCGGGTCGGCTCAACATCGCCGAGATGTTCGAGATCCTCCTGGCCAAGCCGGCGCCGGTGCGCTTCACGGCCTACGACGGGAGCGCGTACGGCCCCGAGGACGCCAAGTTCGGGCTCGACCTGAAGAACGAGCGCGGCCTGGCCTACATGGTGACCGCGCCCGGCGACCTCGGACTGGGACGCGCCTACGTGGCCGGTGACCTCGAGGTGCGCGGCGTGCACCCCGGCAACCCCTACGAGGGCGCGATGACGTTGCTGCGCTCGATGCGCTTCCGGCGGCCCACCGCGACCGAGGCGCTGGCGCTGATGCGCTCCATCGGCGTGAGCAAGCTGGTGCCGCCGCCCCCGCCGCCGCAGGAGCACCTGCCGCGCTGGCGCCGGATGATGGAGGGCCTGCGGCACTCCCACCAGCGCGACGGCCGGGTGATCTCGCACCACTACGACGTCTCCAACCGCTTCTACGAGATGGTCCTCGGCCCGTCGATGACCTACACCTGCGCGGTGTTCGAGACCGAGGACGCCACCCTCGAGGAGGCCCAGCACGCCAAGTACGACCTGGTCGCCCGCAAGCTCGACCTCCAGCCGGGCCAGCGCCTGCTCGACGTCGGGCTGTGGCTGGGGCGGCATGGTGCGCCACGCGGCCCGTGAGTACGGCGTCCGCGGCCTCGGCGTCACCCTGTCCCGGGAGCAGGCCGTGTGGGCGCAGGAGGCGATCAAGCGCGAGGGTCTCGACCACCTCGCCGAGGTGCGCCACCTCGACTACCGCGACACCCCCGAGACCGACTTCGACGCGGTCAGCTCGATCGGCCTGACCGAGCACATCGGGGTCGACAACTACCCGTCGTACTTCACGTTCCTGCGCGACAAGCTCAAGCCGCAGGGCCGGTTGCTGAACCACTGCATCACCCGTCCCGACAACCGTCCGACGCAGACCGGCGCGTTCATCGACCGCTACGTCTTCCCCGACGGCGAGCTGACCGGCTCGGGCAAGATCATCACCGAGATCCAGGACGCCGGCCTCGAGGTGCAGCACGAGGAGAACCTGCGGGTCCACTACGCCAAGACGCTCGCGGGGTGGAGCGAGAACCTCGAGGCCCACTGGGACGAGTGCGTCGCCGAGGTCGGCGAGGGCACCGCGCGGGTCTGGGGTGTCTACATGGCCGGCTCCCGGATGGGCTTCGAGCGCAACGAGATCCAGCTGCACCAGGTGCTCGCGACCAAGACCGACGACGAGGGGGTCAGCGGCTACCCGCTGCGCCACTCCTTCTGAGCTCGTCGGGGTGAGGACGGCCGCGTGACCGGAACCAGCACGACACTCCGTGCTGGCCTCCGGGATCGACCCACGGCGTGGAAGGCCGTGCTCGTGGTCGTCGGCTACCTGGCCTTCTACCTGGTGGTCGGCCGGCTCGTCGGCGTCCTGTTCGGCGACCAGCTGGAGGACGACGTCCTGGCGAGCGCGACCAGCATCGCCGTGCTCGTCCTGCCGATCGCGATCGGCGCACTGGCACTGGTCCTGCTGACGGCGTGGCTCGGGTGGCTGGGCGTGGTCTTCGGGCGGCAGCCAGTGCCCGGACGTGGCTGGATGTGGATCGCGCCGGTCCTGGTGGTCGCGGCGATCGTCGGGCACCTCGGGACCATCGACTGGGCCCGGTGGACCGGCGCGGAGCTGATGATGATCGCCCTGCTCGGGGTCTGCGTGGGCGTGGCGGAGGAGCTGGCCACGCGAGGACTGGTCGTGAAGATCCTCCGCGATGCCGGACACGGCGAGCGGTTCGTGGTGGTGGTCTCCTCGGCCCTGTTCGCGTTGATGCACACGATCAACCTGCTGTCGGGGATGGCGATCAGCACCGTTGCCTTCACGGTCCTGTACACGTTCGGCTTCGGCGCCTGCATGTACTTCACGATGCGCGTGACCGGGACCATCTGGGCAGCGATCGTGCTGCACGGGCTCACCGATCCGATCACCTTCCTGGCGAGCGGCGGTGTCGACGAGTCCGTCTCCGACCAGGGTGGCGCCATGTCGCTGCTGGCGGTGCTCGCGACCATCCTGCTCATCCTGTTCGCCCTGGTGGCCGTGTGGCTGGTCCGTGGGAGTGCGCGCCGGCCTGCGGGGGCGCGACGCCCGACGAGCCATGAACGGCAGTCCGGACAGCCCTGGGACGCGTCGTACGCCGACGGCCCGGCGCCCTGGGACGTCGGTCGACCGCAGCCGGCGGTGGTGCGGGTGGCCGTGGCGGGTGGATTCGGCGGAGCCGTGCTCGACGTGGGTTGCGGGACCGGGGAGAACACCCTGCACATCGCCTCGCTGGGATTGCCCGTCCTGGGCGTCGACGTGGCCGAGACCGCTCTCGCCATGGCCCGCGCGAGCGCTCTCGACCGCGGGATCGACGTCGAGCTCGAGACTGCCGACGCGCTCGCGCTGGAACACCTGGGCCGCAGCTTCGACACCGTGCTCGACTGCGGCCTGTTCCACACCCTCGACAGTGACGAACGGCGGACGTACGTCGCGAGCCTGGCGTCGGTGACCCGGTTCGGCGGCACCCTCTACGTCCTCTGCTTCGGCGACCAGGGCCCCGACCTCGGTCCGCACCCGGTCACCCAGGAGGACCTGAGGACGTCGTTCGTCCCGAGCACGGGGTGGGAGATCGTCACGATCGAGCCGGACCGGGTGCTGACGAGGTACCACGACGAGGACGGCGCCCCGGGCTGGTTCGCGACGGTTCGCCGCAGCTGACCAACCAGTGGTCCGCGGTACGGTGACGGGCCTCGTCGCCTGTCGGCATGCCGAGTTCGACACCACGAGGCCGCGATGGGAGTCGTCGGTGTTCGGACACGAGTGGGACAAGGCCGAGGCGACGATCGTCGATCGCAGCGCGAAGTTCACCGGTGACGGTTCGGTGGCCACGTACACCTACGTCGCCGACGTGCGGTTGCCGTCGGGGGAGACGTTCCGTGCCACCGTCCACGAGCCGACGATCGCCACCGACTTCTGGGCGCCGAGCATCCGCGACGTCGTGTCCGTGCTCGTCAGGCCCAAGGACCGGAAGGTCAAGTTCGACAAGGACGACGACCGACTGAGCGTGAAGGCCTACGAGGCGGGCAAGAAGGCGGCCTTCGAGGCGGCAGCGCAGCAACCGCCGGCCACTCAGCCGGCGCCGTCCGCGGTGCCGACGTCCAGTCCGGAGCTTCCGGAGGCGGTTGCCGCCAAGCTCGCCCAGCTCGGCTTCCCCAGCGGCACGCCGATGCAGGTCGTCTCCGCCGACTCACCCGTTGGCCAGGCGGCACTCTCCGCCTTCACCCACGCCGGGGCGACGCCGGTGCAGACGCCGGAGGCGCGCCTGGTCCAGCTGCAGTCCCTGCACGACCGCGGGCTGCTCACCGACGCGGAGTACGCCGAGCAGCGACACCGCATCCTCGACGAGCTCTGAGGCGGCTGCCTCGTGCGGGGCTAGTCCGATCCGGTCGTCGAGGCCAGCAGGCGTCGTGCTCGCCGGCCGAGGTCGTGCAGGTCGACCTTGCCTGCGTCGGCCGCTGACGCCAGGCGCGAGGCCAGGTCGAGCGCCTCGTCGAGCTCCGGGCCGACGATGGCGACCTCCTGGCCCATGTCGCGGAGGATGGTGGTCTCGGTGCGGGAGGCGATCAGCGGCTCGGTGACGCCGTCGATCCAGACCCGGGTGCGGCGGCCGTCGCCGCGCTCGTCGCCGGTGATCCGCTCGAGCGCGTAGATGCGATCGGCGCGCGCGAACTTCCCGAAGCCCAGGGCCACCATGCGGGAGTCCGACGTCATGGCGACCATCCTGACACCCGCCACCGACAACGCCCCGCGCCGACGTACGGACTGCTCAGTGCACGACGACGGGAGGGATGCCCTCCTCGTCGAGGAGGTGCGTCTCCTCACGCTTGCGCGGCAGCATCAGGGCAGGGATCACCGTCAGCAGCACCATCACCCACGCCACCCAGTAGGTGTCGGCGAACGCGTTGGCGGCGTCCTCCAACCCCTTGGCGATCGCGGCTGCCGGGATCTTGTCGGCGAGCGACGGGATGTGCAGCGTGGCCATCGCCGGGCCGGCGAGCTTGGAGGCCTGGAGGTGGTTGGTCAGGATCACGGACATGATCGCGACGCCGCACGAGCTGGAGATCTGCTGCGTGATGTTCAGCAGCGTCGAGCCGCGGGCGACCTCGTGAGCCCGGAGGGTCTTCAGCGCCGAGGTGAACAGCGGCATCATCGTCGCCCCCATGCCCAGCCCCATCACGAAGAGCTCGGCGATGATCACGGGGTACGGCGTGGTGGCGGTGAGCTGGGTCAGCCCGAACATGCCGATCAGGATGAACAGCAGGCCGAACGGCACGATCTGGCCGATCGGGCGCTTGTCCACCTGGGACCCGGCGATGGGCATGGTGATCATCGCGCCGATGCCCTGCGGTGCCACGAGCAGGCCGGCCTGCAGCGTCGACTCCCCGCGGACCTCCTGGAAGTACGTCGGCACCAGCAGCAGCCCGCCGAAGAACGCAGCGGCGAACAGGAACATCGTGATGATCGAGATGGTGAGGTTGCGGTTCTTGAACAGCCTCAGGTCCAGCAGCGGGTGCTCGGGCCGGAACGAGTGGAAGACGAAGGCCACGATCAGGACGACGCCGATCAGCATCGAGACCCAGACACGCGGGGTGCGGCGGCGGTGCCCTCGGAGGGGATCGAGGACACGCCGAACAGGAACAGGGCGAGGCCGGGTGACATCAGCGCCATGCCCAGGAAGTCGAAGGACTCCGACGGCTCGGGCTTGTCGCTGGGCAGCACCCGCCAGGCGTAGATGATCGCGACCAGGCCGATCGGGGCGTTGACCAGGAAGATCCAGTGCCAGCTCGCGACCTGGATCAGGTAGCCGCCGATGATCGGGCCGAGGATGGGGCCGAGCAGCATCGGGACGCCGAGGATGGCCATCAGCCGACCGATCCGGTGGGGGCCTGCGGCTCGGGTCATGATCGTCATGCCGAGCGGCATCAGCATGCCGCCACCGAGGCCCTGCAGGACGCGGAAGCCGATCAGCGCACCGATGCTCCACGCCGCGGCGCACAGCACCGAGCCCATCACGAACAACGCGATGGCGGTCATGTAGAGGCGCTTGGTGCCGAACCGGTCGGCCGCCCAGCCGGTCATCGGGATCACGGTGGCCAGCGCGAGCGTGTACGCGGTGACCGACCACGCGACCGTCGAGTAGGCGATGGGGTGTCCGACGGAGCCGAAGACCGTCTGGAACGTCGGCAGCGCGACGTTGACCACGGTGATGTCGAGGATCGACATGATGGCGCCGATCACCACCACACCGGCGATCTTCAGGACAGCGCGATCGATGTTCTCCGGTAGGTCGGGCACATCGACCTTGATGTCAGACGCCACGGCATTGCTCCCTCGAACACGACTCCAGCCAGTCTAGGCGCGGGGTCCGACACCCAGCCGCTCTCTAGTCCAGTCGGCGGGTTTACGAGACCCGGAAGGCTCTGTCGGGTGATAGTTCGTGCAACGGCACGGTGTCGTCCACCTCTTGGGAGCCGGATGTTCAAGGTCTCGACTGCGCTGCTGGCAGGAGCGCTCGCACTTGCGCTGGCGGCAAGCCTGGGTTCTGCTGCCGACGCACGCAGCGCCCGCGGCGAGCGGCCCGCCCCGGTGGGCAGCGACCCGTTCGTCTCCGGCTACGGCTACCGCGGTGACTTCCCGGACCCCTCGGTCCTGCGCGTGGGCAACACCTGGTTCGCCTACTCCACGACCGTCGGCGGGCTCAACCTGCCCGTGCTGAGGTCCACCGACCTGGTGCACTGGCAGGCCCGTGGCGAGGGGCTGACCAAGCCGGCACCGTGGGCGGTCAAGCACAAGAAGGGGCGGGTACGCGCACGCGACCACGTGGGCGCCGAACGTCGCGCGCATCGGCCGCCTGTACGTGCACTACTACGCGACCCGCCTGCGCGGCACGAAGCACAAGATGTGCATCTCGACGTCGCGCTCGAAGTTCCCGGGCCGGGGCTTCGTCGACAAGCGCCCAGCGCCCGCTGATCTGCCCGCCGAACCGCGGCGCCATCGACCCGTCGTTCTTCCAGGCCCCCGGCGGCGGTCAGCGCTTCCTCGTCTGGAAGAGCGAGCAGACCAGGTGGAACAAGGCGCAGATCTGGATCACCCCGCTCTCGGTCGACGGGATGCACCTCGTCGGCCCGAGCAGGTTCCTGCTCCAGGTGCAGGACCCCTGGGAGTGGAAGATCATCGAGAACCCGTCGATGATCGGCTACCGCGGTCGCTGGTACCTCTTCTACTCGGGCGGCTCCTACGCCGACAACAGCTACGCCACCGGGTACGCCATCTGCCAGTCGTACGTCGGGCCGTGCACCCGTGCCTCCACCGCGCCGCTGCTCGCGACCGGCGGACGGGTCTCCGGACCGGGTGGCGCGATGGCCTTCTACGACTCGGCGAAGCAGCTGCGCCTGGCCTATGCGGCCTGGGACTACGGCCACGCCGGCTATCCGCACTCGGCCAAGTGCCGCACGGCGCCGGGTGGGTGCCCGCAACGGCGACTGCACGTCGCCACGCTCGGCCCGAGCCCGGACGTGACCGCTGCGCCGGGCACGTTGGTGGTGACCGATCGTGGGTAGGCGCTGGCTGGCGGCGCTGGCCGCCGTCGTGGTCGGCGCGGTCCTGCTCACCGACGCCACGTCGGCACAGGCCGGCCCGCAACGCCCCGCTCCGGTGGGCAGCGACCCGTTCGTCGCCGGGAAGCCCTACCGCGGCGACTTCCCCGATCCCACCGTCTGGCGCGTCGGCAGTCGCTACTACGCCGCCTCCACCACGGTCGCGGCGCTGAACCTGCCGGTCACCACCTCGACGGACCTGCGCACGTGGACCGCCGCACCGTCGAGCGACCCGGCCACCGCGAAGCCGTACGACGCGATGCCCTCACCGGCGCGCTGGGTGCAGAAGCGCACGACCCGCACGGGTCGCACCTGGGCGGCGACCTGGGCTCCGTCGGTCGCCCAGATCACGATCCGACGGCCACGAGCCACGTACTGGGCGGCGGCGTACTCCGTGCCCCGCGCCGACGGGAAGCGCTGCATCTCCATCGCGCGCAGCCGCTCGCCGCTCGGCCCGTACGTCGACCCGAGTGCCGCGCCGCTGGCCTGCGGGAGCTACGGCGCGATCGACCCGCAGATCTTCGTCGACCGCAGCGGGACGTGGTTGCTGCTCAAGGTCGAGGGCAACCCCGACCGGATCTGGGTCCGCCGGCTCAACGGCGCCGCCTCGGCCTTCGCGCCCCGCAGCGCGTTCCGCCCGCTGCTCGCGCCGAAGCTGGCCTGGGAGGGCAACGTCGTCGAGAACCCGGCGATGATCCGCTTCCACCGCAAGCTCTACCTCTTCTACTCCGCCAACGGGTTCGGCTCGACGAAGTACGCGACCGGCTACGCGACCTGCCGCAAGGTGACCGGCCCGTGCAAGCGGATGGGTCGCCTGCTCGCGAGCGGTCCCTACTTCGCCGGTCCTGGTGGGGCGATGGCGTTCGTCGACCGGGCGAACCACCTGCGGCTCGCCTACCACGCGTGGCAGCCGGGCAACGTCGGCTACCCGGCGACCGACGCCTGCCTCATGTCCGAGGCGGGCTGCGCCCAGCGCCGGATGTACGTCGCCACGCTGATGCGCAAGAAGAAGGGCCGGTTGGCCGTCTACAGCTACCGGTGACGGCACTCGTTACGCTGCCGGGGTGACCAGCCGGACGCCGTACGACGCCACCGTCGTGGCGCGTGAGGTGATCACCGAGCACCTGGTCCGGTTGGTGCTCGAGGTGCCCCCGGGGCTCGCCTCGACCGGGGTGCCCGACGAGTGGCTCGCGCTGACGGTGCCGGGGCAGTTCCAGACGCGCTACTACACCGTGCGGTCGCTGGCCGAGGGCCGGCTGACCCTCGACGTGGTCATCCACGAGGAGGGGCTGGTCACCAGCTGGGCGCAGACCGACTGCGTCGGTGACGTGGTCGGGCTCGGCGACCCGAAGGGCTCGTTCGTGCTGCCGCCCGATGCCGGGTGGGTGGTGCTCGCCGGCGACATGACGGCGCTCCCGGCCATGGCGCGGATCCTGGAGACCGTTGATCTCCCGGTCACCGTCCATGCCGAGGTGTCCGACGGCGCGATGCCCGACTACCTGAGGGGCGACGACGTGCACTGGCACGACGTCGCGCCGGGTGAGAGCAGGCTCGCCGAGATCGTGCGCGGCCACGCGTGGCCCGACTGGTCCGGGGTACTTCTGGCTGGCCGGCGAGTCGGCCCAGATGCGCGACGTACGACGCCACGTGCGCCACGACCTCGGCTGGGACAACCGGCACCACGAGGCGATGGGCTACTGGTCCGGCAGCCGCGGCCGTGCCAGCACGCGTGGTCGACCCGGGCCCGATCTACGCGAGGGGCAAGGCGCTCGGCAAGTCCGACGAGGAGATCTGGGCCGACTACGACAAGGCTCGAGGAGTCGGATGAGCGAGACCCCGCACCGCTCCGGCTTCGCCTGCTTCGTGGGCCGCCCCAACGCCGGCAAGTCCACGCTGACCAACGCGATCGTGGGCACGAAGGTGGCGATCACGTCGTCGCGCCCGCAGACCACCCGCACCGTCGTCCGCGGCATCCTGCACCGGCCCGACGCCCAGCTCGTCCTCGTCGACACCCCCGGCCTGCACAAGCCGCGCACGTTGCTGGGGGAGCGCCTCAACGACCTCGTGCGCGGGACCTGGTCCGAGGTCGACGTCGTCGCGGTGTGCTTCCCGGCCGACCAGAAGCCGGGACCGGGGGACAGGTACCTCGTCAGCGAGCTGGCCAAGGTCCGGCGTACGACGAAGTTCGCGGTCGCCACCAAGACCGACCTGGTGACCAACGAGGCGCTGGGGGAGCACCTGCTCGCGATCGACAGGCTCGGCCGGGAGACCGGCACGGAGTGGGCCGAGATCGTGCCGGTCTCGGCCAAGGACGGCCACCAGGTCTCGCTGCTCGCCGACCTGCTCGTCGACCAGATGCCCGAAGGGCCGCAGCTCTACCCCGACGGCGAGATCACCGACGCCCCCGAGGAGGCGATCGTCGCGGAGCTGATCCGTGAGGCGGCGCTGGAGGGTGTGCGCGACGAGCTGCCGCACTCGATCGCCGTGGTGGTCGAGGAGATGGGGATGCGCGAGGGCCGGCCGGCGGACAAGCCGCTGCTCGACGTGCACGCCAACCTGTTCGTCGAGCGGTCCTCGCAGAAGGGCATCGTGATCGGGCACAAGGGCGCCCGCCTGCGCGAGGTCGGCACCGCCGCTCGCGAGCAGATCCAGGCGATGCTCGGCACCCCGGTCTACCTCGACCTGCACGTGAAGATCGCCAAGGACTGGCAGCGCGACCCGAAGCAGCTGCGCCGGCTGGGCTTCTAGCTGGATTTCTGGCGAGCGCGCCAGAGGTCGCGGAGCAGGGCGATCTCGGCCAGGTGGTGGATCAGCTCGACGTTGTTGCCCCAGATGACGGTGATGAACGGCTCCGCGGGATCGGAGCCGTAGGGGTACTGCGAGAGGCCCACCGTGTCGAGCTGCTCCTCGCTCACGTCGGCGATGCTGTCGCGCCAGCGGTCGAGGAAGGCGAAGAACTGTTCGACGGCCAGCGACGCCGAGGGAGTGAAGTCGACCAGCAGCTTCGGCTCGCGGCGCTCGCCGAAGGTCCAGTCCCAGCTGCCGGCGAAGTTGCCCTGCAGGTGTCCGAGGCGCCAGGCGATCGTGGTGAACGGCGACGAGTCGGGTTCCAGGGGGCCGGTGTGGGCGAGGACCTCCTCGACCCTCGCTTCGCTCACGCCCCAGTTGCCGGCGACCTGGGTGAGGGACTGGCCGCTCGGCGATCTCGCGGGCCACCTGGGGGTACTCGCTGTTCGGGATGTCCGGGGCGCCGCTGTCGATCACCCAGTCGCCGGGGCCGTAGGCGCGGGCCGTGGTGGCCTCGTCCCTCGGCCGGATCGACCAGCAACCGGGGACCGGCTCCCAGAGGTACTCCTCGTCGCCGAGCATCGCCAGCCGCACCTCGGCCAGCTCACGCGCCTTGTCGAGCTGGTCGAGCAGCACGCCCAGCCGATCGGTCCGTCGTACCTCCGAGTCCATGGCGCCCACGCAACCACGCCCCCGAGGCGGAGGCGAGTGGTTTTCGGCGTCGAGACCGCCCACGACTCGCTGACAAATGTCATGACTGGGTCGTGACGCGTGATCCGTGGCGCGAGGGCGGCGCTCGACCATGCTGGGGGCATGACGACAGACAGCGCTCCCGCCGTACGGCTGGAGGGGGTCACCAAGGACTTCGGGTCCGTGCACGCGGTCCGGGGCATCGACCTGCGGATCGAGCCGGGCGAGATGGTGGCGTTCCTCGGGCCCAACGGCGCCGGCAAGACGACCACCATCGACATGATCCTCGGGCTCTCGAAGCCGAGCTCGGGTCAGGTCGACGTGCTCGGGATGGCGCCCCGCCAGGCGATCGCTCGTGGCCTCGTGGCCGCGGTGATGCAGACCGGCGGGCTCCTCAAGGACCTGACCGTGCGCGAGACGGTGCAGTACACCGCCAGCCTGTTCGCCGACACCAAGCCCGTCGACGAGGTCCTCGAGAGCGCCGGCATCAAGGCGATCGCCGACCGCAAGGTCGCGAAGTGCTCCGGTGGTGAGCAGCAGCGGCTCCGCTTCGCGATGGCGCTGCTGTCCGACCCCGCACTGCTGCTGCTGGACGAGCCGACCACCGGCATGGACGTCGAGGGCCGGCGCTCCTTCTGGTCGGCGATCCGGCGCGACGCCCAGCAGGGCCGCTCGGTGCTGTTCGCGACCCACTACCTCGAAGAGGCCGACCAGTACGCCGACCGGATCATCCTGATCAGCCAGGGCAAGGTCGTCGCCGACGGCACCGGCTCGGAGATCAAGGCGCTCGCCGTCGGGCGGACCCTCCGGGCCACGATGAGCAACCCGGACACCAGCGCCCTCGCCGGCATCGGGGGGGTCGACGAGGTCGAGGTACGCGGGGAGCAGGTCTACGTGCGGGCGAAGGACAGCGACGCGGTCGCTCGGTACCTGCTCAACGAGACCGATGCCCGCGACCTGGAGATCACCGCCCACGGGCTCGAGGACGCGTTCCTCAGCCTCACCGGGCACGCCGACGAGAACGAGATGGAAGGAGCGAACGCATGAGCGCCGTGCAGGGGATCGACCCCACCACCCGCAGGGTCCCGCCGATGGGCGGGTTCAACTTCACCCTGGTCGGCATCGAGCTGCGCCGGATGCTGCGCAACCGGCGCACGATCATCTTCGCGCTGGTCTTCCCGGCCGCGCTGTTCTTCGTCTTCGGCTCGGGCACCTCGGGTGCGGAGAAGCTCGGAGGCAGCGCCGAGCCGGGCAGCAACGTGTCGGCGTACGTCATGGTCTCGATGGCGCTGTACGGCGGTGCGCTGATCGCGGCCTCCACCGGCTCCGGCGTCGCGCTCGAGCGCAGCCTGGGCTGGTCGCGACAGCTGCGGCTGACCCCGCTGAACCCGGGCGTCTACATCCTGATCAAGGCCTTCGTGGCGCTGGTGATGGGTGCCTTCGCGATCGCGATCGTCAACGTGATCGGCGTCCTGCAGGGCAAGCCGGAGATGCCCACCGACACCTGGATCTACTGCGCGCTGCTGACGCTGGCGTGCACGATGACCTTCGCCGCGCTCGGTGTCTTCGTCGGGTACGTCGTCCCCGGCGAGAACGCCATGCAGATCCTCGGCCCCGGCCTGGCCCTGCTGGCCTTCCTGGGTGGCCTGTTCATCCCGTTGGACCAGTACTCCGACTGGGTCCGGCACATCGCCTACTGGACGCCGATGTACGGCGTGGCCGAGGTCGCCCGCGCGCCCCTGACGCACGAGCTGCCCTGGTACGCCGTGGTCAACGCGGTCGGCTGGTTCGTGCTGTTCGTGGCGGGCGCAGCCTGGCGGATGAGCAAGGACACCGCGCGGGTCTGAGCGCGCTACTACCGTGAGCATCGTGGGATGGGCCAGCAGCGAACGGACGCGGCTGGGGCGGCGAAGGTGAGCGCCCCGGCCGCTTCGGCCTGTTCTTCATCGGCATCTGGACGCTGTTCCTGCTGCAGCCGCTCGCGGACGGCTGGCAGCACCGCGACACCGTGGCCGGGTGGGTCGGCATCGTCGGCACGCTGGTGTTCGCGGCGGTGTACCTGACGATCTTCGCCCGGCGGCGCATCCAGCTGCGCGTGCGGAGTGCCGCACGCCGAGCTGGTGCCCGGCCTGCTCGCGATCGGCCTGGCCGCGCTGATCGCGCTCGTGGTGTGCCTGGCGCTCGGCCAGGACGGCACCGCCACCGCGGTCTACCTGTGCGTGCTGTGCGCGATGACCCTGCCGAGGTACTGGGCGCTGCCGATGGCCCTGCTGGTCGCCCTGGTGTTCTACGCAGCCGGCTTCCTGGTGCCGGGGTGGACGCACGATCCCGGGCTGCTGCTGAGCATGCTCGCCGCGACGATCGCGGTGTGGGGCGTGCAGCAGCTGCTGATCCGCAACACCCAGCTCGTCGCCGCGGAGAAGGAGAACCAGCGCCTCGCCGTCTCCGAGGAGCGCAACCGCCTGGCGCGCGACCTGCACGACATCCTCGGCCACTCGCTGACCGTGATCACGGTCAAGGCCGAGCTGGCCAACAAGCTGATGGACGTCGACCCGGTGCGTGCCCGTGCCGAGCTCGACGACCTCGAGCGGCTGTCGCGCGACGCGCTGGCCGACGTACGACGGGCGGTGGAGGGGTACCGCGAGCTGAGCCTGCCCGGCGAGCTGGCCCGGGCGCGGATGGCGCTCGAGGCGGCCGAGATCGAGGCCGACCTGCCCAACTCGACCGACGAGGTGCCCTCCGACAAGCGCGAGCTGTTCGCGTGGACGATCCGCGAGGGCGTCACCAACGTGATCCGGCACTCGCGCGCGACCCGGTGCACCGTGGTGCTGCACCCGGACCGCGTGGAGATCCGCGACAACGGCGCCGGGTCGAGCAACGGCGCCAGCACCGGTGGCCACGGCCTGACCGGGCTCCGCGAACGCGCCGACGCCCTCGGGGCCGACGTCGTCACCACCCCGCTGGAACCCGGCTTCTCGCTCGCAGTCGTGTCGGCATGACCGACACGATCCGGTTGCTGCTGGCCGACGACCAGGCCCTCGTCCGCGGTGCGCTCTCCGCGCTGCTCGGGCTCGAGCCCGACCTCGAGGTCGTGGCCGAGGTGGGCTCCGGCGACGAGGTGCTCGACGCCGTCCGCGAGCACAAGCCCGACGTCGCCCTGCTCGACGTGGAGATGCCCGGGCTCGACGGGATCAGCGCCGCGGCCGCCGTACGAGCAGAGTGCCCGCAGACGAGGGTGCTGATCGTCACGACGTTCGGCCGGCCCGGGCTTCCTGCACCGCGCGATGAAGTCGGGCGCCAGCGGGTTCGTCGTCAAGGACACCCCGGCCGCCCAGCTCGCCGACGCCGTACGCCGGGTGCACGCGGGCCTGCGCGTCGTCGACCCCTCGCTGGCCACCGACAGCCTGGTCGCCGGTGAGTCACCCCTGACCCCGCGGGAGACCGACGTCCTCCGCGCGGCTCGTGACGGCGCCTCGGTGGCCGTGATCGCCGGACGCCTCTTCCTGTCCTCGGGCACGGTGCGCAACCACCTCTCCAGCGCCATCGGCAAGACCGGCGCCGCCAACCGCGCCGAGGCCGTCCGCCTCGCCGACGGCAACGGCTGGCTCTGAGCGCCCCCTGTCGGTTTCCCAGGTTAAGAACCCAAACTGTCTCTTCACACAGGTTGCAACGTGTGTGAAGAGCGAGCTTCGTGTGTTAACACAGGAAACCGCGCCCACCGGGCGGCGGCGAGAGCCGAGCGCCCAGTCCCCGCCGGGCGCTAGCGTCACCTCGTGGGTTGGGACGAGCTGTACGACGACGCCGACCGGGAGCGTCTCGTCGACGAGCCGGCCAAACGGGTCGAGGCACCCGAGCGCACCCCGTTCGAGCGTGACCGCGCCCGGGTGGTGCACTCGGCCTCGCTGCGACGGCTCGCCGCCAAGACGCAGGTGCTCGGGCCGCAGGCCGACGACTTCGTCCGCAACCGGCTGACCCACAGCCTCGAGGTCGCCCAGGTCGCCCGCGACCTCGCCCGGCCGCTGGGCTGTCACCCCGACCTCGCCGAGACGGCGGCGCTCGCGCACGACCTCGGGCACCCACCGTTCGGGCACAACGGCGAGATGGTGCTCGACGCGCTCGGCGCCGATGCCGGCGGGTTCGAGGGCAACGCCCAGACCCTGCGCATCCTGACCCGGCTCGAGGCCAAGACCGCCGACGCCGACGGTCGCTCGGTGGGGCTCAACCTCACCCGGGCCACGCTGGACGCGTGCACGAAGTACCCGTGGGACCGGGCCACACCCGGCTCCAAGTTCGGGGTGTACGCCGACGACGAGGCGGTGTTCACCTGGATGCGTCAGGGCGTGGAGGGACCGCGGCGCTGTGTCGAGGCCCAGGTGATGGACCTCGCCGACGACGTGGCCTACTCGGTGCACGACCTCGAGGACGGCGTCGTCGGCGGCCGGATCGACCTGACCCATCTCGACCGGCCGGAGGAGCGAGCGGGGGTCTGGGCGACGGTGCGCGACTGGTACCTGCCCGACGCCGACGACTCCCTCCTCGAGGCAGCACTCGGTCGGGTCCAGTCGCTGGGGTCATGGCCCCGGGCGCCGTACGACGGGAGCAGGCGTGGTCTGGCGGCGCTGAAGAACCTCACCAGCGACCTGATCGGCATCTTCTGCGGACAGGTGCACCAGGCCACCCGGGCCGCCCACGGGGACGGACCGCTGGTGCGGCACACGGCCGACGTGGTGGTGCCCCCGGAGACGGCGACCGAGATCGCCGTGCTCAAGGGCATCGCCGCCCACTACGTGATGCGGGCCGACGACCGGGTGGCGCTGATGGAGCGCCAGCGGAACCTGCTCGCCGAGCTGTTCGAGGCGCTCGCGAAGCAGGGGAGCGACGCCCTCGACCCGGCGCTGCGGGCCGACTACGAGGAGGCGTCCGACGAGCCGGCGCGCACCCGCGTGCTGCTCGACCAGGTGGCCAGCCTCACCGACGCCTCTGCCCTGACCTGGCACCAACGCCTGGTCGGGCGCGGGATCGAACGAATGGTCGAGGTGAGCGATCCCCTCGTCTGGCTGCCCTTCGACCTCGCGGACCTCGGCGAGGTGCCCGACAACCTGCGCTACGAGACCTTCGACGGTGACCTCGACGACGACGGCGCGCTGCCCGCGAGCGCCGACGAGGTCGAGCTGTACGTCACGCCGTACCGGTTCAGCGCCTCCGACGGCGAGGTCCTCGGCAGGCTGCCGAACCTGAAGGTGGTGCAGACCCTCTCCGCCGGCGTCGAGCACATCGCGACGTGGGTGCCCGAGGGCGTCGTGCTCTGCAACGGGCGCGGCATCCACGACACCTCGACCGCCGAGCTCACGCTCACGCTGGTCCTGGCCAGCCTGCGCGGGATCCCGGAGTTCGTGCGCGCCCAGGAACGGGCCTCGTGGGAGGCGACGAAGCGGCCGTCGCTGGCCGACAAGTCGGTGCTGATCGTCGGGTACGGCCAGATCGGCGCCGCGATCGAGGAGCGGCTGCTCACCTTCGAGTGCGAGGTGGTGCGCGTCGCCCGGAGCGCCCGCGACGGGGTGCACGCCATCGCCGACCTCCCCGAGCTGCTGCCCGAGGCCGACGTGGTGATCCTGATCGTGCCGGGCACGGACGAGACCGCCGGGCTCTTCGACGCCGACATGCTCGCCCGCCTCAAGGACGGCGCGCTCCTGGTCAACGTCTCGCGCGGGCCGGTGGTGCACACCGATGCGCTGGTCGCCGAGCTGGAGAGCGGCCGGATCAGCGCCGCGCTGGACGTCGTCGACCCGGAGCCGCTCCCGGAGGACCACCCGCTCTGGCGCGCGCCGAATCTCCTGCTGTCGCCCCACGTCGGCGGCAACAGCGACGCCATGGATGCCCGCGGGTACAAGCTCGTCCGCGAGCAGCTCCAGCGGTACGCCGCCGGCGAGCCGCTCGAGAACGTGGTGACCGGCGACTACTGAGCGCCCGGACGTCATACGAGCTGGTCGCTATGGCGACCACTCGTATGACGTCCTACGCTCAGGGCAGGTCGCCCTGCGGCCCGGTGTCCTCGCCGAGCTTGAGCCGGTCCGGGTTCAGGTCGGCGCCGTCCTCGGCTGCCGAGGAGCGAGGACGTCACGTCCTTGGCCTTCGAGGCGGCCGCGCCTGCGACCTCGGTGACCTTGTCCTTGACCACCGGCGCCTTCTCGGCGGCGAAGTCGGCCGCCTGGTGCGCCTTCTCCTGCACCCGCGGGTCGTCCTTCACCTTGTTGAAGGTGCCGCTGATCTGTTCGTAGCGCTCACGGCCTGCCTTGGCGCCGAGGACGTATCCCGCGGCGAAGACGGCGAGCAATCGCAGCTTCTTCATCTCATGCCTCCTTGTGCTCGTTCTCCGAGCTCGAGTCGTGCTTGTCTGCCGCCTGGGCCTTCTCGGCCGCGCGACGGATCTTGCGGCCCACAGCCGCATCCTTCTCCTGCTTCTTGTGGGCCTTCTTGATACCGCGGGTGTCGCGGGCGGGGAGCTGCAGCTCCTCCTCGGCGTGGATCCCGGCCTGCAGCTGGCGTCCGCGTTCGAGCTCGGCGTCGAGCTCCCCGCCGAAGAGCAGCGCAAGGTTGGTGATCCAGAGGAACAGCAGGGTGACGATCACGCCGGCCAGCGACCCGTACGTCTTGTTGTACGACGAGAAGTTGCCGACGTAGAACGCGAAGCCCACCGAGGCCAGCACCCAGACCAGGATGGCCACGCCCGGCACCGATCGAGATCCAGCGGAACTTGGGCTGCTGGACGTTGGGGGTGACGTAGTACAGCAGTCCCACGACGAGGACCACGACCAGCGCCAGGATCGGCCACTTCACGATGGACCACACGGTCACGGCCGTGTCGCCGAGCCCGATCACGTTGCCGATCGACTGCGCGACGGGCCCGGAGACGATGAGCATCAACAGCGCGATCGCGGCCAGCACGACGGCCACCACGGTCAGCAGCAGCATCACGGGCCGCAGCTTCCAGAACGGTCGGCCCTCCTGGATCTCGTAGATGCGGTTCATCGCGCGGCCGAAGGCGCCGACGTACCCGGAGGCGGACCAGAGGGCGGCCAGGATGCCGATGACCAGCGCCGACGCCGGCACCGGGCGCGTTGACGACCGCTGTCGAGGTTCTTGGTGATCGTGTCGTAGGACGTCCTGCGGAGACCAGCGGCTTGAGCGTGTCGAGTGATGGTCTTGACGGCCTTCGGGCCCTCGCCGATGACCCCGAGGATCGAGATCAGCGCGATCATCGCCGGGAAGATCGCCAGCACGGCGTAGTAGGTCAGCGCCGCCGCGAGGTCGGTGCACTGGTCCTCGCTGAACTCGTGCATCGTCTTGCGCAGCACGTAGAACCACGACCGCTTGGTCAGGTCGGTCGGGCTGTCGGGCTTGCGGGAGTCGTCCGGTTCAGGCATCGAGGGGGAGGTGCGCTTCTCGTCCTGGGCGGTCTCCGAGCTGCTGGTCATGACCGTCGTCGCCACCAGACGAGGAGGACGAACGCCGTCAGGGCCGCGGCCGCGCCGGCGATGACCTCGGGTCGCGGCTTGCCGTCGTCGGTGGTGGCACGGTCCTTGAGGTCGTCGACCTTGGCCTTGCCCTGCGCCTTGACGTCGAGCTTGTGGGACAGCTGGTCGACCGTCTGCGCGAGGTGTGCGCGCTGCTGCTCGATGTCGGCCTGGATGTCGTCGGGAGTGCTCATGCGCTTCCCTGCCCCTTCACCGTCGCGATGTCTTCCTTGACGCCCTCGATCGCCATCTCGGGAGCGACCGGGGTCGCCTCGTCGACCTGCTTCTTGCCCACCAGCGCCAGGACGCCGGCGACCGCGAACAGCACGACCGTGACGATCAGGGCGGCCAGCCACGCGTCCATGGCGAGGGCGAGGAGCAGGATGAGGGTGGCGATCAGCGCGCCCACGCCGTACAGCGCCACGACGCCGGCGCCACCGAAGAGACCGATGCCGAGACCGGCACGCTTGCCCTTCTCGGTGAGCTCGGCCTGGGCGAGCCGGATCTCGGAGCGGATCAGCTCGGGCACCTGGGTGGTCAGCTGGTTCACGAGCTGTCCGAGCGTGGGGTCCGGTCCAGGGGCAGGTTCAGCCCCGAGAGGCTGCTGGACGGTCGGTTCGGTCATGCCCGTCCCGTTGCCAATCCGGGAGTGTTCAAACAATTCTGGACGTCCCGGACGAGGGGTCGCGGTGTCGGGACCGCGCCGTAGACTCCGCAGCGTGGTGGGCCGCATCCGGGAAGAGGACATCGCCGAGGTGCGCGAAAAAGCGCGGATCGACGACGTCGTCAGCTCCTACGTGACCCTGCGCAACGCCGGCGGCGGCTCGATGAAGGGCCTCTGTCCGTTTCACGATGAGAAGTCACCTTCGTTCAATGTGACCCCTTCGCGAGGAATGTACTACTGCTTCGGCTGCGGAGCCGGCGGCGACGTCATCAAGTTCGTGATGGAGACCGACGGTCTCGGGTTCTCCGAGACCGTGGAGCGGCTGGCCGAGAAGTACGGCGTCCAGCTGCGCTACGAGGAGGGTGGCCCGGCCCGACCGCGCACCGGGCCGCAGCGACCGCGACTCGTCGAGGCCCACAAGGTCACCGAGCAGTGGTACGTCGAGCAGCTGGCCACGCCGGATGCCCTCGCCGCCCGGCAGTTCCTCGACCAGCGCGGCTTCGACGCCGACGCCGCCGCCCACTTCGGGGTCGGGTTCTCGCCGCGCGGGGGCGAGGACCTCTACCGCCACCTGAGGCAGAAGGACTTCACCGACGAGGAGCTGGTCACCAGCGGCCTGGTCGGACAGGGCGGTCGCGGCCACTACGACCGGTTCCGCGGGCGGCTGATGTGGCCGATCCGCGACAGCAGCGGCGACACGATCGGCTTCGGCGCCCGCCGGATCTTCGACGACGACCGCATCGAGGCCAAGTACCTCAACACCCCCGAGACCCCCATCTACAAGAAGAGCCACGTGCTCTACGGCCTCGACCTCGCGCGGCGCGAGATCGCCCGGGCCAGCCAGGCCGTCATCGTCGAGGGCTACACCGACGTGATGGCCTGCCACCTCGCCGGGGTGCGCACGGCCGTGGCCACCTGCGGCACGTCCTTCGGTGACGACCACGCCCGGGTGATCCGGCGGTTGCTCCAGGACCACGACGAGTTCCGCGGCGAGGTGATCTTCACCTTCGACGGCGACGCGGCCGGCCAGAAGGCCGCCATCCGCGCCTTCGAGGGCGACCAGATCTTCGCCGGCCAGACCTACGTCGCCGTCGAGCCGGGCGGGATGGACCCCTGCGACCTGCGGCTCTCCCGTGACGACCGGGGCGAGGGCGACGCCGCGGTGCGCGAGCTCGTGGCGCGCCGGGTGCCGCTGTACCGCTTCGTGCTGGCCAACGTCGTGCAGCGCTACGACCTCGACCGGGCCGACGGCCGCATCGACGCGCTGCGCGAGGCGGCCAAGCTGGTCACGAGCATCCGCGACCGCTCGAAGGTCGACGCCTTCTCGCGCGAGCTGGCCGGCATGCTCGGCATCGAGCCGAGCGACGTCCAGCGGGAGGTCCGGCGGGCGGCCGCCCGGGCCGCCGCGCCGTCCGGTGCTCCCGCGGGAGCGGCGCGCCACGATGCCGACCTTCCCGATCCCCGCGACTCCCGGCTGCTGCTGGAGCGCGAGACGCTCAAGCTCGTGGTCCAGCACCCGGGGCTGGTGGCTCGCACGACCAAGGACGTCGACGTCGACGACTTCACCCACGGCGCCTACCGCGCCCTGTGGGTCAGCATCGAGGCCGCCGGCGGGCCCACCGCGGCCGACGCCCACTGGGCCGCCACCCTCAGCGGCGCCCAGACCGACGAGCGGGTGCGCGCGCTGGTCAACTCGCTGGCCGTCGAGCCGCTGCTCTCGGCCAAGGAGCCCGACGACGGCTACGTCAACCAGCACGTCAACCGGCTGCGTGAGCTGACCGCCATGCGCCGCATCGCCGACCTGAAGTCGCGGCTCCAGCGGACCAACCCGGTCGAGAACCCCACCGAGTACAACCGCATGTTCGGCGAGCTCGTCGCCCTCGAGCAGCACCGCCGCACGCTGCGGGAATGGGCCCTGGAGAGTCAGTGACCCCGCAGTGGTCGAGCTTGTCGAGACCGCGCCGACCGAGCGTCCCGGACGAGGTGCTCGAGCGCGCCGGGCTCGGGCGCGCCGAGAAGGTGCTCGCCTTCGGGCAGGCCCGCGACGGCTCCTGGCTGCTCGGCACGCGGCGGTCGCTGGTGCTCCTCACCCCCGACGAACGCGTCACGATGCCGTGGGAGGAGGTCGAGGACGCCGCCTGGGACCTCGACGGGGAGCGGCTGCGGGTCACCGGCGTCGGCGAGTACGGCCGGCCGCGGCCGTCGTACTCCTTCGAGATCGACGACCCAGCCCTGCTCCTCCAGCTGGTTCGCGAGCGGGTGACCGCCAGCATCGTGCTGCAACGGCGGGTGCCGGTGCGCGACAAGCTGGGGGTCACCGTGATCGGCCGCCGCAGCCCGGCGGGTGGTCAGGTGCGCTGGATGCACGCGTACGACGAGGGGCTCGACCCCCTGGATCCGGAGGTGGTCGCGGTCGCCGACCTGGCCCTCCTGCAGGCCCAGTCCGAGGTCGGCGAGGCAGCCGACGAACTCGATTTAGCGCGCCCGCCTGTCCTTGCTAGTCTTTCCCGGCGCAATCCCCGGTAGCTCAATTGGCAGAGCGTTCGGCTGTTAACCGGAATGTTGCTGGTTCGAGTCCAGCCCGGGGAGCCAGAGCAACGCACGGCAGAGGCTCTGCTCGAGGATCGCCCAGCTCACGCTCGACGTCGACGACGTCGAGGTGCAGGCCGCCTTCTGGTCGGCCGCCCTCGGCATGACGGCAGATGTCGGTGACGACGGCGCCGCGATGCTCTACCCGCCCGGCGGCGCCGCGCACGGGCAGACATCTGGCTGCAACCGGTGTCGAGTCAAGCGCGACAAGATCCGGCTGCACCTCGACCTGCGTCCCGACGACGGGGACGTGCAGGCCGAGGTCGAGCGGTTGGTCGGACTGGGTGCCACCCGGACCGACGTCGGGCAGACCGGCACCGAGGGCTTCACCGTGCTCGCTGACCCCGAGGGCAACGAGTTCTGCGTGCTGCACCAGGACCCGAGCTGACCGCTAGTCGCCCCAGCCCATCGGGAACACCTCGAACGGGGTCGCGAACGCGACCCCGAGCCGCTGGCCGGTGGCCCGGCCGAAGCCCTCGAGGAACTCCGCCGGGTCCCAGTTCTCCCAGCCCAGCCCGTCGATGTAGGCCTGGTGCGCCTTGAGCGACTCGACGCCCGCGTCGAAGGTGTCGGTGGTGTCGACGGCGTGGGTCGAGTCGGGGGAGCCGGCCGCCCAGACCGCCTTGACGCCGCCCCACGGCTCGAGACCCTCCTCGACCTGCTCGTGGAAGATCCACCGGTTGCCGGCGTCGCGCACGGCGTCGAGCACGGCCTTGCCCACGGCGATGTGGTCGGCCTGGTTCAGGTTGCGGCCGCCGAAGCTGTCGCGGAAGTTGCCGGTGATCACGATGTCGGGCCGGTGCTTGCGGACCTCCGCGGCCAGGACTCGCCGCAGCTCGACGCCGTACTCCAGGACGCCGTCGGGAAGACCGAGGAAGTCGACGACGTCGACGCCGACGATGGCCGCCGAGGAGATCTCCTCGGCCTCGCGGACGCGGCGCGACTCCTCGGGCTCCATGCCGTCGATGCCCGCCTCGCCGCTGGTCACCATCGTGTAGCCGACCCACTTGCCCTGCCCGGTCCAGCGCGCCACGGCGGCGGCGGTGCCGAACTCCATGTCGTCGGGGTGCGCGACGATGCACAGCGCCCGCTCCCAGCTCTCGTCGACGGGCTCGAGGGGTGCGGGTGCCGGTACGTCGCTCATGCCTCGAGGTTATTGACTGGCGACCTTCCTGCCTACCCGTCAGGGTCGTCGCATGAGTCGCGTCCGGCACTGGAGCTCTCCGGAGTTCGAGGCCGAGCTCCGCGAGTGGGTCGAGGGCGTGCTCGGGCCGGTACGGCTGGAGTGCCACAAGGTGCGGCCGTGGTCCACCGTCTGGAAGGCGTACGACGGCTCGCGGCTCTGGTGGGCCAAGCAGAACTGCCCGGCCAACGAGTTCGAGGCGGCGCTGCTGCACGAGCTCGGGACCTGGCTGCCCGACCGTTTCGTGCCTCTGCGCGCCGTGGATCGTGAGCGGGGTCTGCTGCTGATGCCCGACCAGGGCGAGACGATCGGGTTCGAGCACTCCGACCTCGAGACGTGGTGCCGCCTGCTGCAGCACTGGGCGCAGACCCAGCGCGCGCTGGTGGACCACACGCCGGGACTCGTCGGCGCGGGGGTCGCCACGTTCTCCTTCCGGCACGGCCGTCGAGTTCGTGCGACAGAGGGCGGACCTCCTGCGCGCACTGCCGGAGGAGGACCCGCGCCACCTGGCGCAGGTGACCCACCAGGAGATCATGCAGTCGTTGCCACTCCTCCAGGGCGACGTCGACGTGCTCGCAGCCGTGGACCTGCCGCCGACCCTCGTGCACAACGACCTGCACGGCGGGAACGTCTTCCGCGACACCGGCCGCATCTTCGACCTCGGCGACGCCCTGGTCAGCGAGCCGATGGCCGACCTGCTCGTGCCGCTCGGCCGCCTGGTGGACATGACCGGCTGTGCCTCCGGACGACCCGTCACTGTGGCGGGTGGCCGATGCGTGGGTCGAGGTGTGGTCCGACCTGCGACCAGCGACGGAGCTGCGTGCGGCGCTACCGCACGCGATGCGTTTCGCCCGCATCCTGCCGCACCAGGCGTGGTTCCGGGTGACCGAGGACCTCGAGGTCGACGAGCTGGGCGACTTCGGCGCCGCAGGCGTGGAGTGGCTGGGTGCCCTGCCGCGGGCACCCCTGCTCGCGACTCCCTAGTCGCAGTTGTCGCAGAGGCCGGTGGCCGGGATCGCCATGAAGCAGTGCGGGCAGATCGTCGGCTCGGGCTGGTTGACGCTGGTGCTCCTGGGCCGCATCACGATGCGCTTGGGGGCGGGAGGAGCCTTGACGGCCGCCTTGCGTGCCTTCGGCGCCGCCGTCGCGGTCTTCGTGGCGGCCGCTGCCCTGGGCGCTGGTGCCGTCGGGGTCAGCGTCTCGTCGATCACCACGTCGAAGCCGAGGGCCTCGAGCCGCTTGACCGCCGAGTCCGCACCACCGGTGGCGAACTCGTCCTTGGGCACCGTGTCGCCGGTGACACGGAGGTAGGCGAGGCCCAGCAGTGCGCGGGCGTCGTACTCCTCGCCGTGGTCCCAGACGGTCGCGTCTCGCGCTCGGCCGTAGCGATAGCGGGCCAGGAACTCCTTCTTTCCCAACCGGTCGCACTCGGCCATGGCCTCGCGAACGTGTTCGGTTCGCACCTCACTCCAGTCGGACATGGGGTCGACACTACGTGGGCCTACCCTTGGCCGGTGACGGAGAGCAGCGCGGAGCCGCGTTTTGACGAGCTCGGTCTCGACCCGCGGGTCGAGCGCGTGCTGCAGGATGTCGGCTACGAGAGCCCCTCGCCGATCCAGGCCGAGGCGATCCCGCCGATCCTCGCCGGCCGCCACGTCGTCGGGCTCGCGCAGACCGGCACCGGCAAGACGGCGGCGTTCGCGCTGCCGATCCTGTCCCGCATCGACGTCTCCGCCAAGACTCCCCAGGCGCTCGTCCTGGCTCCGACGCGAGAGCTGGCCCTGCAGGTCTCCGAGGCCTTCGAGCGCTATGCCGCCCACATCAAGGGCTTGCACGTCCTGCCGGTGTACGGCGGCCAGGGGTACGGCGTCCAGCTCTCCGCCCTGCGCCGCGGTGTGCACGTCGTCGTCGGTACGCCGGGCCGGGTGATGGACCACCTCGAGAAGGGCACGCTCGACCTGAGCGAGCTGCGGTTCGTCGTGCTCGACGAGGCCGACGAGATGCTCAACATGGGGTTCGCCGAGGACGTCGACACGATCCTGGAGGGCACCCCGTCGGACAAGCAGGTCGCCCTGTTCAGCGCGACGATCCCGGCGCAGATCCGCCGGCTGGCACGACGGCACGCCCCGGACGCCGTCGAGATCACCGTGAAGTCCAGCACCGCGACCGCGCCCAACGTGACCCAGCGCTACCTCAAGGTGGCCCACGCCCAGAAGCTCGACGCGCTCACCCGGATCCTCGAGGTGGAGAACTTCGACGGCCTGATCGTCTTCGTGCGCACCAAGCAGGCCACCGAGGCGCTCGCCGAGCGGCTCCGGGCGCGTGGCTTCGAGGCGGCGGCGATCAACGGCGACGTCGTCCAGGCCCAGCGCGAGCGCACCATCGACCAGCTGCGCAAGGGCAAGCTCGACATCCTCGTGGCCACCGACGTCGCGGCGCGCGGGCTCGACGTCGAGCGGATCAGCCACGTGATCAACCACGACATCCCCACCGACACCGAGTCCTACGTGCACCGCATCGGCCGCACCGGACGAGCGGGACGCAGCGGCCAGGCGATCTCCTTCGTCACACCGCGCGAGCAGCACCTGCTGCGCGCGATCGAGAAGGCGAACCGCACGACGCTCGAGCAGATGCGGCTGCCCACCGTCGAGGACGTCAATGCCACCCGGGTCGCGAAGTTCACCGACGCGATCACCCAGGCGCTCGGGGACGCCCAGGTCGAGGTCTTCCGCGACCTCATTCGCACCTACGAGCAGGAGCACGACGTCCCCGCGGAGGACATCGCCGCTGCCATCGCCGTCCTGGCCCAGGACGGCGAGCCGTTGTTCCTGGAGCCTGAGTTGTTCAAGGAGCAGCCCGAGTCGCGCGGGGAGAAGCGTCCGCGGCGCGAGGCCTCGGGGGCGTTGGTGCCGTGGCGGATCGCGGTCGGCAAGCGTCACCGCGTCGAGCCGCGCCAGATCGTGGGCGCGCTGGCCAACGAGGGCGGCCTCAAGCGAGGCGACTTCGGTCGCATCGACATCAAGCCGGGCTTCTCGATCGTCGAGCTGCCCCCCGACCTGTCGCCGGCGACGCTGGACAAGCTCTCCCGCACCCGGATCTCCGGCGTGCTGATCGACCTGCGCCGCGACGAGGGGCCGCGTTCCAGCCCCCAGGGACAGCGACACCCGGCGGGTGGCGGCGCGAACCGCAAGGCGCGCCACAAGAAGCGCGACTAGTACGCCGTCCCGATTCCCGGGCTAGTCGACGGTCGCGACGAACATCCGCGAGCCGGGCGGCGCGATCTGCTGGTAGTCCTGCGCGGTCGCCTTGCCCTCCTCGCTGCCCAGTCCCGCCTGCAGTGCCTCCTGGTCCTCGAACCAGAGCTCGGCGATGCGGTGGTACGTCACCTCGCCGCCGTCCGCGGCTGCGCCGAACCTGGCTCCCTCGAACCGTTGCAGGCCCGGCACCTTCTCCACGAGCGGGCCGTGCACGCCGAGGTAGTGCTCGTCGAACGCCTCGGCGTCCTCGGGCTGGGCGTACAGGACCACGAGCTTGACCGTCATCCCAGCAGCGTAGGCACGCGCCACCCACGTAGTCCAAGGCCCGGAAGCGAACTAGAACGCGTTCCTTTTCCGGCCCGGGCTCGTTGATCGACCGACACACGCCGATCCAGGAGGACCCGTGCGCCGACCGCTCATCGCCCTGCTTGCCCTGTTCCTCGCCGTGACGGGGGTGTTCGCCGACCCGGGCTGATGCCGCCACGCAGTACCCGGTGAGCTACAACTTCCTGAGCAGCGCGGTCACCGCCGGTGCCCAGACGAACGCCGACCCGCCCGGCGCCAACAACTGGAAGTGCCGTCCCACGGCGAAGCACCCGCGCCCGGTGGTGCTCGTGCACGGCACGTTCGGCAACAAGAACACCAACTGGCAGACCTACGCGCCGTTGCTCGCCAACAACGGGTACTGCGTCTTCGCCTTCACCTACGGCGTCCCCGCGGGTACGCCGCCCGGGGCCGACCAGTTCGGCGGGCTCGACGACATCGTGAAGAGCGCGGGTCAGATGAAGGCGTTCGTGGCCAAGGTCCGGGCCGCCACCGGCGCGAAGCAGGTCGACCTCGTCGGTCACTCCCAGGGCACCCTGATGCCGGACTACTGGCTGAAGTTCCTCGGCGGTGCGCCGTACGTGCACTCCTACATCTCGCTGGCTCCGCTGTGGCACGGCACCAGCCTCGGCGAGCCGCAGCAGCTCGCGGCGGCCCAGAAGGGCTATCGGCCAGTCGTACGCCGCCCCCGGCTGCCCCGCGTGCACCCAGATGTCGACCGGCTCGGACTTCATGAACAAGATGCGGGCCGGGGGAGTGAAGGTGAAGGGCGTGACCTACACCAACATCGTCACCACGCACGACGAGCTGGTCTCGCCGTACACCAGTGGCATCGAGCCGGGGATGACCAACATCACCGTGCAGGACCACTGCTCCACCGACTACACCGAGCACTTCGAGATCGCCTCGGACCCGGTCGCGGCGGGCTACGTGCTCAACGCCCTCGACCCGGCCCACCCCCGCCCGGTCCCGTGCACCGTCGTGCTTCCCTTCGAGGGCCCGGTGCCGGGGACGTTCTGACGAAGCACCGCCGCCGCTCGATAGGGTCGCCAGCCGAGGGGCGGTAGCTCAGTTGGTTAGAGCAGACGACTCATAATCGTCCATGCGCGGGTTCAAGTCCCGCCCGCCCCACGACCCTCGTGTGTTACCCATGGGCCGTGGAGTCCGACCACGGTCCGGCGTTCCGGTTGTGGCCGCCCGTGTCGGTGGGCGGTCCGTTGGTGGTCGGTCTCCTCGTCTCGTCGTGGTGGGGCGATCCCCTGGACGTCTCGGCGGTGACGACCGGGTTGGGATGGCTGCTCGTCGTTGCCTTCGCGGTGTGGAACGGGTGGGCGCTCGTCACGATCGCGCGGCACCGGACCGCGCTGCTGCCCGGCGGTGCGAGCACGACCGTGATCGACCACGGGCCCTTCGCCAGGTCGCGCAACCCGCTGTACGTCGGCCTGCTCGTCGGGTCGGCGGGCGTCGCCCTGCTGGCGGGCTCGCTGTGGGCGCTGGTGGCCCTTCCCGTGGAGTGGGCGCTGCTCCGGTGGGGCGCCGTGGTGCCCGAGGAGCAGTACCTGTCAGCGAAGTTCGGGCCGGCGTACGCCGCCTACACCGGCCGCGTCCGTCGCTGGCTCTGACCGCGTCATCCGCCCTGGGCCTGGAGCTCCTTGGCGTAGAACGCGAGCGCGGTCTTGGTCTTGGTCTGGGCCTCGGGCGTCACCTCGATGCCCTTGGCCTCGAGGAAGGCGAGCAGCTCGGCGGCGACGGCGAACCCTTCTCCGGGCAGGCACTTCGTGGACAGCTCGGCGACCCGGGAGCCGTCGGGGTACAGCCACACCTCGACCACGATCCGGCGCGAGAACATCGCCGATCGCACCTTCAGCTTGAGCACGAACGTGGGCCCGAGCACCGACAGGTCGTCGATGGACAGGCCCTCGGGGGCGTGCTCGGCGAAGAACGCCCGCTGCTCCTTCGAGAACAGCTTGCTCAGGGGCCGCTTGCCCGCCACCTCCGGGCGGACGGCGGTCGGGGGGAGGGTGTTCTTCAGCGATCCCGAGCAGACGAACCCACCGGGCATCACGTCCACCTCGACCCCGAAGTTCTTCGAGGCGCGCAGCTTCTTGGGCAGCTCGGAAGGCACGACCGGCCGCAGCTTGACCACGGAGTCGTTGTCGCGCCCCTGGATGCGACGGGCGCGGAGGACCACACCGGCCTCGTTCAGGGTGAGCTCGGGGGTGTCGAAGAAGAAGACCTGACGGATCTGGGCCTCGAGCATGTCGATGCCCAGTGCGTCGGCCGCGGATCGGTAGGCACGCTCCGGCACCGTCAGCTTCAGCTCGATGCTGTCGGACTCGGCGACGACTTCTCGCAGGCGAAGGAGCTGCTCGGCGACGAGCCCGGTCTCCGGGCGGAAGGAGGTGGTCATGGCGGAACCCTTTCGACGTACGTGCCTCCATGCTGCGTCGTGCCGCCGGGATGCGAACCACCCACGACGGGTGGTTTTCGCGGAGCGACTGGTACACGTAGTCGTCGACGTCGAACGTCGTGAGGATCAGCACCTTCGGAGGTGAAGGGGTTGCCAGGATCTTGGACGTCGCTGCGATCCCGTCGAGCCGTGGCATCCGGATGTCCATCAGGACGACGTCCGGCGCGTTGGTTGCCGTCAGCTCCACGGCCTCCTGCCCGTCCTGGGCCTCCCCGACCACGTCGATGTCCGGCTGGGTCTCCAGGATCGATCGGAAACCGCCCCGGACGAGTGCCTGGTCATCGGCCACGAGGACGCGGATCACGTGGGTTCCGCAGGCAGCTCGACGAAGACGCGGAACCCGCCACCGGGGTTGGCCCCGGTCTCGAGGCACCCGCCGAAGACCGACACCCGCTCGGCCATCCCGATCAGGCCGTGGCCCGTGCCCGCGGAAGCCACGGGGGTGTCCGCGTCGTCGGTGACCTCGATCTGGATGGCGCTCGGCAGGTAACGCAGCTCGACGCGCGCCTTCGCGCCGGGACCTGCGTGCTTGAGCGTGTTGGTGAGTGCCTCCTGCACGACGCGGAAGACCGTGAGGTCGACTCCTGGTGGCAGGGCCCGGGGATCTCCAGTCGACGCCAGTTGGACGTCCAGTCCCGAGGCGGTGAGGCGGTCGGCCAGCTCAGACACCTGGTCGGCGCCGGGCTGCGGCGTGAGCCGGTACGTCGAGTCGTCGGCCACGCCGCGGAGCAGCCCTAGCATCCGGGTCAGCTCCGAGATGGCTTGCTGTCCGGTCTTCTGCACCTCGCGCAAGGGCTCGCGGGCACGCTCGGGCGAGCGTTCCAGCCATGCCTCGGAGACGCCGGCCTGCACGACCATCACGCTGACGCAGTGGGCGACCACGTCATGGAGCTCGCGGGCGATGCGAGCGCGCTCCTCAGCCAGGGCGGCCGCCACCTCGGCCGCGCGGTCCGTCTCAAGGCGGCGGGCTCGCCGGGCGAGCTCGAAGGCACGCTGGTCCCGACGCCGCAGCACTCGGCCGGCGATCATCAGCGCAGCGGTGGGAACGATCGCGAACGGGACGTTGCCCGCCGACCGGGCGGCCGGGACGCCCAGCAGCACCACGGCGATCGTGGCGGCGACGAGCACAGCGGAGAACAAGGCCAGCCGCCCACCGCACCAGCGTGCGGCCGAGTAGGCCGCCACCAGCAGAGGTACGAAGTGTCCCCACAAGGTGAAGGTCAGTGTCCCGAACAGCTGCGGGACGGCGATGGTGCCTGCCACCACGCACAGCGTCGCGAACGGCCGGCGGCGTCGCCAGGCGAGCGCGAGGGTCGAGACGGTGACCACCACGGACGTGGCGAAGTCCGAGCCGTAGTGCGTGGAGTTGTCGAGGTCGAGCTTCAGGTCGAGCTGGGCAGCGATCGCGAGCGCGACCGCGAAGACCACGTCGGGCAGCCGCGGCGAGTTGTCGACGTCGTCGGTTCGTCCGACCAGAGCCAGCCCCGCCACGCCGTGACGGTAACGCGGACGACACCGGCGCCGCATCGTCCAGAGGTATGACAGCCGAGCACGACGTTCGGTGGACCTGTTCGATCCCTCGGCACGACGACGGCACCCGGCCGGGCGCTCGACGCTGGTGGTGTCGTCACTCAGCAGAAGGGACCGCCAGATGAACACCAACGCCCGACTCACCGCCTGGGCCCTCGTGGTCGGCAGCGTTGTCGCCACAGCCGGCTATGCCTCGGCGTTCGCCTTGAACGGTGGCGGCGACGAGCGGTTCACCGGCTCATCGTGGACCGCCCTGTACACGATCGCGCTCCTGGGCAACGTCGTCGTCCTGCTCGGTCTGCCGTCGATCGTGCACGCCCAGCAAGGTGGTGCCCCGGTGCTCACGCGCATGGGGTACGCCGGCGTGCTGGTCCCGCTCGCGATCCTCAACATCGGCGAAGGCACCGTCGAAGCGTTCGTGAAGCCCTACCAGGCCACCCACGGAGGAATCCCGGCCGAGGACCTCCCGGGGCTGGCGGCCTACGAGATCCCGGCGCTCTTGGTGCTGCTCGTGGGCATGGTCTGCCTGGGCATCGCCGTGCTGCGCACCCGCGTCCTGCCGCGCTGGGTGGGCGTGTTGTTCCTCGTGGTGCCGTTCCTGGGTGCGGCCGGGTTGCAAGGCGCCGTGTCGTTGCTTCCCGACTACCTGCTCTACGTCGGGCTGTTCACCGTCGGCGTCATCGAGCTGCGCCGGGCGCGCACTGCTCAGGCGGCCGAGCGGTCGTGGAAGCATGGTCCTCATGGACACCCGCCCGATCGAGACGTGGCTGACCGACATGGACGGCGTGCTCGTGCACGAGGAGGACCCGATCGACGGGGCCACCGAGTTCATCGAGGCGCTGAAGGCCTCGCACAAGAAGTTCCTGGTGCTCACGAACAACTCGATCTTCACGCCGCGCGACCTGCGCGCCCGGCTGCTGGCGAGCGGCATCGACGTGCCCGAGGAGTCGATCTGGACGTCGGCGCTGGCCACCGCGCGGTTCCTGCACGACCAGCGGCCGCGGGGGAGTGCGTACGTCGTCGGCGAGGCCGGGCTCACCACGGCTCTGCACGACATCGGCTACGTGATGACCGACCGCAATCCCGACTACGTCGTGCTCGGCGAGACGCGGACCTACTCCTTCGAGGCGATCACCCGGGCCATCCGGCTGATCGAGGGCGGTGCGCGGTTCATCGCGACCAACCCGGATGCCAGCGGGCCGAGCCACGCGGGCACGCTGCCGGCGACCGGGTCGGTCGCGGCGCTGATCAGCACGGCGACGGGCCGCTCGCCGTACTTCATCGGCAAGCCGAACCCGTTGATGATGCGCAGCGCGCTCAACGCGCTGGAGGCGCACTCGGAGACCACGGTGATGGTCGGTGACCGGATGGACACCGACATCATCAGCGGCCTGGAGGCCGGCATCCGCACGGTCCTGGTCACCACCGGGTCGACCCGGCCGGACCAGGTCGACACCTTCCCCTACCGGCCGACCCTCGTGGTCGACTCGGTCGCCGACCTCGTCGCGCTCGCGCAGGAGCCCCGCGGGGAGCTGTGAGGCCAGGCTCGACGGCTAGTTCGACGGTTGGGGCGTCGAGCAGGTGATCTTCGGGTTGACCCCGAAGTAGTTCAGCGGCCCGGCGACGATGGTCAGGGCGGTGTCGCCGACCGTCTTGCAGCTGACGTCGCGGTCGTTGCCGAAGTAGCCACGCTGGTAGGCGGCCACGGCTCCGATGACCAGCCACACGATCACGACCAGGGCGATCAGTCCACGCATGAGTTCTCCTGTCTCTCCGGTGCTGTTGTACCCCAGCGAGTCGCCCACCACACCCACGCCGAGCCGCACCTAGAGTCGATCCGTGATCAAGTACCTCGGCTCGAAGCGCCTGCTCGTGCCCGTGCTGGGGGAGATCGCGGCCGCGGTGCAGGCGCAGACGGCGGTGGACCTGTTCACCGGCACCACCCGCGTGGCCCAGGAGTTCAAGCGTCGCGGGGTCCACGTGACCGCGACCGACCTGGCGACGTACAGCGAGGTGCTCAGCGACTGCTACGTCGCCACCGATGCCGACCTCGTCGACCGGGACGCGCTGGTCGACGAGCTGGCGCGGCTCGACCGGCTGCCGGGAAGGCGTGGGTACTTCACGAGGACGTTCTGCGAGCAGGCGCGTTACTTCCAGCCGCACAACGGGGAGCGGATCGACGCCATCCGCGACGAGATCGACCGCTCGCACCCCGACGGCCCCCTGCGCCCGATCCTGCTGACGGCGCTGATGCTCGCCGCCGACCGGGTCGACTCGACGACCGGTCTGCAGATGGCCTACCTCAAGCAGTGGGCGGCGCGCTCGCACCAGCCCCTGGAGCTGCGGGTGCCCGAGCTCCTGCCCGGCCCGGGTCGCACGGTGCGTGGCGACGCGCTGCAGACCGTGGACCATCTCGCGCCCGTCGACCTGATGTACCTCGACCCGCCGTACAACCAGCACCGCTACTTCACCAACTACCACGTGTGGGAGACCTTGGTGCGCTGGGACGAGCCGGAGCACTACGGCGTGGCCTGCAAACGCGTCGACGCGCGGGACGACGCCACCACCCGCAGCGTGTTCAACAGCAAGCAGGCGATGCCGTCGGCCATGGCGGACCTGGTGGGTCGCGCTCGCGCCGACCTGCTGGTCGTCTCCTACAACGACGAGTCGTGGATCAGCGCCGACGCGATGGTGCACGCGCTGCGCGAGACCGGACGCGAGTGCGTCGAGGTGCTGGCCTTCGACGCCAAGCGGTACGTCGGCGCGCAGATCGGCATCCACGGCCCCACCGGCGCGAAGGTCGGCGAGGTCAAGCGACTCCGCAACGTCGAGTACCTGTTCCTCGCCGGCGACCGCGACCGGGTGCAGGCGGCCAAAGCCTCATGTAACGCGGAGTTATCGACGCTGAACAAGTGATACACCGCGTGTGAACCGTCCATAACACCGCGTTACATGCGGGTACGCCGGCGCGCTCAGTGGCCGTCGGCGTGCGCGGCGTCGCGGATCTCGCCGACCAGCTCCTCGATGACGTCCTCGAGGGTGGCCACGCCGAGCAGGACGCCCTCGTCGTCGACCACGCGCGCCATGTGGGCGCCCTGGGCCTGCAGGATCTGCAGCGCCTTGACCAGCGTGTCGGTGACCCGGACGCTCGCCAGCGGCCGGACCCACTTGTCCTCGACGACCCGGGCGCGACCGTGCGGGTCGGCCCGCAGCACGTCCTTGATGTGCAGGTAGCCGGTCAGCGACCCGTCGGCGCCGACGATCGGGAACCGCGAGTAGCCGGTCTCCGCGCACCGCTTCTCCACGTCCCGGGCCCGCGCACCCCGGTCGACCGTCTCGACCCGGTCCAGCGGCAGCAGCACCTCGGCCACGGTCCGCGAGGTGAAGCCCAGGGCGCCGGAGAGGCGTTCGTACTCGCTCTGGTCGAGCATGCCCTCGTCGCGCGACTCGTCGACCATCGCCTCCACCTCCTCGAGGGTGAAGGTCGAGGTGACTTCGGTGCGCGGCTCGATCCGCAGCAGTCGCACGACGCCGTTGGCGACCGCGTCGAGTCCCCGGACGATCGGCTTCAGCACGGTGACCATCGCGTACATCGGCGGCCCGAGGACCATCGCCGCGCGCTCCGGGCCGGCCAGCGCGAGGTTCTTGGGCACCATCTCGCCGAGCACGACGTGCAGGTAGACCACGAGGGCCAGCGCGACCGCGAACGACAGGGGGTGCAGCCACGAGTCGGGCAGGTGGACCAGCTCGGCGACCGGCTCGATCAGGTGTGCCACGGCGGGCTCGGCGACGGCGCCGAGGCCCAGCGAGCACACGGTGATCCCGAACTGGGCCGCGGCGATCATCAGCGAGAGCTGCTCCATCGCGCGCAGCGTCGTACGCGCCACGCGGGAGCCCGCGGCGGCCTTCGGCTCGACCTTGGTACGACGGGCCGAGACCAGCGCGAACTCCGCGCAGACGAAGTAGGCGTTGCCGAGCAGGAGGACCAGCCCGAGCCACAGCGCGCCAGTCGTGCTCACGAGGCGTCCTCCAGCTTGCGCAGCGAGATCCGGTCGACCCGGAGGCCGTCCATCCGCTCCACGCGCATGAGCACGTGCTCCTGCACCGGCTCCTCGTCGTCGTCCTCCGGGATCACGAGCGGCAGGGGCACCACCACCTGGTCGCCGCGAGTGGGGATCCGGCCCAGCTCGCGCACCAGGAGGCCCGCCACCGTGTCGTAGTCCTCGTCCTCGGGGAGCACCAGGCCGGTGGCGTCGGCGACCTCGTCGGGACGCAGCAGCCCGGAGACGATCCAGGAGCCGTCGGGCCGTTGCCGCAGGCGGGAGCCGTGCCGGTCGTGCTCGTCGGCGATGTCACCGACGATCTCCTCGACGACGTCCTCGAGGGTGACCACGCCGGCCGTGCCGCCGTACTCGTCGGAGACGATCGCCATCTGGAACCCCTCGCCGCGCAGCAGCGAGAGCAGCGGGTCGAGCCGGAGCGACTCCGGGACCACGGTCGCCTCGACCATCACCTCGCGGACCAGGGTCTCGTGCCGCTCGGACCGGGGCACGGCCACGGCCTGCTTGACGTGCACCGAGCCGACCACGTTGTCCGACGAGCCCTTGACGACGGGGAACTTCGAGAAGCCGGTGGCACCGGAGAGCTCGATGACCTCGCTGACCGGGTCGGTCGCGTCGACGCAGGCCATCTGCACCCGCGGCGTCATGATCTCGCCCGCGGTGCGCGGGCCGAAGGCCACCGAGCGCTCGACCAGGTGCGCGGTCTCGGAGTCCAGGGTGCCCTCGCTGGCCGAGCGGGTCGCGAGCGACGCCAGCTCGTCGGAGGCACGTGCGGAGCGCAGCTCCTCCTGCGGCTCGACCCCGACGGCCCGCACGACGGCGTTCGCCGAGCCGTTCAGCAGCTTGATCGGGTAGGTGTTCAGGGTGGTGAAGCCCCGGATGAAGCCCTGCGTACGCCGGGCGATCGGCAGCGGCACCGCGATGGCCATCTTCTTGGGCACCAGCTCGCCGAAGATCATCGTCACGAAGGTGGCGATCACCAGGCCCACCGCCACCGAGACCCCGGGGACGGCCCCGTCGGGGACGCCGATCGCCTTCAACGGCGTCTCGAGCAGGGTCGCGATGGCCGGCTCGGCCAGGAAGCCGATCGCCAGGTTGGTCACGGTCACGCCCACCTGCGCTCCGGAGAGCTGCGTGGACAGGCTGCGCAGCGCCGTCCGGACGCCCTGGGCCTGCCGGTCACCCGCGTTGGCCGCCCGCTCGACGGCCGCGCGGTCGACCGCCACGAAGGAGTACTCCGCCGCGCCGAAGACACCGCAGGCGAGGACCAGGCCCACGGAGATCGCGAGCAGCAGCCACTCCATGGCGCCCATTGTGGCGGAACGTCCGCAACACCGACGACGGGCCGGGGAACGGTGAGAGACTCGAGAAGCGTTGGAGGAGACGAGGAGGTGTGCGCGGTGCTCCGGATTTCCGGTGTCGGGATCAGTGACGTCGGGCGGGTGCGCGGCCACAACGAGGACTCCGCGTTCCTGAACCCCTCGTGCATGCTCGTCGCCGACGGCGTCGGGGGAGCGGCTGCGGGAGAGGTCGCCTCGGCCACCGCGGCGTACGTCGTCTCGGCGAGCGTGCTGGGTCGGCCCGGGAGCCGCGCCGGTCGAGGTGCTCGCCGACTCGCTGCGACTCGCCCGCGAACAGCTGCGACTGGGCGTCCGTCAGGACCAGACCCGCACCGGCATGGCGACCACGTTGACCGCGGTGGTCACCGACGGCGAGACGTTCGCGATCGGCCACGTCGGCGACTCGCGCGGCTACGTCTTCCGCGACGGCTCGCTCGACCGGGTGACGACCGACCACACCGTCGTCCAGCGCCTCGTCGACGAGGGCACGCTGCACGCCGAGGACGTCCCTCGCCATCCCTGGCGCCACATGGTCCTGCGCAGCCTCGGTGGCGGCGACAAGGAGAACCAGGACGAGGTCGGCGACGTCCGGAGCATCGACCTGCGAGCCGGCGACCGGGTGCTCCTGGCCAGCGACGGGCTGACCGACCTGGTCAGCGAGCGCCGCATCGAGGGGGTCCTGGCGCGGCACCCGGACGACGTCGCCGTGGGCCTGCTGGTCGACGCCGCGCTGCACGCCGGCGGGCACGACAACATCACCTGCCTGGTGGCCACGATCGTCGAAGGGGCCGGCCGGGTCCGAGGACGGCCAGCTGTTCGGTGCCGTGCGCGACCCCAGGATCGTGGTGGACCCGGCCGCGGTCCGCCTGCCACACAGTGCCTGACCTCCGGGGCCAGTCCGCGCTTCTGCCACAATCCGCGACATGAGCGACGTCGACCGCCCACGACTCGAGGGCTCCAGTCGCCGTCCGCGGCGGCCGCCGGCTCTCCTTCGCCGAGTTCGGGGTGCCCGCGAGGCAGCGCGATCATCTGGATGCACGGCACCCCCGGGGCGCGACGCCAGGTGCCGGTGGAGGCGCGCCGGTTCGCCGAGGAGCACGACCTGCGGATCATCGGCATCGACCGCCCGGGCATCGGCTCCTCGACCCCCTACCTCTACCGCGACATCCTCGACTGGACGGGCGACCTCGTCGAGCTGTGCGACGTGCTCGACATCGACTCCTTCCGGGTGATCGGGCTCTCCGGCGGGGGCCCCTACGCGCTCGCCGCAGGCGCCGCACTCCCGGACCGGGTCTACGGCGTCGGCGTGCTCGGCGGCGTCGCACCGACCCACGGACCCGACGCGATCTCCGGGGGACTCGTCTCCCTGGCGCCGTACGCCGCACCGGTGCTGTCGATCGCGCGGGTGCCGCTCGGGATCGTGCTGGCGCAGGTGATCCGCCTGGTCCGTCCGCTCGCCGGCCCGATCCTGGACGGGTACGCCGCCGTGCAGCCGCGCGGCGACAAGGAGCTGCTGGCGCGACCCGAGTTCCGGGCGATGTTCCTCGACGACCTGCTGAACGGGTCGCGGTTCCACTTCGGCGCGGTGCTCGCCGACATCATCCTGTTCACCCGCGACTGGGGCTTCACGGCGGCGGACGTCGCGGTGCCGGTGCACTGGTGGCACGGCGACGGCGACCACATCATCCCGCACGCCCACGGCGAGCACATGGCCGAGCGACTGCCCCAGGCGACGTTCACCACGATCCCGGGGGAGTCGCACCTCGGCGGCCTCGGCGTCGCGACGGAGGTGCTCACCGAGCTGATGGAGCTCGGTCCACGACGGACCACGTCAGGCTCAAAGGCCACATAGGGCACATTGGCGACACGCCGGGGGAGGATTCCTCGCGGTTCGTTGGCGTTCTGCTGCCCCCGTGGGCCACAATGGGCGCACAAGTTCACACACGTAGTCACAGGTCACTCCCGATCTGCACGAGACCGCTGGGGAAGGCGTATCTCGACGCCGGAGCTGGAGGAGGTCCCCGTGACTGCATCGACTCGTTCCACCACGCGCGGCGTGCTCTACGTGCACTCCGCGCCCTCTGCGCTGTGCCCGCACATCGAGTGGGCGCTCGGCGGCGTCCTCGGCATGGCCCCGCAGGTCGAGTGGACGCCGCAGCCGGCGCAGCCGGGGAGCTACCGCACGGAGTACTCCTGGAGCGCCGACGTCGGCACCGCCGCCGCGCTCACCTCCGCCCTGCGCGGCTGGAACCACCTCCGGTTCGAGGTGACCGAGGAGTCCACCACCGGCACCGAGGGCGCCCGCTTCTCCGCCACCCCGGACCTCGGCGTCTTCCACGCCGTCACCGGCCTGCACGGCGACATCATGATCCCCGAGGACCGGCTCAAGGCCGCGGTCGTCAAGGCCGCCCTCGGCGAGACCACTCTCGAGCTCGAGGTGGACAAGCTGCTCGGCAAGCCCTGGGACGACGAGCTGGAGACCTTCCGGCACGCCGGCGACGGCGTCGCCGTGCGCTGGCTGCACCAGGTCGTCTGACCGGTCAGCGGGTCAGAGACGGCCGGCGACGTAGTCGGTGAGGTCGCGGACCCGGACGAAGTCCTTCGCGTCCTCGTCGTCGATGCGTACGGCGAAGTGCTGGGCGGTGCCTTCGAGGATCTCCACCATGGCCAGCGAGTCGACGCCGAGCTCGTCGACGAACAGCCGATCGGGCTGCACGTCCTCCACGGAGGCCCCGGTCACCATCCCGACCACCTGTGCCAGCCCCTGGAGCACCTCGGGACTGACCTCGGACGAGTGACGTCCGTCTCGTGCGCCATGGCGAAAGCGTAGTCCTGGTTGAGAAAACCGCGGCCAGATGGTCACAATTGCAACTAGTTCTGGTTGACTCACGTCCTGTTGCGTCGACAGCGGCGTGGCACCGCCCTCCGTCGAGGAGTCTGCATGGTTGTCGCCAGCGAAACCGCTCTCGAGCTGCAGCACCTCACGATCCACGGCCACGACAGGGCCTTCGTGAAGGTCGGCGAGGGGCCGGCGCTGCTGCTCCTGCACGGCCTGGGCTGCGACCACACCACCTGGACCCCCGTCATCCGCGACCTCGCCCGCCACTACACCGTGATCGCCCCCGACCTGCTGGGGCACGGCGCCAGCGCGAAGCCGCGCGCCGACTACTCGGTCGGCGGCTACGCCAACGGGATGCGCGACCTGCTGACGGTGCTCGGGATCGACAAGGTCACCGTGGTCGGGCACAGCTTCGGCGGCGGGGTGGCGATGCAGTTCGCCTACCAGTTCCCCGAGCGCACCGAGCGGATGATCCTGGTCGCCCCCGGCGGCCTCGGCCCGGAGGTCAGCCCGGTGATCCGCGCGATCACCCTGCCCGGCTTCCACACCGCCATGGGGATCGCGACGCTTCCCGGCGTCCGGCAGGCCGGGATGGCCGGCCTCCGTGCGCTGTCACGCTCGAAGGTGCCCGGCGTCCACGACCTGTCCGAGGTCGCCGACATCTACTCGTCGTTCCGCGACCCACGTGCCCGCGCCGCCATCCGCCACGTCGTGCGCTCGGTCGTCGACCTGCGCGGCCAGATCGTCACCATGGTCGACCGGGCCTACCTGACCACGGCGATGCCGATGCTGGTGGTGTGGGGCGCCGACGACATCGTCATCCCGGTCAAGCACGCCGAGAATGCCGCGCGCATCGCTCCCGGTGCCGTCGTCGAGATCCTCCCGAACGCCGGCCACTTCCCGCACAAGGACCACCCCGAGCGCTTCGTGAAGATCGTGAACACCTTCGTCCGGGCGACCCAGCCGGCGTCGTACCACCGGGGACGCTGGCGCTCGCTCCTGCGCAACGGGCCGAGCGAGCCGGTCAACCGTGCCCAGGCGGGCGAACGCCCCCTCGCGCCGGTGGCCAGCCTGCGCGGGCGAGGCGCCTAGCCCCAGCGAGACTCGTCGACGACCGGCACGCGCCGGGCGTCGGCCGCGAACCTGCGCCCGCTGGCGACGACGATCACCAGGCCCAGGAGCACGAAGATCAGGCCGAGCCACTTCAGCAGCGTGTCGAGGTCCTCGATCGCCGGGACCGAGGCGATCCAGCAGACGAGGCCGAGCGCGATCGGGATGATGCCGCGGCGGATCGCGCGGGCCCAGGGATCAGGCACTATGCGTCGCCGCCTTCCTGCTTGACGTCGGCCACGGCGGTCGGGTCGTCGATCCGGTACTTCTCGAAGGCCTCCGTGACGACCTCGGGCTTGACCTCGCCGCGCTGGGCGAGCGCACGAAGCGTCTCCACGACCACGCTCTCGGCGTCGACCTGGAAGAACCGCCGTGCGGCCGGCCGGGTGTCGGCGAAGCCGAAGCCGTCGGTGCCGAGCACGTGGTAGTCGCCGGGGACCCAGTGCGCGATCTGCATCGGTACGGCGCGCATGTAGTCGCTCACCGCCACGATCGGCCCGGCGGTGTCCTCCATCGTGGAGGTGATGAACGGGATCTTGGCCTCCTCGCCGGGGTGGTTCAGGGACCACTTGTCCGCGGCGACGGCGTCGCGGGCCAGCTCGTTCCACGAGGTCACCGACCAGAGGTCGGCGGCGACGCCCCAGTCGTCGGCCAGGAGCTTCTGTGCCTTCTGGATCCACGGGAAGCCGACGCCCGACGCGAGCAGCTGCGCGCGGGGGGCGTCGCCGTTGGCCTCGACCTCGGGTGCGTCGGCGAAGTGGTAGATCCCCTTCAGCAGTCGCGGCGACGTCGATGCCCTCGGGCTCCTTGGGCTGCGCCATCGGCTCGTTGTAGACGGTGATGTAGTAGATGACGTCCTCACCCATCGGGTGGTCGTCGGTGACGGTGTACATCCGCCGCAGCCCGTCCTGCATGATGTGCGCGACCTCGTGGGCGTGCGCGGGGTCGTAGTGCACGACGGCCGGGTTGGTCACCGCCAGCAGCGGCGAGTGGCCGTCGGCGTGCTGCAGGCCCTCGCCGGTGAGCGTCGTACGCCCCGCGGTGGCGCCGATCAGGAAGCCGCGCGCGAGCTGGTCGGCCATCGCCCAGATCGAGTCGCCCGTGCGCTGGAACCCGAACATCGAGTAGAAGATGTAGAACGGGATCATCGCCTCGCCGTGCGTGGAGTACGCCGACCCGGCGGCGATCGCCGAAGCCATCGCGCCCGCCTCGGAGATGCCCTCGTGGAGCAGCTGGCCCTTCTCGTCCTCGCGCCACTTCAGCAGCAGCTTGCGGTCGACGGACTCGTAGGTCTGCCCGTGCGGGTTGTAGACCTTGGCGCTCGGGAACATCGAGTCCATCCCGAAGGTGCGGTACTCGTCGGGGGCGATCGGCACGATGCGCTGACCGATCTCCTTGTCCTTCATCCAGTCGCGCAGCAGTCGTACGACGGCCATGGTCGTGGCGATCTTGTTCTTGCCGGAGCCTTCCTTCAGCTCGGCGTACATCTCGTCGCCGGGGACCTTCAGCGGCTTGGCGCGCACCACCCGCTTGGGCAGGGAGCCGCCGAGCTGCTTGCGGCGCTGCATCATGTACTCGATCTCGGGGGAGTCCTTGCCCGGGTGGAAGAACGGCGCGGCACCGTTGGCGTCGTAGGCCTCGTCGATGTCGCGGTCGCTCATCGGCAGGTAGAGCCGGTCGCGGAACTTCTTGAGGTCGTCCTTCTTCAGCTTCTTCATCTGGTGGGTCGCGTTGCGTCCCTCCAGCGCCTCGATCGTCCAGCCCTTGATGGTGTGGGCGAGGATCACCGTCGGCTGGCCGGCGTGCTTCGAGGCGGCGTCGAAGGCGGCGTACACCTTGCGGTAGTCGTGGCCACCGCGCGGCAGCTTCTCGATCTGGCGGTCGCTCATGTGCTCGACCATCTTGCGCAGCCGCGGGTCGGCGCCGAAGAAGTGCTCGCGGTTGTAGGCACCGTCCTCGACGGAGAACGTCTGGAAGGCGCCGTCGGGGGTGCTGTTCATCTGGTTGACCAGCACGCCGTCGACGTCGCGGGCGAGCAGCTCGTCCCACTCGCGGCCCCAGATCACCTTGATCACGTTCCAGCCGGCGCCGCGGAACTGCGACTCCAGCTCCTGGATGATCTTGCCGTTGCCGCGCACCGGGCCGTCGAGCTGCTGCAGGTTGCAGTTGATCACCCAGGTGAGGTTGTCGAGCTCCTCGCGCGCGGCCACGCCGATGGCGCCCAGCGACTCGGGCTCGGCCATCTCGCCGTCGCCGAGGAAGGCCCACACGTGCTGCTGGGAGGTGTCCTTGATCCCGCGGTTCTGCAGGTAGCGGTTGAACCGCGCCTGGTAGATCGAGTTGATGCCGGTCAGCCCCATCGAGACGGTGGGGAACTCCCAGAACTCCGGCATCAGCCGGGGGTGGGGGTACGACGGCAGGCCCTTGCCGACGCCGTGCTGGACCTCCTGGCGGAAGCGCATCAGCTGCTGCTCGGTCAGCCGGCCCTCGAGGTAGGCGCGGGCGTAGATGCCGGGGGAGCCGTGACCCTGGATGTAGACCTGGTCGCCGCCGCCGGGGGCGTCCTTGCCCTTGAAGAAGTGGTTGAAGCCGACCTCGTAGAGCGAGGCCGAGGACTGGTAGGTGGCGATGTGGCCGCCGACCTCGAGACCGGGGCGGTTGGCGTCGGAGACCATCACGGCGGCGTTCCAGCGGATGAACGCGCGGATCCGGCGCTCGACCTCCTCGTCGCCGGGGAACCACGGCTCCCGGTCCGGCGTGATCGTGTTGATGTAGTCGGTGCTGCGCAGCGCCGGCACGCCGACCGACTTCTCCCGGGCGCGTTCGAGCAGCCGCAGCATCACGTACCGCGCGCGGTCACGGCCGCGGTCGCCGACCAGCGCGTCGAAGGACGCCAGCCAGTCGTCGGTCTCTTCGGGGTCGATGTCGGGCAGCTGGGTGGGCAGGCCCTCGTGGATCACCGAGGCGCGCGGGATCGCCGCGGGCTTCGGGGTGGTCTCGTCGTCGCTCACCCGTTCATCGTGTCACTTCCGGGAAGCACGCGGAATTTACCGATCGGTAGGTCCGCTCGGCCTCAGGCCAGTCCGATCAGCGCGGGTACGCCGGACATGCGGTCGAACACCTCCGCACCGGCGTCGCGGAGCGAGTCGGGCTCGGCCAGGCCACTGCCGTAGCCGAGCACGCGCATGCCGGCGGCCACACCCGCCTGCACGCCGTACGCGCTGTCCTCGAGGACCACGCACCGCTCGGGCGAGGCGCCCATCCGGGTGGCCGCGTGCAGGAAGAGGTCCGGGAGCGGGCTTGCCGTGCTCGACCTCGAGCGCGCTGAAGATCCGCCCCTCGAACCGGTCCAGCAGCCCGGTGATCCCGAGCGTGCGCTGCATCCGCTCGTGCGAGCCGCTCGACGCGACGCACGTCGGCACCCCGGCCTGGTCGAGCACGTCCAGGAGGGCGCTGACCCCCTCGACCTCGACCAGCTCCTTCTCGAAGAGCTCGTGGATCTCCCGGTGCGTGCGTTCGTCGTGGTCTCGTGCGGCCTCCTCGCCGAGGTGCTCGGTGATGTCGGCGGTCTGGGTGGCTGCCGTGCGACCCATCCAGCGGCGCACGACCTCGTCGGGTTCCATCGGCCAGCCGAGGTCGGTGAGCACCCGGGCCTCGACCGCCACCTGGAGCACCTCGGTGTCGACCAGCACCCCGTCGCAGTCGAAGATCACGAGCGCGGGAGTCCGGTCGGACGGTTCGGGAGGCACGGCGCGAAATGTACCGACTGAGGTCCGGTGGGGTGTCCACCAGCGGCGGTCTTCGCCCGTTCGGGTTGCGCTGACCTGCGCCGTCTAGTGGACTACGCACACATGTCGGCCGAACAGCGCCGGCGCGGAAGACGACGAGCAGATGATCTGGAGGCAGACGGTGAGCCCGAGCGCAGAGGGCGCGGACGTCCATCTGGGGGACCGTCTGGGCCTCAAGCCCGGCATGGTCGTGCAGGAGCTCGGGTGGGACGAGGACGTCGACGACGCGGTTCGCGAGGAGATCGAGAACACGATCGACGCCGACATGGTCGACGGTGACCACGGCGACGTGGTCGACGCCGTGCTGCTGTGGTGGCGCGAGGACGACGGTGACCTCGTGGACGCTCTCGTGGACTCCCTGACCGACCTCACCGGCGGCGGTGCGATCTGGTTGCTGACCCCGAAGGTCGGCCGTCCTGGCGCCGTCGACCCGGCGGATGTCGCCGAAGCGGGCCCGATCGCGGGACTTTCCACGACGACGACCGTTGCTGTGGGTAAGGAGTGGACGGCGACGAAGCTGGTCGCTCCCAAGAGCCGCTGACTCACCCAGGAGAGGCACCCGCAGGATGTTGCAAGAGCTAGGCAAGCAGACCCTTCGTCATGCCCGGATGCTTCGGGTGATGACCACCTCCGGGGTCATCCGGCCCTACCACCCGATGGCCCTGGCCGGGGTCGCCAAGGCGCTCTACGAGCGCGGCATGGGCTTCGCCGGTGGCATGGAGGCCCTGGCGATCCGCTCGCCGAAGGACGTCGGACTGATCGACGAGATCGGCGAGCTGACCTGGAAGGAGCTCGACGAGCGGGCCACCAGGCTGGCCCACGGCCTGCAGGACCTCGGCGTCGAGGAGGGCGAGAGCGTGGCCCTGCTCTGCCGCAACCACCGCTACTTCGTCGACGCGTCCACGGCGCTGTCCAAGCTGGGCGCCGACATCCTCTACCTCAACACGGCCTTCTCCGCGAAGCAGCTCGGCGAGGTGTGCGACCGCGAGAAGCCGGCGGCCATCCTCTACGACGACGAGTTCACCGAGCTGATCGACAAGTCCGGGACCGACCTCAAGCGCGTCATCGCCTGGAAGGACGGCGACCACGACGACGAGGACCGTGAGCACGCGACCGTCGAGGAGCTGATCGAGAAGGGCTCCACCGACAAGCTGCCCGTCCCGAAGGAGCAGACCAAGCCGGTCATCCTGACCTCCGGAACGACCGGCACGCCGAAGGGCGCTCCCCGTGGGCGAGTCCGGCCTCGACGGAGCCGTCGCACTGCTCTCGAAGCTGCCGTTCCACACCGGCGGCACCACCTACATCGTCGCGCCGCTGTTCCACACCTGGGGCTGGGCGCACCTGAACATGGCCATGCTGCTGGGCTCCACGATGGTGCTGAAGCGGAAGTTCGACCCCGCCGACGCCCTCGCCACGGTGCAGGAGCACGAGTGCGACGCGATGATCGTGATCCCGGTGATGATGCAGCGGATCATGAAGCTCTCCGAGGAGGAGCGCTCCGGCGACTTCTCGAAGCTCAAGATCGTCGCTGCCTCCGGGTCGGCCCTTCCCGGCGACCTCGCCACGGACTGGATGGACGCGTTCGGCGACAACCTCTACAACACCTACGGGTCGACCGAGGTCGCCTGGGCCACGATCGCCCAGCCGCGTGACATGCGCGACGCGCCCGGCACGGCCGGCAAGCCGCCGTACAACACCGTCGTGAAGATCTACGACGAGGACGGCAACGAGGTCGAGCAGGGCGAGTCCGGTCGGATCTTCGTCGGCAACACGATGCTCTTCGGCGGCTACACCGGCGACGAGGAAGAGGGCAAGGAGATGATCGACGGCCTGATGTCGAGTGGCGACATCGGGCGCTTCGACGACGAGGGCCGCCTGTTCGTCGACGGCCGCGACGACGAGATGATCGTCTCCGGCGGCGAGAACGTCTTCCCCAAGGAGGTCGAGGACTGCCTCTCGCGCCACGAGAACGTGAGCGACGTCGCCGCGATCGGGGTCGACGACGAGGACTTCGGCAAGCGGCTCCGCGCGTTCGTGGTCAAGGACGGCGACGTCGACGAGGACACCCTCAAGGCGCACGTGAAGGACAACCTGGCCCGCTACAAGGTGCCGCGCGAGATCATCTTCCTCGACGAGCTGCCGCGCAACGCGACCGGCAAGGTGCTCAAGAAGGACCTCAAGGACTACGACGAGGACGGCAAGCCTGCCGACGACGCCAGCGGCTCCGACGACGGGGCCGACGACGGGGCCGACGAGGGCTCCGACGACTGAGCCGTCGCCGGGTCACTGGCACCATGAGTGCATGAGTCTGGCCATCGGGGACCGAGCGCCCGACTTCACGCTCGTGGACCAGCACGGCCAGGACGTCACGCTCTCCCGCTGGGCGGGGGAGAAGGCGGTGCTGCTGGTGTTCTACCCGTTCGCCTTCAGCGGCGTGTGCACCGGCGAGCTGACCGGTCTCCGTGACCGGCTCGGCGACTTCGAGACCGACCTGTCCACCCTGGTCGCGGTGAGCTGCGACCCGCTCTACGCCCAGCGTGCGCTCGCCGACCGCGACGGCATCTTCTTCCCGCTGCTGTCCGACTTCTGGCCGCACGGAGCAGTGGCCTCGGCCTACGGCGCCTTCGACGAGATCTCGGGTGGCGCACGCCGCTCGTCGTTCATCGTCGACAAGGGCGGCGTGGTCCGCTGGGCCTTGCACAACCCCCGCGGCCAGGCCCGTGATCTCGACCAGCACGCCCTGGCCCTCAAGGAGGTCGTGGCGGGCTGAGAACGCCGCCATCGGTCCACTGGTCTGCCCACTGGTCTAGTTCATTGTGGTCATTTCTGCCAAGTTGCTTGGAAGCCGTGAATCGGTGCGGCACTCTTTTCCTGTCGCGCCGCTGGTGACCCGAGACGCCAGCGGCGCGACCTCTTTGCCCAGATGTTTTCTCCCGCCACGAGTCGTTTGCGGTGATTGGGCGAGCGTCGCGCGGCTCCCGTAGTCTGTCCGCGCGCGACCGGGCTCTGCCGCCCTGTCCCGCGCCATCCGGGCGTATAGCTCAGCGGTAGAGCACCTCGCTTACAACGAGGTGGTCGCAGGTTCGATCCCTGCTGCGCCCACCCGCCTCAGACCAGACCCGGACCTGGAGGACACATGGGCCTCGTGCTCCTCGCAGTCGTGCTCCTGGCCGTGCTCGGGGCCACGCTGTGGGCCTTCATCGACGCGCAGCTGCAGCCGTCGTACTCCTGGGCCGACACCGGGATCAGCCAGGGGGTGACCACCATCGTGCTGGTGTTCACCTGCGGGATCGGGGCCATCTACTACTTCGCCTTCGTGCGCCCCCGGCTGGTGCGATCGCGCCACGGCCGCCCCGGCGGCTGAACCGCGGTTTCTCGGCGCCTCGGGCCGTGACTAGGGTGGCGCTAACCGAGACGTGAGAGGTGTCACACCGTGATCGTGCCGTTCTCTGCCGCCGACTTCCTGGACCGGGCGCTGGCCGTCTATGGCGACCGGACCGGCATCGTCGACGAGCCCGACCAGCCCGCCGAGTCCCTGGGCGACGTCAGCTACACGAGGCTCGGCGAGCTCGCCCGCGCCCAGGCGGCCAAGCTCGACGAGCTCGGCATCGGCGTCGGGGAGCGGGTGGCGTACCTCTCGCACAACAGCGCCCGGCTCTACGCGGCGTTCTTCGGGGTGTGCGGGTACGGCCGGGTCCTGGTGCCGATCAACTTCCGGCTCTCGGTCGAGGAGGTGAAGTACATCGTCGAGCACTCCGGCGCGCGGGTGCTGTACGTCGACCCGGAGCTCGAGGACGCGATGAAGTCGGTCGAGTGCGAGCACAAGTTCGTGATCGGCAGCGACGGCGACATGTTCTCGGAGGGCGTCGACCCCGAGCCCTGGGAGCCGGACGAGAACGCCACCGCGACGATCAACTACACCTCCGGGACCACCGCGCGGCCCAAGGGCGTGCAGATCACCCACCGCAACACCTGGGTCAACGCGATCACCTTCGCCCTGCACGCCGGCGTCACCGATCGCGACGTCTACCTGCACACGCTGCCGATGTTCCACGCCAACGGCTGGGGGATGACCTTCGCGATGGCCGGCTGCGGCGTCGAGCAGGTGGTGATCCGCAAGATCGACGGCGCCGAGATCCTGCGTCGCGTCGAGAAGCACGGCGTGACCGTGATGTGCGCCGCGCCTGCCGTGGTGGCGTCGGTGCTCGAGGCGGCGGAGTCCTGGGAGGGGGAGATCCCGGGTCGCGACAAGGTCCGCATCATCGTGGCCGGTGCCCCGCCCCCGACCCGCACGGTCGCGCGGGTGGAGGCCGAGCTCGGCTGGGAGTTCATCCAGATCTACGGCCTGACCGAGACCTCGCCGCTGCTCACGATCAACCGGGCTCGCTCCGAGTGGGACGACCTGTCGCCCGAGGAGCGCGCCGACAAGCTCGTCCGCGCCGGCACCCCCGCCATCGGCGTACGGCTGAAGATCGACGACGAGGGCGAGGTCCTGGCCCGCTCCAACGTGGTGCTCGAGGGCTACTGGGAGCAGCCGGAGGAGAGCGAGACGGCGCTGCGCGACGGCTGGTTCCACACCGGCGACGGCGGCGTCGATCGGCGACGACGGCTACCTGACCATCCAGGACCGCCGCAAGGACGTGATCATCACCGGCGGTGAGAACGTCAGCTCGATCGAGGTCGAGGACGCGATCTTCTCCCACCCCGACGTCGCCGAGGTCGCCGTCATCGGCGTGCCCGAGCGACAAGTGGGGCGAGACCATCAAGGCGCTGGTGGTGAAGTCCGAGGGGTCGGAGCTCACCGAGCAGGAGCTGATCGACTACGTGAAGTCCAAGGTGGCCCGCTACAAGGCCCCGTCGTCGGTCGAGTTCCGCGACGAGCTGGCCCGCACCGCCACGGGGAAGCTGCAGAAGTTCAAGCTGCGCCAGCCCTACTGGGAGGGCCGGGACCGCCAGGTCAACTGACCCTCGGCCGGGTTGGGCCCCTGTTCCCGCCCCACGAACATGCGAATGTCGCGCCAGGGGTGGATGGGCCGATCTTGCGTCCCGTGAGTGACATTCGCATGTTCGGGTGGCCGGGGGCGGTCAGCTCGTCCATCGCGGCGGCCCACCGACATGTGCGGGCTCACACGGACATGCGAATGTCGCGCGAGAGGCCGATGAGCCTCCCTCCGGCCCCTCGAACCACATTCGCATGTTCGACGGAGGCCCCACCCCGGATCCCACCCTCGGTAGCCTCACCCCCATGCCGACCCTGGGTGAGATCACGTCGCTGCTCGACGAGTGGTACCCGCCCCAGCACGCCGACGAGTGGGACGCCGTCGGGCTCGTGTGCGGCGACCCGGCGGCCGACGTACGACGGATCCTGCTGGCCGTCGACCCGGTGGGGGCCGTCGTCGACGAGGCGATCCTGGGCGACGCGGACCTGCTCGTCACCCACCACCCGCTCTTCCTCAAGGGCGTGCACGGGTTCGCCGCGACCACGCCCAAGGGCCGGGTGGTGCACCGGCTGATGGGCAACGGCTGTGCCCTGTTCACCGCCCACACCAACGCCGACTCGCCCGCGGGTGGGGTCTCGGAGTCCCTGGCCCTGGCGCTCGGCCTCGTGGACGTCCGCCCCCTCGAGGCCGACCACGAAGCCCGCGCTCGACAAGCTCGTCGTGTTCACGCCGCCGTACGCCGCGGAGGAGGTCCGGGCGGCGATCGCGGACGCCGGGGCCGGCCGGATCGGCGACTACGACCGAGCCTCCTTCAGCACGAGCGGGGAGGGTCGGTTCCGGCCGCTGGACGGCGCGAACCCGACGATCGGGGAGGTGGGTCGCCTCGAGACCACCGACGAGGTGCGCATCGAGAGCGTGCTGCCGCCCGGCCGCCGCGACGAGGTCGTCGCCGCGATGCTGGCGGTCCACCCCTACGAGGAGCCGGCGTACGACGTCGTCGAGCTCGCTCGGCTCGACGAGGTCGACCGGGGCTCCGGCAGGGTCGGCAGGCTGCCCGAGCCCATGACCCTGAGCGCGTTCGCGGCCCGCGTGGCCGACGTGCTCCCCGAGACGGCGCACGGCGTCCGCGTGGCCGGCGACCCGGAGCAGCGCATCGAGACGGTCGGCCTGTGCGGCGGCGCCGGCGACTTCCTGCTCGACCGGGCGCGTGCCGCGGGCGTGGACGTGTACCTGACCTCCGACCTGCGCCACCACCCCGCCTCCGAGCTGCGCGAGCACGGGCCCGGGTCTCCCGCCCTGGTCGACGTCGCGCACTGGGCGGCGGAGAGCACCTGGCTCCCCGTCCTCCGGCGGCGGCTGGCCGACGCGCTGGGGGATACGGTGGAGGTCGATGTCAGCACGCTCAACACCGACCCGTGGACCTTCCGGGTCTGAGGCAGGAGACACACCCTGAAAGCCGACCCGCACGTCCAGCTCACGCTTCTCGACGTCCAGGGGCTCGACTCCCGGATCGACTCGCTCTCCCACCAGCTGGGCACGCTCCCGGAGGCCCAGCAGCTCAAGGAGCTCGTCCTGCGCCGTACGCAGGCCGAGAACGGCGTGCGCGACCTGCGCATCCGCGTCGAGGACCTCACCGCCGAGCAGAAGCGAGCCGATGCCGACGTCGAGCAGGTGAAGACCCGCCGGGTCCGTGACCAGGGGATGATCGACTCCGGGCAGATCGCCGATCCCAAGGCGCTCGAGCGGATGCTCGACGAGCTGAAGTCGCTGCACCGCCGGATCACCTCGCTCGAGGACACCGAGCTCGAGGTGATGGAGGAGCTCGAGGCCACCCAGACGCACCTCGACCACGAGACCGCCGCGATGGCGACGCTCGACGAGGAGCGGGAGCGCCTCCAGCAGGCGCTCGACGAGAAGGCGGCGAGACCTGCAGTCGCAGCTCGCCGAAGCCCGCCAGGAGCGCGGTACGACGGTCACCGGGATGCCCGAGGACCTGATGACGCTCTACGCCAAGCTGCGCGAGCAGAAGGGTGGCGTGGGCGCCGCAGCGCTGCGACGGCGCGAGTGCGAGGGCTGCCGGCTGACGCTGAACGCCTCGGACCTCGCGGTGATCGCCAAGGCGCCGGCCGACGACGTACTGCGCTGTGAGGAGTGCAACCGCATCCTCGTCCGCGTCCCGGAGTCCGGGCTGTGACCTCTGCCGGCCCCCGGTCGGTGATCGTCGAGGCCGACGGGGGTTCGCGCGGCAACCCCGGTCCCGCGGCGTACGGCGCCCTGCTCAAGGACGCCGAGACCGGTGAGCTGATCGCCGAGCGCGGCGAGACGATCGGGATCGCCTCGAACAACGTCGCGGAGTACCGCGGCCTGATCGCCGGGCTCGAGCTCGCGGCCGAGCACGCTCCCGAGGCCGACATCGCCGTGCGGATGGACTCCAAGCTCGTCGTGGAGCAGATGTCGGGCAACTGGAAGATCAAGCACCCCGACATGAAGCCGCTGGCCATGCGGGCCAACCGGCTGGCGCCGTTCGGCACGACCTTCACGTGGATGCCGCGGGCCGAGAACGCGCACGCCGACCGGCTGGCCAACGAGGCCCTGGACGGGCTCCGCGACGAGCACGGGCTGAAGGAGGCGCCCCCCACGGCCGCGCCCAAGACCACGACCACGACCGCGACTGCGACCCAGACCCGCGGGTGGGGACCGCCGCGCGGCAAGCCGACCACCCTGGTGCTGGTGCGCCACGGGGTCACCGACGCGACCACCGGCAAGCTGTTCTCCGGAGGGCTGGGCAGCACCAACCCGTCGCTCAACGAGGAGGGCCGCGACCAGGCCCGGGCCACGGGGGAGTGGCTGGCGCCGATGGCCGACACCTTCGACGCGCTGGTGACCAGCCCGGTGCGTCGTACCCGGGAGACGGCGGAGATCGTGGCGAAGTTCCTCGACCTCGAGATCACCGAGGAGCCCGGCCTCGCCGAGATGGAGTTCGGCTCCTGGGACGGGTTGAGCTTCACCGAGGTGCGCGAGAAGTGGCCCGACGAGCTGTCGGCCTGGCTCGGCGACCTCGACTCGGCACCTCACGGGGGCGAGTCGTTCCGGAGCGTGGAGAAGCGGGTGCTGGAGGGCAAGGACCGGCTGCTCGCGTCGTACGCCGGCCAGACCGTCGTCGTGGTCAGCCACGTCACGCCGATCAAGACGCTGGTGGCCGAGGCGCTGGGCGCACCGCTCGACTCGGTCTACCGGATGGAGCTGGCGCCGGCGTCGGTCAGCGTCGTCTCCTACTTCCACGTGGGCCCGGACGGCGACATCCCGATGGCCAGCCTGCGCCTCTACAACGCCCGGCCGACGGACGTCTTCGGCTAGAGCCGACCTGCGGTCGGTCTCAGAGCTCCTCGACGATCACGTCGAGGGGGTGGCCCTGACGGGTCGGGTCCCCGAGCTCGGCCTTCCAGCCGAGCGCGGTGATCGCGTCGGCGAGGGCTGCCGGGGTGCCCGGAGCGGCACCGTGCTCGAGCAGGGCGCGCACCAGGCGCCCCTTGGTGGCCTTGTTGAAGTGGCTCACCACCGAGCGGCGGCCGCCGACCTCGTGGAGCACGCGCACGGTCGCGACCCGCGGGGCGAGGTCCGGAGCCGGACGCCAGAACGAGGCGTACGTCGTGGAGCGCAGGTCGACCACCAGACCGGTGCCGGCCCGCTCCCGGACGACGGGATCGAGGACACCGCGCCAGTGGGCGGCGACCGGGCCGAGGCCCGGCAGCGAGGTGGCGCCGGGGAGCCGGTAGGAGGGGATCCGGTCGCCAGGAGAGACCAGCCCGAACAGCGACGAGGTGATCGCCAGCCACCGGGTCGCGCGGCGACGAGCCGACGGGTCGAGCGACGCGAGGTCGAGCGCGTCGTACAGCACCCCGCTGTAGACGGCGTCGGCCCGCGCGGTCCTGTGCGGTGCTCAGTGCGGCGTTGCGCCGTACGTCGTCGGCCTGGGTCGGTCCGAGCCCGAGCACCTCCGCGGCACGTCCGGGGTCGGAGGCGCACAGCTCGACCAGGGCCGTCAGGACCTGCTCCCGTGCCGGAGTGAGCTGCGGTGCGCTCAGCCGGTCGAGGTCGAGCCGCTGACCCCGGCGCGGCGCGGCCTTGCCCTCGGAGGGGGGAAGCAGGATCAGCACGAGCGCCACCCTAGAGTGGCGGGGCGTCACCGAGACGAGGAGGTACGCGTGGCCTTGCGGGTGCTGAGCGCCCGCGATCCGGGGGCCCACGAGCTCCAGCAGGGGATCGCGGCCATCCAGGAGGAGCAACAGGTCACGCCCGAGTTCCCGCCGGACGTGCTGCGTGCCGCCGAGGCAGGTGCGGCGCGGCCACGGCTGCCGGATCTCGACCGCACCGACCTCGAGCTGGTCACGATCGACCCACCGGGGTCGATGGACCTCGACCAGGCGATGCACCTGGCGACCGACGGTGACGGCTACGTCGTGCACTACGCCATCGCCGACGTGATGGCCTTCCTCGAGCCCGGGGACGCCGTGGACCTCGAGGCACACCGCCGCGGTGAGTCGCTGTACGGCGGCAGCACCAGGATCCCGCTGCACCCACCCGTGCTCAGCGAGGGTGCCGCGTCACTGCTGCCCGACCAGGTGCGCCCGGCCTTCCTCTGGACGGTCCGGCTCGACAGCGCGGGGGAGATCACCGACGCACAGGTCGAGCGGGCGCGGGTGCGGTCACGCCAACGCCTCGACTACGACGGCGTCCAGCAGGGCGCCACGAGCGCAGCGAAGGGCTCCACCCTGTCGTTGCTGCAGACGATCGGTGAGCTGCGGCTCGCACGCGAGGCCGACCGGGGCGGCGTCTCGCTGCCGATGCCGGAGCAGCAGGTCGACGTCGTCGACGGGCGGTGGCACCTCGCCTTCCGCTCGATGCTGCCCGTCGAGTCGTGGAACGCGCAGATCTCGCTGCTCACCGGGTTCGCGGCCGCCTCGATCATGCTCCGCGGCCAGGTCGGCGTCCTGCGCACGCTGCCGCCTCCGCCGGACCACGCGGTCAGTCGGCTGCGGCGTACGGCGCAGGCGCTGGGCATCGACTGGCCGGCCGGCGACCGGGCACGCGGAGTTCATCCGCTCGCTCGACCCGGCCCGCCCGGCCGACGCCGCGATGGTGGTCGCCTGCACCTCGCTGCTGCGGGGAGCGGGGTACGTCGCCTTCGACGGCCACCCGCCCGAGCAGCCGCAGCACGCGGCCCTGGCCTCGACGTACGCACACGTCACGGCGCCGCTGCGTCGGCTGGTCGACCGCTACGGCCTCGAGGTCTGCGCCGCCCTGTGCGCCGGCGTACCCGTTCCGGCCTGGGCCCGCGACGGCCTCGCCGAGCTGCCACCGCTGATGCAGCGGTCGGGGCAGCGGGCGCACGCCTACGAGCACGCAGTGCTGGACCTCGTCGAGGCGCTCACCCTCCAGCCCCGGGTCGGGGAGTCCTTCGCCGGCGTGGTCCTGGAGGCCGAGCACGACGACCCGCGCCACGGCACCGTGATGGTCCGCGATCCCGCGGTCGAGGCCAGGATCAGCGGGGAGTCGCCGCTGCCCGTGGGCACGGACGTCTCGGCCACCCTCGCCGAGGCCGACCCGGCGACGAGGAAGGTGCAGTTCCGGCTCTAGCCGGTCGCCTCGAGCTCCTCGGGGAACGCCGCGGGCAGCGTGACCACGAACGTGCTGCCGGCGCCCTCGCAGGAGTCGACGTGGATCGAGCCTCCGTGCCGCTCCACGATGCGCTTGACGATGGTCAGTCCCAGACCCGTGCCCGGCTGGGCCACGGCCTCGGGGTTCGAGGAGCGGAAGAACTCGGTGAACAGGCACGCCTGGTCGTCCTCGGAGATCCCGATGCCTTCGTCGGCGACGACCAGGGCCACCGCCTCGGCGTACGCCGTCAGGCTGATCGAGATCGAGCGGCCCTGGGGGGTGTACTTGACGGCGTTGCTGACCAGGTTGAGGACGACCTTGTCGAGGTCGTCGGGCTCGCCGAGCGCGAGCACGGGGTCCCGGGGCACGCGGAAGTCGACGACGAGGTCCTTGGCGTCGATCGACATCGACGTCATGGCGAGTGCCTCGGCCACCAGGTGGGAGAGGTCGACGCTCTCCGGCTCGAGGGGTCGCTCGGCCTCGCCGACCTTGCGCAGCAGCATCAGGTTCTCGATGACCCTGGTCATCCGCTTCGACGCGCGGCCGATCGCCTGCAGTGACGAGCTCGCCTGGTCGCTCATCGGGATCGTGCCCGACTGCAGCATCTCGATGTGACCGGCGACCGTGGTGAGCGGGCTCTTCAGCTCGTGGGAGACCGTCGAGATCAGCTGGCTCTTGTAGACGTCGAGCGCCCGGAGCTCGGCGACCAGCGCGTGCTCACGCTCGAAGGTGCGCGCGTTGAGTGCCGCCCGGCCGAGGTCGTGCCCGATGTCGAGCAGGGCCGCGCACTCGATGCCGGTCCACTCGCGCGCGGGGTCGCTGCGCATCAGCACCAGGCTGCCCAGGCACTCCGGCCCGGCGCCCAGCGGCACGAACACCAGCGAGGACATCCCGACGTCGGCCAGCAGCTCGAGGATGTGGCGGAAGTGGTGCGGCGCCATCTTCTCCGGCACCGGCAACCCCTCGGCCACGGTCATCACGACCTGCTGGTGCCAGCAGTAGCGCGCCGCGCGGTCCGCGAAGTCGACGATCTCCGGGGGCAGCACCTCGCGCAGGGCTGCGGGGAGGTGCTCGGCACTCTCGTGCTCGTCGGTCGGCGGCCTTGATCCACAGGTGCTGGGCACCGAAGCCGTCGAGCAGGGTGCGTCTCGCTGGCGCGCAGCAGGCCGTCGAGGCTGAGCTGGGCGCTCGAGGTGCGCACGATCGACTTCACGGTGTTGGCCATCGCCACCTGCTCGGCCAGCGACTCGCGCTCCAGGGCGGACAGCACTGCGCGGGCGGCCAGCTCGGCGAACCGCTCCAGCACCTTGCGGCGCTCCGCGTCGGGTCGGCGGCCGTCGAGGGGCAGGTCGATCGCGAAGGTGCCGCGCAGCTCGCCGTGCTCGTCGTACAGGGGAGCGACCAGCATGTCCATCGGGTGCCAGGCGTCGGGGTCGTCGAGCATCTCGATCTCGGGGATCACCCAGCCGGCGCCCGCGGGGCCGGTCGAGCCGCGCTCGTGGGGCACGAACCGCAGCAGGCCCCAGTCCTCGGCCACGGCGAGCTCGTCGAGCATCAGCTGCAGGGGGATCCGGGAGCCGACCTCGTCGGGCAGCTCGGTGTCGACCACCAGCTCGAGCTCGTCACCGCGCCGTACCCGGATCGCGGCCACGGCGAAGCCGGCCACGGCCACCGCCCCGTCGGCGATCAGCTGCAGGTTCTCCAGCAGGTTGTCGGGCAGCAGCCAGCCGCCCGGTGCGCCATGGGCGTACGGCGCGCTCGGCATGTCGGTGCTCATTCAGTTCCTCCCCGGCACAAAATTACCGGGAGCAAGCGCCTCAAATCTCCGATATCTCTGAAATGTAATGAAACGGACTGCAAGGCCGGGGTGTGACTCACTCGTCGCTGTCCTATCCTTGAGGCGCGGACGGGCTGGCCGGGCGACCGCGTCGGACTCTGCGGAGGCCGCCGAGGAAGGTCCGGGCTCCACAGGACGAGGTGGTGGGCAACACCCACCCGGGGCAACCCGCGGGATCAGTGCCACAGAGAACAGACCGCCCCGCCGAGATACATCGCGGCGGAGCAAGGGTGAAACGGTGGTGCAAGAGACCACCAGCACGGCGGGCGACCGTCGTGGCTCGGCAAACCCCGCCTGGAGCAAGACCAGACAGTGAGCGTTCGAGGGTGGTCCGCCCGAGCTCACGGGTAGGTCGCTGGAGGTCACCGGCAACGGTGAGCGTAGATGGATGGTCGCCAACCGGATCGTCGTGAGGCGGTCCGGCGAACAGAACCCGGCCTATGAGCCAGCCCGTCCGCACCCGGGGGTTCTGGTCCCGGCTCCCGGCCCCCGGCTCCCGGTCCCCGGCTCCCGGCCACTGCTCCCGGCCACTCGAACATGCGAATGTCGCTCGAGTGACGGATGGAGCACTTTCACGCCGCCTCCCACACATTCGCATGTTGGTGTGGGCGCGATCGGGCCAGCTCCACCGCCGCGCAGAGGATCTCCTGGACGTACGACGGGTTGAACATCACCATCGCCCAGCTGACCCGGATGACCTGCCAGCCGAGCAGGGTGAAGGCGTTGTAGCGCCGGCAGTCGCGAGTCAGCTGGGCCGACTTGCCGTGCCACTCGAATCCCTCGGCCTCGATGATGATCTTGTTCTCGACGTCGACGAGGTCCGGGTGGAGCTTGAGCCGCTTGCTCACCCGGACGGCCACTTGTGCAACGACCTCGAGACCCGGGACGAGATCAGCCTGGGCCCTGAGGACGGACTCGAAGACGTTCGCCGCCTTGGCTGTCGCACGCTCGGCCACCGCGATGATGCGCGCCCGTCCGCGACCGCGGGTGCTGGTGGCCAGCTCGAGGAGCGCTTCCTTGCTGATGTCGCCGGCGCGAACAGCGCTGTCGATGATGCTGGTCGCCTCGTCGAGTGGGAGGTTGCGCATGCAGTCGACCAGCGTGCGGGCCGGCGAGGTGATCGCCCCTTTGACCACGTCGTCGGCGGGCAGGTCGGACCAGTGCGGGATCAGGATCTTGCGCAAGGCCGGGTCGACTCTTCGGTTCCGCGGCACGGTGACCTCGGGGAGGCCGTCGGGACTCTTCTGGGCCCATCCCCAGTACTGCGCCGCGCTGCGATGGGACAGCACGCCGGCGACGCTGTTCGCCGTACGAACTCCCAGCTGGGCCGTCGGCAACGAGTAGCGTCCGCGTCGATCACGCACGAGCGTCCCGTCGCGAAGAGCGCGGCCGACCTCACGGGTGCCGCGGAGCCTGACGAGTGTCTTCCGGTCGGTGACTCCACCGAGGAGCACGACCTGGCTGATCAGATCCATGGCGACACCGTGGTCGTGGACGGCTCATCCCGCTCGGGCCGTTCGACGGGCTGTGGAGAGAGCCGGTCCACCGGGCGGCTGTGGACGCGGATCGGTCGATGGCGGGGGAGGGCGGAGGGCCCACCAACATGCGAATGTCGCCGATGCGGCCCAGGATCGGCTCATCAGCCCGTACAGCGACATTCGCATGTTTGAACGGGGGGAGGGGGAGGGAGGACCAAGCACCCCCCGGCAGCTACTGCAGCCGGGTCACCTGGACGTCGACGAACATCCGGGACGTGCCCGAGCCGGAGAAGATGCCGGAGAGGGGCTTGACGTCGTTGTAGTCGCGGCCGGTCGCCACCACCACGTGGCGGTCGCCGGGCTCGGTGTCGTTGGTGGGGTCGAAGCCGCGCCAGCCGTCGTCCCACCACTCGACCCAGGCGTGCGACTCGCCGCGGGCGGGCTCGCCGATCTCGGGGTCGACCTTGGGGTGCAGGTAGCCGCTGACGTACCGCGTCGGGATGCCGATGGAGCGGAGGGCGCCGATGACGATGTGGGCCATGTCCTGGCACACGCCGGTGCGCTCGGTCCACGAGTTGGCCGCGAACGCGTCCACGGTCGTCGAGCCGGAGACGTACTCCACCTCGCGGTAGACCAGCGCGCACACCTCGCGAGCAGCGGAGGTGGGGGAGTCGCTCCGCGAGGCGATCTCCCGGGCCGCCGTCGCGAGGTCCTCGGTGGGCCCCACCCGGTCGGGCAGGGTGAGGAACTCGGTGTGCACGTCGGCGATCTCCTCGCCGCGCATCTCCTCCCAGGACAGGCGCGGGTCCCCGGCCGGCGTGCGGTCGGTGGCCACGGTCGCCGACGCGGTCACGGTCAGCGACTGGTGCGGGTCGAGCACCTCGAACGCCGTGACCTGCGAGCCCCAGTAGTCCTTGTAGCTGTAGGTCCAGGGCGTCGGCGAGACCTCGACCCGGGAGTGGATGACGATCTGGCCGGGCAGCGTCACCGGCGTCAGGCGCGCCTCGTTGAACGAGGTGTTCGCCTTGCCGTCGTACTCGAAGCCGGTCGTGTGCTGGATACGAAGGTGCATGCTCATGAGCGAACCCCGTGCCACTCGGTCGCCTCGGCGCCGGCGAAGTACCGGCGGCTGATCGCGTCGGTCGCCATCGCGCAGGTGCGCTGCAGCCGCTCCATCTCGCTCGGGAGCTCGGCCACGAAGTCGCTCAGCGAGCGGTACTCCAGCTCGGCCCGCGTCCGGCCGAGCAGCCGCTGCGCCTCGTTCTGTACGCCGACCCGGGTACCCGCCGACTCGATCCGCTCCAGGCACCGCTCGGCCTGGCTCAGCCCGAAGACCACCGACCTCGGGAAGAGGCGGTCGAGCAGCAGGAACTCGGCGGCGCCGCGCTCGGTCTCCAGCCCGCGGTAGGTGCGCAGGAACGCCTCGTAGGCACCGCAGGCCCGCAGCGACGTGCCCCAGGCGGCGCCGGAGGTGAGGGCCGCCGTGGCCACCAGTCGCGAGGTCATGTCGGCGCGCTCGATCGAACGGCCCAGCACCAGGAACTGGTAGCCCTGGTCGCGCGTCATCGTCGCCTCGGCGATCCCGTTGATCTGCGCGGCGCGGTCGCGCACCCACCGGAAGGCCACCGGCGGCCGCATCGACCGGAAGTGACCCGAGGGGATCGCGCGGTACGTCGTGTTCAGCGCCTCCCACATCGACGTCGACAAGGTCTCGCGGGCACGCCGCGCGCTCTCCCGCGCGGCCGCGAGCGTGGCCGCGATCGAGGCGGTGGAGCTGACGTCGTACGCCAGGACCCGCAGCACCTCGGCGGTGTCGATCTGGCGGGCGGCCTCCACCGGGTCGTCGAAGTCGATCTCGACGCCCATGATCGAGAGCAGGTTGCGGCAGGTCGTCTCCTCGTCGACGCCCGGGTCCTCGAGGATCAGCTGCGTCTGCACGTCGAGGATCCGCGCGGTGTCCTCCGCGCGCTCGACGTAGCGGCCGATCCAGAACAGGGACTCGGCGATCCGGCTCAGCATGCCGCCACCTCCCCGAGGGCCTGCTGTTGCTGTTGCTGCTGGTCGTGCTGGGAGGAGAAGGAGTCGAGCGCGGGTCCGACGTCCTGCCGGGTCGCGCTGATCTCCACGCGCTCGGGCGCGGCCGGTACCGGCGAGCGGCCGGCGCCCGCCAGCACCCAGGTGTCCTTGGACCCGCCGCCACGCGAGGAGTTCACGATCAGCTCGCCCTCGCCCAGCGCGACCCGGGTGAGGCCGCCGGGCAGCACCCAGACCCGGTGCCCGTCGTTGACCGCGAACGGGCGCAGGTCGACGTGGCGGGGCCGCATCATCCCGTTGACGTACGTCGGGACGGTGCTCAGCTGGATGACCGGCTGGGCGATCCAGGAGCGCGGGTCGTCCATCACCTTCGCGCGCAGCTCGTCCAGCTCGGCCCGGCTCGCGTGCGGCCCGATCACGATGCCCTTGCCGCCCGAACCGTCGACCGGCTTGAGCACCAGCTCGTCGAGGCGGTCCATGACCTCCTCGCGGTGGTCGTCGTCGCCGAGGCGCCAGGTGTCGACGTTCTTGAGGATGGGCTCCTCGCCGAGGTAGTAGCGCACCAGGTCGGGCAGGTAGGTGTAGATCAGCTTGTCGTCGGCGACGCCGTTGCCGATCGCGTTGGCGATGGTGACGTTGCCGGCGCGGGCCGCGTTGATCAGGCCGGAGCAGCCGAGCAGCGAGTTGCTCCGGAAGTGCACCGGGTCGAGGAACTCGTCGTCGACCCGGCGGTAGATCACGTGCACCGGCTCGAGGCCCTGGGTGGTGCGCATCATCACGCGGCCACGGCGACACTCCAGGTCGCGTCCCTCGACGAGCTCGACGCCCATCGTCCTGGCCAGCAGCGCGTGCTCGAAGTAGGCGCCGTTGAAGACCCCGGGGGTGAGCACGACGACCGTGGGGTCGGTGACACCGGCGGGTGCGGCGGCGCGCAGCGCGGTGAGCAGCTTCTGCGGGTAGCTGTTCACCGGCCGGATCCGGTGCTCGGAGAAGGTCTCGGGCAGCGCGGCCGCGATCGCACGCCGGTTGGTCATCACGTAGGAGACCCCGGAAGGCACCCGCACGTTGTCCTCGAGCACCCGGAACTCGCCGTCGTCGTCGCGGATCAGGTCGATCCCGGAGACGTGGATGCGGACCCCGTTGGGCGGCTCGATCCCCGCGGCGGCGCGGTGGAAGTGCGAGGACGTCGTGACCACGCGCCGGGGCACCACCCCGTCGGCGAGCACCTCGCCGGCGTCGTAGAGGTCGGCCAGGAACCGCTCCAGGGTGTTCACCCGCTGCTGCACGCCGGACTCGACCTTGGTCCACTGGTCCATCTCGATGACCCGGGGCAGCACGTCGAGCGGGAACGCACGTTCCTCGCCGCCGATGTCGAAGGTGACGCCCTGGTCGAGGTAGCTCGACTGCAGCGCCTCGACGCGCGTCTGCAGCTCGTTCTGGCCCATCTCGTGCAGGGAGGGTTGCAGCTGCCGGTACGGCGTACGCAGCGTCTCGCCGTCGTACATCTCGTCGTACGCCGCGCCCATCCCGGTCGCGTAGTCGTCGAAGAGGCTGGTCACGCGAGCGACCCTAGCGGGTAGGTTCGGCGGCATGGACAAGTACTGGTTCTGCGTGAAACACCACGCAGTCGAGGGTCCTGATGGCTGTCCTCCGATCGACCGCCTCGGGCCCTACGACACCGAGGAAGAGGCCTCCCACGCGCTGGAGAAGGCCGAGCAGCGCAACAAGGAGTGGGACGAGCAGGACGACTGAACGTACGCAGCGCCGTAGGGTTTCGCGCGTGGCGCGCCAGAAGGTCTCGAAGTGGGGCTTCGTCGGGATGGGTGGCCTGGCGTGCGTGCTGTTCCTGGACGTCGGGACGGCCGGGATCGCCCCGTGGTGGGTGACCCTGCTGCTGGTCGTCTTCTGGCTGGTGATGATGAGGATCGGGGCGCGCTGGTGGGTCACGCACCCGGGTCGGGTTCCCTGGTTGGCCGTGGTGGCGTTCGTCGTGTGGTTGGTCGTGATCGTCCTCGGCACCAGCCAGCTCGGCTGGGGACGCTGAGCGAGCTCAGCCCAGGGGGTGCACCCGCAGCACCGAGTCACGGCCATCGCCGTTCGACGTCGTCACCAGCACGTCGCCTCCCGGGAGCTGGGTCACCGAGCGCAGCCGACCGAACCGCGTGAGGGCCGACGGGGTGAGCAGGTAGCGGAACCTGCCCGACGAGTCGAAGCGCATGAACAGCATCCGGGAGTCCTTCAGCGTCGCGACCGCCAGCATGCCGTTGTAGAGGCCCCACTTCTTCCCGCGGATCCAGCTGCCGCCCGACGTGGCCCGGGTCGTGGGGCCGGAGCTCCACCTGGCCGCGAGCTGGTTCCCGGGCAGACCCTGGTCGGTCATCGGGACGCTCTCGTTGTAGCCGGGGACCGGGTTGTAGCCGTAGTCGCCACCGGTGACGAGCTTGTTGACCTCGTCGTCGCGGTAGGTGCCCTGCTCGACCGACCAGACGGTGCCGTCGGGGCGCTGGGACAGTCCCTGCACGTTGCGGTGTCCGTAGGTGAGCACGTAGCGCGCGTTGCGGTTGCCGGAGTGGACGAACGGGTTCGTGGGCCACGGGGCACCGGAGAACCTGTTCAGCCGCAGCACCTTCCCGCCGAGCGAGCCGAGGTTGCGCGGGTTCGTGCCGGTGGCCGCGTCGCCGGTGCCGACCAACAGTGATCCGCTCACGATCAGCAGCCGGCAGCCGCCGTGCCGCCCCGAGGTGGAGGGCAGACCGGTCAGGAGCGGTCGGACCAGGAAGGCGCGCTTGAACTTCTTGCCCAGCGTCCAGGCCATCACGCGTACGTCGTGCCCGCCGCCGCTCGTGTAGCCGCCCTGGCAGGTGTAGAAGCGATGGTTCTTCTTGAACTGCGGGTCGATGGCGAGTCCCATCAGCCCGGTCTCGCCGCGTGCCCACACGGTCGACGACGGGAAGGCGACCCGGCGCAGGTGTCCCTTGCGCCAGGTGAGCAGGCGCTTCGTGGTGCGCTCGGTGATCAGCAGCCGGTGCTTCGGCAGCGGCTTGACGTCCCACGGGATGTCGAGGCCGCCGACCACCCGCGTCACCCGCAGGCCCGGCACGCGCGCGGACCGCGGGCGCCGACGCGCGGTGGGTGCCCGACGGCCCCGCCTGCTCGGAGACGGCGGGAGCCGCCAGCCCGGAGACCGCCAGACCGAGGGCGAGGGTGCCGATGCCGAGCGGGACGATTCGGGGAAGGTGTCGCATGGGGCACGCTAACCCCGCGACGTCGGTCCGTGTGGTGAACGGCGTCAGGCGTTGCCGAGCAGCTGCAGGAGTGCCCGCGCGTAGGCGTTCGGGACCGAGACGTCCACGTGACGCGCTCCGGCCACCACCACGGCGTACCCGCCGGTGGGGCCGGGGAGCCGCTCCAGGCTCTCGAACGCGTCGTCGAGCCGCTCGCGCAGCTGCTCCTCGCTCGGCACCCAGATCGCCTCGGAGGCCTCGAGCGCGTCGAGCGCCCACTCGGTGGTGCCGTTGAAGGCGAGGACGTGGGTGCCGTCGGGCATCCGCACCTCCTCGACCACCATGTCGCTGAGCACGAACACCATCTCGTCGAGATCCCGCTCGGGTACGACGAACCGGTCGCCGTTCTCCGGGGTCCAGGTCAGCCCGGCGTCGTGCAGGGCGACGGCGAGCTCGCGGCTGAGCATGACTCCAGTGTGCGTCAGGCCGCCTGCATGAATCCCAGCGGCGAGTAGCTGAGCCCCGGGAAGAGCTGGGAGACGGAGCGGTCGGGGAAGCGGCGGGAGACGATCTCGCCGAGCACGGAGCGGTAGTCGGTGGTGACCTTGAGGTCGCCCTCGGCGAGCGCGGCGGCGCCGAGCCCGGGCCAGCTGCCGTAGTACTTGCCGCCCTTCACCCCGGCACCGGCGAGCAGCATCATGTTGCCCCAGCCGTGGTCGAAGCCCTGGCTGCCGTTCTCGGCCACGCGGCGGCCGAACTCGGAGATGGTCACCACGGTCACCCGCTGGCGCAGGGGGCCGAGGTCGTCGAGGAAGGCGGCGAGTGCCTGGGCGAGGCCGTCGATGTTGGACTGCATGGTGCCCCAGGCGAGGGTGCCGTAGTTGGTGTGCAGGTCCCAGTTGCCGGCGTCGATCGCGATGACGTCGGTGCCGAGGTCGGCACGGATCAGCTTGGCGGCGTTCTTCAGCGGCTCGGCGAACGGCGCGGCGTTCCAGACCGTCGGGTAGGTGACGGCCTTGTTGTCCGCCATCGTGGCCAGCGCCTTGCCGGGCCCGCGGGAGATCGCGACCGCCTCCGACGCGCCGTCCGCGAGCGGCCCCTGGGCGCCACCCCACATCGTCTGCGAGCGAGGCGTAGCGCTGGGCGCCGTAGGTGTCGAGCCCGTTGATCTGCAGGCTGCCCAGGTCGTCGGTCGCCAGGGTGGGCCGGTCACCGGTGAGCGCGCTGGTCGGGAAGTTCATGCCGAGCTGCACGGCGTCGAAGACCGCCGGGCTGGCGTGGGTGCCGGAGAGGCCGACCATCCGGTTGACCCAGCCGCTGCGGAGCGAGGAGCCGGGGGCGGCGTCCTCGACCTCCTCGATCGCCGAGAAGTGGGAGCGGTTCGCCACCGGCAGCCCGACGGCCTGGACGGCCGCGAGCTCTCCGGAGGTCCAGTACTTCGTCAGCGGTGCCAGCTTGGGGTGCAGCCCGAACATCGAGTCGGCGCAGAGCAGCTGGTTGGCGGCGACGGCGGTGGTGGGCCGGGAGGAGTAGTACCCCGGGTCGCCGTGCGGTACGACGACGCCGAGCCCGTCGACCCCGCCACGCAGGCTGATCACCACCATGGTGTTGCCGCCCCGGGTGCCGGCGAAGGAGGTCTGCATCATCGACTCGCCGAACATCTGGGTGACCGCGACGCCACCGCCGACCGCCGCCGCGGTGCGCAGGAGCGAGCGGCGGGAGACGGTGAAGTCGGTGCAGCCGCACTGCTCGTCAACGGGGTGTGTCATCGGTGGCCTCACTGGTCGCGTCGGTCTCAGGTGGTCATGTGGTCGGGGGAGTCGAGCATCGCCATGGCCAGCCGCGGGAAGAGCCAGCCGGCGAGCGCGTGGTCCTTGGTGATCACCGTGGCCGGCGTGACCACGGCCCACGCCTCCGGGCCGGTGACCGCCTGGTTCACGCCGCGGAGCAGGCGCGCGTCCGAGGCGCGTCCGAGCCACAGTCGGGACAGGTGGTCGACGAGGTCGTCGAAGCGGATAGCCGCGGTGGGGAGCCAGGTCGGCCTGGCGCGGTAGGTGACGTCCTTGGTCGGCCACCAGCCGCCGGCGAGGTTCGCGTGCATGGTCGTAGCTGGCGAACAGGCGGGACGCCGAGGACCAGGCTGCGCCGTTGATCGGCGGCCCGTCCGGGCGCGGCCAGGAGAACAACCGATCGGCGCCGTGCAGGTAGTTGGCGGCGTTGGCGAACGAGCTCGAGGTCGTCGGCGCGAGGACCGAGACGTCGAGGACGCGCGCGGTGGCCACGAGGTCGGCGTACGGGGTGCGCACCTTGCGGCCCTGCGAGGTGAGGAACTCCGGGTGTCCGGCCAGCGCGGTCAGCACCGCGGAGATGTCGGTGCCCGAGCTGGTGTAGACGGCGGCGAGGGAGTTGACGAGCCCGTCGGACGGGGAGTCCGAGACGAAGTAGGTGGCCAGCTTGGTCGCGATCCTGCGCGCGGTGGCGGGGTGGTGGGCGAGGTACTTCAGGTAGGCCAGCGTCACGGCCTGGCCGTCGGCAGCGCTGTTGGCGTGGCTGAACCCGAGCACCGAGACGGCGCGGGGGGTGTGTCATCGGTGCCTCACAGGTCGCGTCGGTCTCAGGTGGTCATGTGGTCGGGGGAGTCGAGCATCGCCATCGCCAGCCGCGGGAAGAGCCAGCCGGCGAGCGCGTGGTCCTTGGTGATCACCGTGGCCGGCGTGACCACGGCCCACGCCTCCGGGCCGGTGACTGCCTGGTTCACGCCGCGGAGCAGTCGCGCGTCGGAGGCGCGACCGAGCCACAGCCGGGACAGGTGGTCGACGAGGTCGTCGAAGCGGATCGCCGCGGTGGGGAGCCAGGACGGCCTGGCGCGGTAGGTGACGTCCTTGGTCGGCCACCAGCCACCGGCGAGGTTCGCGTGCATGTTGTAGCTGGCGAAGAGGCGGGACGCCGAGGACCAGGCCGCGCCGTTGATCGGCGGACCGTCCGGGCGTGGCCAGGAGAACAGCCGATCGGCACCGTGCAGGTAGGCGGCGGCGTTGGCGAACGAGCTCGACGTCGTCGGCGCGAGGACCGAGACGTCCAGGACGCGAGCGGTGGCCACGAGGTCGGCGTACGGGTTGCGCACCTTGCGGCCCTGCGAGGTGAGGAACTCCGGGTGTCCGGCCAGCGCGGTCAGCACCGCGGAGATGTCGGTGCCCGAGCTGGTGTAGGCGGCGGCGAGGGAGCTGACGAGCCCGTCGGACGGGGAGTCGGAGACGAAGTAGGTCGCCAGCTTGGTCGCGATCCTGCGCGCGGTGGCGGGGTGGTGGGCGAGGTACTTCAGGTAGGCGACGTCACGGCCTGGCCGTCGGCAGCACTGTTGGCGTGGCTGAACCCGAGCACCGAGACGGCCCCGGTGGTGTGCTTGGTCGGGTCGTAGACGGCGTTGAACGTCTTGCCGGTGCCCCAGTCGACGGTGTAGCCGGACAGGATCTTCGCCGACGCCTTGACCATGTCCTCGGTGTAGCCGGCGTCGCGGCCCACGGTGTGCAGCTCGAGCAGCTCGCGGCCCTGGTTCTCGTTGGGCGCGTTCCGCACCGACTTCCAGTTGTCCAGGTAGACGCGCATCGCGGGGTGCAGCGAGCAGGCGACGAGCAGGTCCTCGAAGGTGCCGAGCGCGTGGTCGCGGATCGTGGCGTCGTAGTCGAACCGGTAGACCCAGGCCTTGTCGTGGCCGACCGGGATGTGGAAGTGGCTGGACCAGAAGTCCGTCATCGTCTCCAGCACCGAGCGCTCGGAGTAGATGCGGCGCATCAGGCTCCAGCTGCCGAGGTCGGTGCCGTAGGTCCACGCCGTCCGGGTCTTGGCCTGGTCCGTGGCGTACTTGGCCGCGGGGCTCGACGACAGCGACGAGAACCAGCTGTCCACCTGGGCCACCTTGGGCGACTCGGGGACGCCCGCGGGGTGCAGCTGTGCGGCCAGCCAGGCCTCCGGGCTGCCGGCGGACCGCAACCGGGCCAGGCCGGTCTGGGTGAACCCGGTGCCGAAGCGGTTCAGGAAGAGTCGTTCACGCGAGGTCGCCAAGGGAAGGGGGGCGGCCTCGGTCGCGACGACGGTGGGCTTCTTGACCGGCTTCTTCGCCGGCTTGTGGGCGGGCTTCGGGTGCGGGTGCCGGACCTTGTGACGGCGGGGTCGGTGCTTCCTGCGGCGAGGGTGCTTCCTGCTTGCCACGCTGGCCATGTACGTCCCCGGAACCTGGATGGGCGGTCACTGGGGCTCTATTCTGCCGCCTGATTCACACCGATATGTCCGTTTTCCGGGAACGGGTCAGAACGTGTGCTCCGGGCCGGGGAAGGACCCGCCCCGTACCTCCTCCGCATAGCTGCGGGCACCGTCGAGCAGGACGCTGCGTACGTCGGCGTACTGCTTGACGAAGCGGGCCATCTTGCCCGAGCGCAGCCCGAAGGCGTCCTGCCAGACCAGCACCTGGCCGTCGCACTCCGGTCCGGCGCCGATCCCGATCGTCGCGATGGCGAGCTCCTTGGTGACCTGGGCCGCCACGTCGCCGGGGACCATCTCCATGACGACCGCGAACGCGCCGGCCTCCTGCACCGCGTGGGCGTCGTCGAGGACCCGCGTGCTCGCGTCGCCGCGCCCCTGGACGCGGTAGCCGCCGAGGGCGTGCTCGCTCTGCGGGGTGAAGCCGATGTGCGCCATCACCGGGACGCCGCCACGGCTGAGCAGCTCGATCTGGGGGGCCATCTCGCGACCACCCTCGAGCTTGACGGCGTGCGCCCCGCCTTCCTTCATGAAGCGCACCGCGGTGTCGTAGGCCTGCTCCGGGGAGCGCTGGTAGGAGCCGAACGGGAGGTCGCCCACGACCAGCGAGCGCCGTACCGACCGCGTGACCGCACGGGTCAGCGGGATCAGCTCGTCGACGGTGACCGGCAGCGAGGTCGCGTTGCCGTAGACGTTGTTCGAGGCGCTGTCGCCGACGAGCAGCACCTCGATCCCCGCCTCGTCGAAGATCTCGGCGGTGTACATGTCGTAGGCGGTGAGCATCGCGAACCGCTCGCCGCGCTCCTTCATCTCGCGCAGGTGCTGGGTCCGGATCCGCTTGGTCGGCGTGACCGGCTTTCGGCCCCGGCGCCGTACGGCGCGCTCTCCTCGCTCATGCGGCCACGCTAGCCCCGTCCCGACGAGTGCGGCGCTGTCTCGTGCATCACACAAGGCCACTTCTGTCACACTCGTGTCGTGGACTTTCACTCGGCTTACGCACACGGGTTCGCCCGCGTGGCCGCGTGCACGGTGCCGGTCGCGGTCGCCGATCCGGCGGCCAACGTGGCGAGCGTGCTCGCCGAGGCGCGGGCCTGCCACGACGAGGGTGTGGCGGTCGCGATCTTCCCCGAGCTGTGCCTCAGCGGGTACGCGATCGACGACCTGTTCCTGCAGGACGCGTTGCTCGAGGCCGTGCAGGAGGCGATCGCGACGCTCGTGGAGGCCAGCCAGGAGCTGACCCCGGTGATCGTGGTCGGCGCCCCGCTGCGCCACGGCAACCGGCTCTACAACTGCGCGGTCGTCATCCACGCGGGCGAGGTGCTGGGCGTGGTCCCCAAGGTGCACCTCCCCACCTACCGCGAGTTCTACGAAGCACGTCACTTCGCGTCCGGTGCGAACGAGCACGGCGACGCGTGGACCACCCTGCTGGGCAAGGAGGTCCGCTTCGGCAACGACCTCCTCTTCCGGGCCACCGACGTGCCCGGCCTCGTGCTGCACGTCGAGATCTGCGAGGACATGTGGGTCCCGGTCCCGCCCAGCGCCGAGGCGTCCCTCGCCGGCGCGACGGTGCTGGCCAACCTCTCCGGCTCGCCGATCACCGTCGGCCGGGCCGAGGACCGGCGCCTGCTGGTCCGCTCCGCGAGCGCGCGGTGCCTGGCGGCGTACGCCTTCGCCGCCGCAGGCCTCGGTGAGTCGAGCACCGACCTCTCCTGGGACGGGCAGACGATGGTCTACGAGTGCGGCGACCTGCTGGGGGAGACCGAGCGCTTCCCGGACGGGCCGAGGCGGACCGTCGTCGACGTGGACCTCGACCGCATCCGGCAGGAGCGCCTGCGCCAGGGCACCTTCGAGGACAACCGCAGGGCGCAGGGGCTGAACCGCTGGGCCCCGATCGAGTTCGAGCTGAACCCCACCCACGGCGACATCGGGCTGCGCCGCAAGGTCGACCGGTTCCCGTTCGTCCCCGACGACGTCGAGCGGCTCGCGCTGGACTGCTACGAGGCCTACAACATCCAGGTCTCCGGGCTCGCGCAGCGCTTGACTGCGATCGGCCAGCCCAAGGTGGTGATCGGCGTCTCCGGCGGACTGGACTCCACCCATGCGCTGATCGTCGCGGCCAGGGCGATGGACCTGCTCGACCGCCCGCGCAGCGACGTGCTCGCCTTCACCATGCCGGGCTTCGCCACGGGCGAGGTCACCAAGTCGTACGCCACCCGGCTCGCGAAGGCCCTGGGGGTGAGCTTCGAGGAGCTCGACATCCGGCCCGGCCGCGCGGCAGATGCTCGAGGACATGGGCCACCCGTTCGCCTCCGGCGAGGAGGTGTACGACGTCACGTTCGAGAACGTCCAGGCCGGGCTGCGGACCGACTACCTGTTCCGGATCGCCAACCAGCGCAGGGGAATCGTCCTCGGCACGGGTGACCTGTCCGAGCTGGCGCTGGGTTGGTGCACCTACGGCGTGGGCGACCAGATGTCGCACTACGCCGTCAACACCGGCGTGCCGAAGACGCTGATCCAGCACCTGATCCGCTGGGTGGTCGACAGCGAGCAGCTCGGTGCGCGCGGCGACGAGGTCAACGAGCTGCTCACCGAGATCCTCGGCCAGGAGATCACCCCGGAGCTGATCCCGACCCGCGAGGGCGAGCTGCCGCAGTCGACCGAGTCCACGATCGGGCCCTACGCGCTGCACGACTTCACGCTCTTCCACCTGCTCCGGTACGGCGCCCGGCCGAGCAAGATCGCCTTCCTCGCGCAGCAGGCGTGGGCCGACGCGAGCACGGGGGAGTGGCCGCCGAGCTACCCCGAGGCGCTGCGACGGGCCTACGACCTCGGCGAGATCACGCACTGGCTCGAGGTGTTCCTCACGCGCTTCTTCGCCAGCCAGTTCAAGCGGTCGGCGCTGCCCAACGGCCCCAAGGTCAGCGCCGGGGGCACGATGTCGCCCCGCGGCGACTGGCGGATGCCGAGCGACGCCAGCGCGGCCGCGTGGCTGGCCGATCTCCAGCGCGTGCCGGTGGAATGACCGAGCCTCTCCTCCTGGTCGTCCAGCACCAGGACGACTGCCCACCGGCGTGGATCGGCCGCTGGCTCGAGGAGGCCGGCTGCCGGCTCGACGTACGCCATCCCTACGCGGGTGACGCGCTGCCGGACGACCTCGCCGCCCACGACGGCTACCTGGTCCTCGGCGGTTCGATGGGTGCCCACGACGACGACACCCACCCGTGGCTGACGCCGGCCAAGGCGCTGGTGCGCGACGCAGTGGAAAGAGGCACCCCGACCCTGGGCATCTGCCTCGGCCACCAGGTGGTGGCGGCGGCTCTCGGTGGGGAGTCGCGACCGAACCCGCTGGGTCAGCAGCTCGGTCTACTCGGTCTGGGCTGGACCGACGCCGCGGGTCAGGACGACCTGTTCCACGGCGTCTCGGGGGAGTACGGCGTGTTCTGGAACGACGACGTCGTGGTGCGTGCCCCTGCGGGGACCGTCGCGCTGGCCCGGACCCCGAGCGGCGAGCTGCAGGTGGCCAGGTTCGCCCCGACCGTGTGGGGCGTCCAGCTGCATCCGGAGGTCGACGAGCAGGTGCTGGAGCGGTGGGCGGAGGACGATCGCGACCGCTACGACGAGGGCGTCCTCGAGTCGGTGCTGGCCCGGGTGGCCGAGCACCGGGCCGACCTGGCGGCGGGCTGGCGGCCCTTGGCCGACGCCTTCGCCTCACGGCTCAGCCACAACCCCTAGGCTCACCACCATGGGGAAGCAGGAAGACTTCGTGCTCCGGGCGCTCGAGGAGCGCGACGTCCGCTTCGTGCGGCTGTGGTTCACCGACGTGCTGGGGTACCTGAAGTCGGTCTCGGTCGCGCCGGCGGAGCTCGAGAACGCCTTCGACGAGGGCATCGGCTTCGACGGCTCGGCGATCGAGGGGTTCGCGCGCGTCACCGAGGCCGACATGCTGGCCCACCCCGACCCCGCGACCTTCCAGCTGTTGCCGTGGCGGGGCGAGGGCCCGTCGACCGCGCGGATGTTCTGCGACATCTTCATGCCGGACGGCTCCCCGTCGTACGCCGACCCGCGGTTCGTGCTCAAGCGCACCCTGCAGCACGCCGCCGAGAAGGGCTTCACCTTCTACACCCACCCCGAGATCGAGTTCTACCTCTTCCAGGGCCGACCGGGAGTGGGCGAGGACCCGATCCCCGTCGACCGCAGCGGCTACTTCGACCACACGGCACAGTCGCGTGGCTCGGACTTCCGGCGCGAGGCGATCAGCATGCTCGAGTCGATGGGCATCTCGGTGGAGTTCAGCCACCACGAGGGCGGACCCGGCCAGCAGGAGATCGACCTGCGCTACGCCGACGCCCTCTCCACGGCCGACAACATCATGACCTTCCGCACCGTGGTCCGGGAGGTGGCGCTGGGCCAGGGCATCTGGGCCAGCTTCATGCCCAAGCCGTTCACCACCCACCCCGGCTCCGGCATGCACACCCACGTGTCCCTGTTCGAGGGCGACGAGAACGCCTTCTACGAGGCCGGCGCGGAGTACCAGCTCTCGAAGACCGGGCGGCACTTCATCGCCGGGATCCTGCGGCACGCCAGCGAGATCACCTGCATCACCAACCAGTGGGTGAACTCCTACAAGCGGTTGATCGGTGGCGGTGAGGCGCCGTCGTACATCTCCTGGGGGCACAACAACCGCTCGGCCCTGGTCCGGGTGCCGATGTACAAGCCCAACAAGGGCCAGTCGACGCGCATCGAGCTGCGCTCGATCGACGCCGCCTGCAACCCCTACCTCGCCTATGCCGTCGTCCTCGCCGCGGGCATGAAGGGGCTCGAGGAGGAGTACGAGCTGCCTCGTGAGGCCGAGGACAACGTCTGGTCGCTCAACGACCGCGAGCGCAAGGCCCTCGGGCTGGAGCAGCTGCCGAAGAACCTGTACGACGCCATCAAGATCGCCGAGGACTCCGAGCTCCTGGCCGAGACGCTCGGTGAGCACGTCTACGAGTTCTTCCTGCGCAACAAGCGGAGCGAGTGGGAGGAGTACCGCGGCCAGGTCTCTGCCTTCGAGCGCGACCGGATGCTGCCGGTCATCTGAGTGTGACGCCCCGGAACGAGAAGCCCCTGGACACCCCGGTGGGCAGCCTCGCCCGGATGGGGTTCTTCGACCCTGAAGGGGCGCGACGGCTCGTGACGGAGCTGGGGGACGCGGCCGAGCCGCTGCTTCCCCTGATCGGCCGGAGCGCGGACCCCGACCAGGCCTTGTCGGCGCTCGTGGCCCTGGCCGACGCGGCCGACGACCGGAAGGCCTTGCTGGACGAGGTGGCCGACGACGAGGGGACCTCGATGCGGCTGCTCTCGGTGCTGGGCAGCAGCGTCGCGCTCGGGGAGCACCTGCGACGGCACCCGAGCCACTGGCACGAGCTGACCGATCCGGTGCTGGGCTCGACCCGGCCCTCGCGCACGGCGATGCGCGCGGCCCTGGTGCGAGCAGTCGGCGCCGATCCGCAGGCGGAGGTGCCGGTGTCCACCACCGATCCGGCCGCTGCCCAGGACGCGCTGCGCGTGGAGTACCGGCGGCAGCTGCTGCGGCTGGCCTCACGCGACCTGGCTCACCACCTCGGCGTCGACGATGCCGCGGCGGAGCTCTCCGACCTCGCGGCGGGAACGCTCGACGCAGCCCTCGCCGTCGCGCGGGCCAAGCTCGGCGACGCGGCCGCCGGCTGCCGGCTGGCCGTGGTCGCCATGGGCAAGTGCGGGGGGCACGAGCTGAACTACGTCAGCGACGTCGACGTGATCTTCGTGGCCGAACCCGCCGAGGGCGCCGACGACCAGGCCGCGATGCGGGCCGCCACCCAGCTCGCCTCGACGATGATGCAGGTCTGCTCGGAGAACACCGCGGAGGGCACGATCTGGCCGGTGGACGCGAACCTGCGTCCCGAGGGCAAGTCGGGGCCCCTCGTGCGCACGCTGGCGAGTCACCGCGGCTACTACGAGCGCTGGGCCAAGACCTGGGAGTTCCAGGCACTGCTGAAGGCGCGTCCGGTCGCCGGTGACCTCGCGCTCGGCGAGGAGTACGCCGAGCTGGTCGGGCCGCTGGTGTGGTCGGCCTCGCAGCGCGACGGGTTCGTCGAGGAGGTGCAGGCGATGCGACGCCGCGTGCTCGACCACATCCCGGCCTCGACCGCCGAGCGCCAGCTCAAGCTCGGGTCCGGGGGGTTGCGCGACGTCGAGTTCGCCGTCCAGCTGCTGCAGATGGTGCACGGACGCAGCGACGAGGGCGTCCGCTCGCCGACCACGCTGAGCGCGCTCGCCGAGCTCACGCGGCGGGGGTACGTCGGCCGCGAGGACGGGCGCTCCCTGCACCAGGCCTACGCGTTCCTGCGCACCCTGGAGCACCGGATCCAGCTGCACCAGCTGCGCCGTACCCACGTGCTGCCCGACGACGAGGCGTCGCTGCGCCGGCTGGGGCGGTCCCTCGGCTACACCACCGACCCGGTCGACCAGCTCGACAAGCAGTGGCGCTACCACCGTCGCGAGGTCAGGCGGCTGCACGAGAAGCTCTTCTACCGGCCGCTGCTCTCCGCGGTCGCCCGGATCAGTGACGACGAGGTGCGGCTCTCGCCGGAGGCCGCGAAGGCACGGCTGGCCGCGCTCGGCTACGAGGACCCGAACGCCGCGCTGCGGCACCTGGAGGCACTGACGTCGGGCGTCACCCGCAGTGCCCAGATCCAGCGCACCCTGCTGCCCGTGATGCTCGAGTGGTTCGCGGACGCCCCCGACCCGGACGCCGGCCTGTTCGGCTTCCGCCGTATCTCCGAGGCACTCGGCCGCACGCCCTGGTACCTCCGGCTGCTGCGTGACGAGGGCGAGGTGGCCCAGCGGATGGCGACCGTGCTCGCGACCAGTCGCTACGCCACCGATCTCCTCCAGCGCGAGCCCCAGGGGGTGGCCATCCTGGGCGAGGACGAGGGACTGCGTCCCCTCTCCCGGGAGGTGATCGAGGCCGAGATGGCCTCGACCGCCGAGCGGCGCGACGACGTCCGGGAGGCGGTGACCGCGATCCGGGCGATCCGCCGGCGTGAGCTGCTCCGGATCAGCGTGGCGGACCTGACCGTGCCCTTCGGCGTGGCCGAGGTGGGCTACGCGTTGACCGACCTCACCAGTGCGACGCTCGAGGCAACCCTGGCGGCGGTGGTGCGCTCGGTGGAGGCGGCGCGTGGCGAGGCGATGCCGACCCGGATGGCGATCGTGGCGATGGGTCGTTACGGCGGCTTCGAGCTCGGGTACGGCAGCGACGCCGATGTGATGTTCGTCCACGACCCGCTGCCCGGCGCCGACCCGCAGCTCGCGGGGTCGATGGCCCAGGCCGTGGCCAACGACGTACGCCGGCTGCTGTCCGACCACGGCAAGGACCCCGCGCTCGAGATCGATGCGGACCTGCGTCCCGAGGGCCGGCAAGGTCCCCTGGCCCGGACGCTGGACTCCTACGCGGCCTACTACGGCAAGTGGTCGGCGGTGTGGGAGGCGCAGGCCCTGCTGCGGGCCTGTCCGCTCGTCGGCGACGCCGGGGTGCGCGAGCGGTTCGCGGCGCTGATCGATCCGCTGAGGTTCACCGAGCAGGGATTGCGGCCCGACGACGTCGTGGAGGTACGCCGGATCAAGGCGCGTGTGGACGCCGAGCGGCTGCCGCGCGGGGCGGACCCGAAGACGCACCTGAAGCTCGGGCCGGGCGGGCTCTCCGACATCGAGTGGACCGTGCAGCTCCTGCAGATGAGGCATGCCGGACGCATCCCGGAGCTGCGCACGACCAAGACGCTGGAGGCGTTGCAGGTCGCCGTCGAGAACGACCTGATGGAGGTGGCCGACGCCCACGGGCTGGCCGAGGCGTGGCTGTTCGCCAGCCGCGCACGCAACGCCACCGTGCAGGTGCGGGGCAAGCCCTCGGACCAGCTGCCCCGCGACGCCCGCGAGCGTGCCGCGGTGGCTGCGGTGCTGCAGTACCCGCCGGGGGAGTCCGACGCGATGCTCAACGACTACCTGCGCACGGCGCGTCGGGCCCGGGGGATCGTCGACCGGGTGTTCTGGCAGTGAAGTGATTGGCTTCATTCGATCATGAATAAGCTATGATCTTCACATGATCGATCAGAAGTCATCTGCTTCCCTGATGGCCACCTTGATCGGGGACCTCGTCGGCTCCCGGTCCTCGCTGGACCGCGCCGCGCTGCACGACCGGTTCGCCGACGTGCTCGCGCAGGCCAACGGCGACCTGCACCCCGTCGTACCCCTGCGGATCACGGCGGGTGACGAGTTCCAGGGAGGCTTCGCCACGGTCGGTGCCGCCGTGCACGCCTCGTTGTGGCTGCGGCTGGCGCTGCTGCCCGACGACCTGCGCCACGGCATCGGCTGGGGCGAGGTCTCCGTGCTGGCGGAGGAGCCGCGCGTCGAGGACGGCCCCGGCTGGTGGGCGGCGCGGGCGGCCATCGAGGCGGCCGAGCACGACGCGACCCGCGCGGCGACCCGACACGTGCGCACCGCCTACCGTCGCGCCGAGGGAGTGGACGGGCCCGACCCGCGGGCGGTCAACGCTGCCCTGCTCTGTCGGGACCAGATGGTTGGATCAGCCACGGAGCGGTCGATCCGGTTGCTCCGCGGAGCGCTGCGAGGGCGTACCCAGGCCGAGCTGGCCACCCAGGAGGGCATCTCGGCCTCGGCCGTCTCGCAGCGGTTCCGCCACGACGGGCTCGGTGTGCTGATCGCCGCCGACGAGCTGCTCAGGGAGGTGTGAGATGAGCTGGATCGCCGTGCTGCTCGTCGGGATCGCCGTCGCCGACCTCGCCCACAGCGTGCGGCCGGCGCGGGTGGTCAACGAGTGCGTCGGCGCCGCCGTGGCCGTCTGGCTCGGCCTGCTGGCCGGCCTCACCGACCCGGTCGACCTGCTCGCGCTGCTCGTGATCGCGGCCGTGACGATCGCCTGGGGCCAGACCGTGACCCGCGCCTTCGCCGGTGGTCGCGCCTGGGTCCCGCTCCTGGTCCTGGGCCTCGCGCTGGGCGTGGGCGTGCTGGTCTCCGGCGTCCCGGAGCCGGCCGGCGGTCTCGTCGGCGACTGGCTCGACGACGTCGGGCTGCCCGTGCTCCAGGGCCTCTCCACCGATCGGGCCCTGCTGCTCCTCGGTGCGTTCCTGGTCCAGCTGAGCACCGGCAACGTGCTCGTCCGGCTCGTGCTGGCGGCCACCGGCACGGTCAACCCGGCCGACCACGACACCGTCGACGACCCCGAGCAGCAGCTCAAGGGCGGTCGTCTGCTCGGGCCGATGGAGCGCGCCTTCATCCTCGGCCTCGGGCTGGCGGGCCAGTGGACCGCTGCGGGCGTGGTGGTCGCGGCCAAGGGGCTGCTGAGGTGGCCCGAGCTGCGCTCGAACGCCGACCAGACCCGGATCCACCGCCTGACCGAGTACTTCCTGGTCGGCAGCTTCGTCAGCTGGCTGACCGCCTTCGCGGCACTGTTGCTGCTCGCGCCCTGAGACATGCGAATGTCGTGAGTGGGGTCGGTGGGGTGCTCTTCCGACCCGCTGGTGACATTCGCATGTTCGGCGGGCGGTCGCGCCGAGGTGGGTTGGTACGCCGGCCGATCCGCTCTTCCCGGAGCTCGAGGACTTCCCTGCTCGCGCACTGGAACATGCGAATGTCGTGAGTGGGGTCGGTGGGGTGCTCTTCCGACCCGCTGGTGACATTCGCATGTTCGGCGGACGGTCACGCCGAGGTGGGGTTGGTACGCCAGCCGATCCGCTCTTCCCGGAGCTTGAGGACTTCCCTGCTCGCGCACTGGAACATGCGAATGTCGTGAGTGGGGTCGGTGGGGTGCTCTTCCGACCCGCTGGTGACATTCGCATGTCCGACGGGCCACCGCGGCCACCACGGCCCGTGCAGCAGGAGCAGCCACGCCCCGGGGCCAGCGTCAGGCGATGCTCTCGGAGCTGTCGACGTCGGCGGTGTGCCGGCTCCAGGACCGCTGGGAGTCCTTGGGCTGACGGGGCAGGAGGGGAGTGCCCTCCGCGTACGCCGCGTGCCGACCGTTGGTGGCGTAGCGGCGGGCGTCGTACTCGGCCAGCGTCATCACCTGGCAGCCCAGACCCTCGGCGCCGGTCGCGACGCGGGCCATCGCCGCTGCGGTCGCGCACGCGTGGGCGAGGCCGGTGGCGGAGATCTTCAACCGGACCTCGACCCAGCCCCGCGGCGACTTGCCGAAGGCAGGCTCGTACTCCCGCAGCGCCTCCGCGGCATCGGCATGCCCGGAGTCGAGTCGCGTGGCCACCTCGACCACCGCGATGTAGTCCGTGTTGTGCATTTCTCCCCTGTCGTCTACCCCTGAGGGCCATGGTCTGACACCGGGCGATTCAGGGCAAAGCCTGACGCTCGGCGCGTCGCACCGTCCTAGACCACGGGGGCTCTCACACCGTGGTGTCGGTGAGCAGCCCGAGCTCGCGGGCGCGGTGCACGGCTTCGCGTCGGCTGAGCACGTCGAGCTTGCGGAAGATCCGCTTGAGGTGGGCCTTGACCGTGTTCACCGACACGAACAGCTCGGACGCGATCTCCGCGTTGGTCATCATCGTCGGCAGGAAGCGCAGCACGATCAGCTCACGCTCGGTCAGCGACTCGGGCAGTGGCGTCGGCGTCGAGGGATCCGACCCGTTGGGCTGCAGCTCCAGGAGGAGGTCCTCGAGGAAGCCGCTGCCCCGCACATCGAGCTGACGCACGATCCCCAGCAGGCGAACCACCTGATCGGGGTACAGCTCGGCGAAGGGCCGGCGGACGTCCTCGACCGAGGCGGTCTCCACGGCGCGCAGCATGGCCTCGGTCGCGCGGTTGTCCTCGCGCAGGCGATCGGCCGCCAGGGCGGAGAGCAGCCACACCTCGGTCGTCATCGCGTGCGGGACCGTGTCGTCGCGCAGGGGTGCCAACGCCTCGTACGCCTGCTTGGCCTCTCCGCTGGCGAGCAGGGCCCGCGCCGCGCACAACGCGTGCTCGGGTGGTCTGTCGCTGCGGCCGTCCACCGGGCCGACCAGCGCCATCGCCGACCGCGGGTCGCCCGAGGAGAGGCAGATCTCGGCGTCGACGTAGGTTCTCCACGAGGCGAGGTAGGCGGGCAGCTCCCTTCCGTCCAGGTCGTCGACCAGGTGCGTCATCAGGGCTCGGGCCGAGTCCAGCTCGCCGAGCGAGATCTTCAGCTTCGCCTCTCCCAGGAGCACCGCCCACCGGGTCACCGCCTCGCGTGCGGGTGCCTTGCCGGCCGCGAGAGTTCGCTGCGCGGCGCTCACGTCGTTGCGGCGGAGCTGGATCATGGAGAGGGCGAGGTACGCCGCAGCCGACTGCGGCAACGGGTTCCACCCGCGTGACTCCACGAGCTGGATCGCCTCCGCGGCGTACTGCTCGCCCTGCCGCAGGCGGCCCGTGGTGGCCGCAAGGAGCGCCAGGTGCGACAGCATGTTGATCCGCGAGACGTCCAGGCGGGTGCCCGCCGAGGCCAGGGACTCCGCCAGGTGTTGCTCGGCCTCGTCGAGTCGGCCCAGCCACAACAGGGCAGCGCCGAGGTTGTTCAACGCCACCGTGCGGTACTCATCGACTCTGGGCAGCGACAGGCCCGGGCCGGACAGCTCGGCGACGGCCTCCGACGAGGCGCGGCGCACACCTTCGAGATCACCCCGGATCCGCAGGGGAGGGATCGAGAGCAGCAGGCAGGCTGCCCGGGTCCCGCTGGACTCGTCCGCCCCGAGGCCCTCGAGCAGGTGTCGAGCGCGGACCAGGTGTTCCTCCATGTCGTCCCACCGGTCGACGAGGAACAGACGCGCCGCAGCGCACAGCTGCAGGTCCGCCCCGTCGTCCAACCGCTCGGGGGGGATCCTGGCGAGGACCCGCTCGATCGCGACGCGCTCCACCGACACCAAGAACGCCCCTGCCTGGGTGACGAACAGCCGACCCACGAGCGCCCAGTCCTCTGCGTCGGCGGCGTGCCGCATCGCCTCGATCGGGTGATCGTTGTCGGCGAACCAGAGTGCTGCCCGCCGGTGCAGCTCGGGCAGCAAAGCCGGCTCGTCGACCCGCAACCGGTGCTGCAGCACTTCCCGCAGCAGGGCGTGGTACCGGAACCAGGTCCGGCCCGGGCCGAGCCCGACGACGAACGAGTTCGCGCGCTCCAGCGCCTCGAGGTGGTGTTGGCTGCGCGGCTCGTCCGCCAGCGCCCCGGCCAGCCCGCTGGACAACCGTTCGACGACCGACGTGCGCAGCAGGAAGCGACGCATCTCAGGGGTCTGGCTCGCGAGCACCTCGCCGACCAGGTAGTCGGTGACGGCCTGGTCGTCGCCCGCGAAGCTCGCAGCGCCCTGGCCAGGATCGCCCCGCCGGAGGTAGAGCGCCGCGAGGCGCATCCCCGCGGGCCACCCCTCCGTACGACGCACGAGGAGCGCGACGTCGTCGGAGGTCACCGACACGTCGTCGGCGGCCAGCATCGCGGCCGCGTCCTGCTGGTCGAAGGCGAGGTCGCGCGACCTGATCTCGAAGAGGCGATCCTCGGTGCGCATCCGGTGCAGGGGCAGCAGGGGATCCGAGCGGGTGAGCAGCACCAGCCTCAGCTGCTCGGGTGTGTTCCGGAGCAGGGTCCCGATGTCCTCCAGCACGGCGGCGTCGTCGATGAGGTGGAAGTCGTCCAGGACGACCACGACGGGGGTGGGCAGCTGCGCGATCCCCGCGACCAGTCGCTCCAGGCTGGTGGCGAGCGGCCCGAGACCCGGTACCAGGTGTGCCAGGGGACTGCCCTCGGGCACGTCGACGGCCTTGCGCAACGCTGAGACGAAGCAGGTCCAGAAGCGGCGCGGCTCGTTGTCGCCGGCCTCCAGCGAGATCCACGCCACAGGTCCCGCCGTCGCGGCGTATCCGGCCCACGACGCGGTGGCGAGGGTCTTGCCCCAGCCGGCTCCGGCGGTGACCACCGTGAGCGTCTCCCTGCTGCCGCGGTCCAGCAGCTCGTCGAGGCGCGGGCGCGCGATGTAGCTCGGTGGCACCCGCGGTCGGGCCGATGCTGCGGGCGCGCGCAGATCGACTCCGTGGTCGCTCGCAGCCGCCATGTCCCGCCCCAGTCCAGCTCTCACACCTCGTGGGTGCGGCGGCGGCCCGAGCGCTGCTTCCCCGTGTGCTTGCTCAGCACGCTACCGGAAACGCGCCATCGGGCCTCCGGCGAACCACCCCCCAGGGGTGAGGCGCGTGAGACCGGCGTGGCGCATCGTGGGTGGCCAGCCCAGAGCGGAGGTCGGCCCGTGTACGCCAAGGCGTTCGAGATCCACGTCCGGGGCTCGCTGAGTCCCGAGGCCCTGGTGGAGTTCGAGAACCTGCGCGCGACCGTCGTACCGGCCGAGACGGTGCTCACCGGTGTGGTGCCGGACCAGGCCGCGCTCTACGGGGTGCTCAACCGGCTGCAGGCGCTCGGGCTCGACCTCGTCGAGGTCCGACGGGTGCGTGAGGACCCGGCGGACTGACGATGGTGCCCGGGATCGCCGTGGAGATCACGGTCAAGGGTCGGGTGGGGAGCAGCGCTGTCGCGGCGGTCCGGACCCTCGACGTACAAGTGGTCCCGCGCCACGACGTCCTCATCGTGGAGATGGGAGGACTGGTCGCTACCCTCGAGCTGATGCAACGCCGTGGGATCGAGGTCACCCGGATCACGCGCCACGAAGCCCAGCGCCCGTGAGTCGCCGGGGGCTGCTCGCTGTCTGCGTGGCCAACGGGATCGAGTGGTACGACTTCGCCGTCTACGGGGCGATGGCGTCGGTGACCGCGGTGGTGCTCCTGCCCCCGGGTTCGGACCAGAGCCGCCTGGTGACGGTGTTCGCGATCTCGGCGACCTCCTTCTTCGCGCGTCCGCTCGGGGCCGTGCTGGTCGGCCGTCGAGCGGATCGGCTCGGGCGGCACCACGCTGTCGCGGCGATGGTCCTGCTGATGAGTGGCGCCACGGCTGCGATCGGTCTGCTGCCGAGCTGGCATGCCGCCGGACTGCTGGCGCCGACGTGCCTGGTGCTGCTCAGGCTGGTCCAGGGCTTCGCGTCGGGTGGCGGGATCAGCTCCTCGATCCCGTACCTGATGGAGCTCGCGCCCGCCCGTCGGTGGGGGCTGTACGGCGGCTGGCACACGGCGACCGTGGCCCTGGGCATCGCGTGCGGCATCGGGGCAGCAGGCCTGTTGACCGCGGTGCTGCCGCACGACGCTCTGCACACCTGGGGCTGGCGGGTCCCGTTCCTCCTGGCCATCCCGCTCGGGGCGGCCGGCCTGTACGTGCGCCGGCGACTGGGCGAGTCCCCGGCGTTCTCGGCCGCGTCGCGGTCAGCGCGTGACGATGCTGCCCTGAAGGTCGTGTGGCGCGAGCACGGGGCCACCGTGCGGACAGGCTTCGTGCTCGTCAGCGTTCTTGCGGGCACCTTCAACATGTGGTTCGTCTTCCTCCCGGCCCATCTCGTGGCGCGCGACGCGCACCCGCTCCCGGTAGCCCTGGGCTGCGCCGCTGCGGGCCTCATCGTCGCCACCCTCGCCGCACCCCGGTGGGGTCGTCTCTCGGACCGCGTCGGACGGCGACCGCTGATGCTTGCCGGCACCGCGGGACTGTGCGCGCTGGTGGTTCCCTCGTACGCCGCCGCGGCCGCGGGGTCCTGGCCGGCGCTCTTGCTGGCCGACATGGCCATCGGGCTGTTCCTCGCCATGCTCGTGATCAGCGCCCACCTGGCCGAGCAGTTCCCGGTGTCTGTCCGCGCCAGCGGCATCGCGCTGACCTACGGACTCGCGACTGCGCTGGTCGGCGGGACCGCGCCCCTGGTGGGCAGCGTGCTGGCCCAGCGGGGCCTGCCGTACGGCATCCCGCTCTACCTCGCACTCCTGGGAGCCGCGGGGGTGGTCGCGTGCCTTCGTTCCACGGCGGATCAACCGCTGAACCTGACGGCTCCGACCGTCGCGTCCGCACCGACGTCCTGAGGTACCCGCGACGGGTGATGCCCGCTCCGGTGTCCGGGGACCACCGTGTCGATCATGACGCTCATGCAGGGTGACGACAGAGGGCGCGACCTCCGGGTCAGTGCCGGCCGGCGGCGGAACGGCCGACACGGCAGCCGCCACCCTGTGGCTCACCTGGGAGGCACCTGAGGTGTCGGCGGCGGAGTTCTGGTCCGACGTCTGGGAGTCGCTGCGACGCCAGGGCGTGCTGCGCGCGGGCGAGGGTGTGACCGGCCCGTGGCAGGACACCTCACCGCTCGTCAGCGAGATCGCGCTCGCCCTGTCCGCACTCACCCGGCCACTCACGCTGGTCCTCGACGGCTACGAGCGCGTCTCGAGCGACGTGGTCGATGAGCTCGACTTCCTGCTGTGTCGCTGCGACCGGCTGCGCGTCGTGGTGCTCACGTGGGTCGACCTCGTGCCGAGCCACGCAGCCTGGCGGAAGGAGTCGCAGGCCGTGGGAGGCGGGTCTCCACAGAGGCCGGTCCCGCTCCGGCTCGTCCCCGAAAGGCTGCGGATCCCGGCACCGCGTTCGGACACACCGCCACCCGACGTGGTCATCGAACGGTTGACGGCGAAGGAGCTCGAGGTCCTCGCGCACCTCTCCCAGCTGCTGAGCACGGAGGAGACCGCGGCTGCCATGTTCATCTCCGTCAACACGATCCGCACGCACGTGCGGAGCATCCTGCGCAAGCTCGCCGTCTCGCGGAGGAACGAAGCGATCCGGCGCGGCCGGGCGCTGGGGCTGATCCCGGCCTAGCCGGCCGGCCGATCACTGCAGGGCAGCGGTCAGCCTCATCACGTTGTCGGCGTACGCGGACCGGCGCGACCTCGCCTGCCAGTCCGACAGGGTGAGCTCGGTCGACATCGCGCGGTAGGTGTCCTCCACCTCACGCACCTGGCGCACGACCTCCGGGTCGAGCAGCATCAGCGACACCTCGTAGTTCAGGGCGAAGGAGCGCATGTCCAGGTTGCTCGAGCCGATGACGGCGGCGTCGTCGTCGACGCTGAAGAACTTCGAGTGCAGGACGTACGGCGCCGGGTAGAGGTAGATCCGCACACCCGCCCGGAGAAGGGCTTCGTAGTAGGACCGCTGCGCGTGGAAGACCATCAGCTGGTCGCCCGCCTCGCTCACGAACAGCTCGATGTCGACCCCGCGCTGGGCAGCGGTCGTCACGGCGTACAGCAGTGACTCGTCGGGGACGAAGTAGGGGCTGGTGATCGAGATGCGACGCTGCGCCGAGTAGAGCAGCGTGGTGAAGGCACGCAGGTTGTTCTCGGTGACGAAACCGGGGCCGCTGGGGATCACCTGGGCCGACGTGGACCCGGCAGGCCGAGGGGTCACGTTCGTCTCCTCGACCAGCTTCTCGCCCGTCTCGGAGTACCAGTCGGTCGCGAAGAGGACGTTCAGCGCCCGGACGGTGGGTCCCTCGACCCGGGCCATCAGCTCCACCCACTCCCGACCGGCCTGGTGGTTCTTGGGCTTGTTGTAGCCGGGCTCGATGAGGTTCTGCGAGCCGGTGAAGGCGACCAGGCCGTCGACCACGAGGATCTTGCGGTGGTTGCGCAGGTCGGGCCGCCGCCAGACGCCCTTCAGGGGCTGGATCGGCAGCATCGGGTGCCACTCGATGGCGGTCGCGTCGAGCCTCGCCCTGAGCTCCTTGTAGCCCGGGATCCCGCGGGAGCCGAGGTGGTCGAACAACAGCCTGACGGTGACGCCCCGCTCGGTGGCGCGCACCAGTGCCTCGTAGAACGGGTCGGTCACCTCGTCCCAGGCGGTGATGTAGAACTCCACGTGGACCCACGAGGTGGCGTGGTCGATCTCGGCTGTCATGGCCGCGATCGAGGCGCTGTAGCCGGGGAAGAGATCGACCCGGTTGTCGCCGAGCACCGGCATCGCCCCCAGGTTCCGGTTCAGCGTGGCCACCGACGTCAGGTATCCCGGCCCGGGGACCTCGGCACCGATGGTGGGCAGCTCCGCGGTCCGCTCGACGACCAGGGCGTTGACCTCGGCCTGCTTCTCCCCGCGCCTGCGCTCGATCCGGGTCCTGCCCAGCACCAGGAAGACGATGAACCCGGCGAACGGGATGATGAAGATCAGGAGCAGCCACGCCATCCCGCTCGCGGGACGACGGTTCCTCGGCACGACGCCGATCGCCACGACCTTGATCGCGAGGTCGAGCAGGTACAGAGCGGTCGCGATCCAGGCTGCCATGCCCGTCAGGGTGCCGTACCGGGGTGCGGAGCGGCGTCACGCCGCGGGGATGAGCTCCCGCTGATCCACCGGCCGAGCCCTCCTCGGTCCACGGCGATCGTGTGTCCCAGGACGGCCGTGGCCAGGAAGACGAACGCCGCGACGTACAGCCAGGCCAGGTAGGTGAACGCGACTCCGATGGGACCGTAGTGGTCCGCGCTGGTCTCGAGCGCCCACGGCAGCCACACGGCGGCTGCGGGCCGGATCATCAGCATGAGCAGGGCGAACACGAGCGCTCCCGGGACGAGCACCCTCGGTCGGACGCTGCCGTGCAGCAGCACCCAGGGCACGAACACGGCGACCGCCAGGTCGCAGGTGAGGGAGGCCAACGCCCGCCACAGCGTTGCCGGCGGCAGCTCGGCAGCGGCCGCGATCAGGGCGCGGGCGGCCACCAGGGCGGCGGCCATCGCGACCACGGCCGCCAGCCAGCGCCACACCGACGAGATCGTGCTCCGGGGTCGGTCGACCTCCCAGATCGTCGCGAACGCGCGGATCATGGCGCGGGACAGGCTCGTGGCGGACACGAGCACCATCAGTGCACCCACGACGCTGAACGCGGCACCGCCAGCACCTGCGACCGCGTTGTCGATGACGCTCCGCGACTGCTCCGGCAGGCTGATCAGGTCGGCGAGCCTGCGGGTGTCGCGGGCGGCGGCCCAGGTGGCGACGAGGATCAGGATCGGCAGCACCGAGGTGAAGAACTGGGCCGCGAGTGTCATCGAGCGGTCGAAGATCCCCAGCCGTGCGGCCGACACCGCGCTCCTGATCACGACTCGGCCGGGCCAGCGCGAGAGCAACCGCGCCAGACGGTGCTGCACCCGGGGAGGCAGACGTTGGAGCGCGACCTCCGCACGGGCCCGTGCCTCGGCCTCGGCCGAGACGCCGGTGTCACCCGTACTCGGCTCCCCTGACATGGGGGGAGCCTAGGCGGCCGCCGGTGCGACCAGTGGCGGCTTCCCGGCGAGTCGGGAAGGCTGCGTCCGGCCTCGTTGTTCACGGGCCATGAAGAACATCGGCTTCCTGTCGTTCGGCCACTGGTCCTCCACGCCGCACTCGCAGACCAGGTCGGCCTCGGACGCGCTGCTGCAGTCGATCGACCTCGCCGTGGCGGCGGAGGAGCTCGGCGTCGACGGTGCGTACTTCCGGATCCACCACTTCGCGCAGCAGCTGGCGTCGCCGTTCCCGCTGCTCGCGGCGATCGGGGCGCGGACGAGCAGGATCGAGATCGGCACCGGCGTGATCGACATGCGCTACGAGAACCCGCTCTACATGGTGGAGGACGCCGGGTCCGCCGACCTCATCGCCGGAGGGCGCCTGCAGCTCGGGATCAGCCGGGGATCACCGGAGCAGGTGATCGACGGCTACCGCTACTTCGGGCACGTCCCGCCGGAGGGCACCGACCACGCAGACATGGCGCGCGAGCACGCCCGCGTCTTCCTCGAGCTGCTCGAGGGTGTCGGGTTCGCCGAGCCGAACCCCCGGCCGATGTTCGCCAACCCGCCCGGGCTCCTGCGCCTCGAGCCGCACTCACCCGGGCTGCGCGACCGCATCTGGTGGGGCGCCGGGAGCCGGGCGACGGCAGAGTGGACGGCGGAGCAGGGGATGAACCTGATGAGCTCGACCCTGCTCACGGAGGACACCGGCGTGCCGTTCCACCAGCTGCAGGCCGAGCAGATCCAGATGTTCCGCGACGCCTGGGCCGCGGCGGGCCATCAGCGCACGCCACGTGTCTCGGTCAGCCGCAGCATCTTCCCGATCGTCAGCGACGAGGACCGCGCCTACTTCGGCCGCGACACCCGCAGCGAGGACCAGGTCGGGCACCTCGAGGGTGGCCTGGCGCGCTTCGGCAAGACGTACGCCGGGGAGCCCGACCAGCTCGTGGCAGACCTCGCCGAGGACGAGGCGGTCGCCGCAGCAGACACGCTGCTGCTCACGATCCCCAACCAGCTCGGCGTGGACTACAACGCCCACGTCCTCGAGTCCGTCGTCCGCCACGTCGCTCCGGGGCTCGGCTGGCGCTAGCGGGGCGCCCGTCCGGTCACTGGAGGCCGGTGCGGACGGAGGTGATCCGCTGGGTGTTGAAGCCCAGCCAGTGCATCCGGCCGATGTAGCGCGCGTGCTCGATCTTCAGGCAACGGTCGACGACCACGTCCAGGCCACCCTTCTCCGCGATGGTGTTGCCCTCCTCGTTGATCACGCCGAACTGGCACCAGAGGGCGTCCGCCCCGATCTCCACGGCCTCACGGGCGATGTCGGGCAGCGCGTCCGGTGCGCGGAAGACGTCCACGATGTCGATGTGCTGTGGAACATCGCGCAGGCTCGGGTAGCTCTTCTCGCCGAGGATCTCCGACTCCCGTGGGTTCACCGGGATGACCTGGTAGCCGTGCCGCTTGAGGTAGTAGCCGACGAAGTTGCTGGCACGCAGCTGGTTGGCCGAGAGCCCCACCACGGCGATCGTCTGCGCACCGTGCAGCACCTTCTGGATGGTCATCGGGTCCTGGTACTTCGTGAGGTCGGTCATCGCGTCGCTCCCGCAGGGGTGGTGAGTGCCTCGATGTCGGCCAGGCCCTGCTCGAGGTCCCAGACGAGGTCGTCCGTCGACTCCAGGCCGACCGAGAGTCTTACGGTCCCCGGTCCGACGCCCGCGGCCTCGAGCTCCTCGTCGCTGAGCTGTCGGTGCGTCGTGCTGGCCGGATGGATGATCAGGCTCTTCGCGTCGCCCACGTTGGCCAGGTGCGACCAGAGGGTGACGCCGTTGATCAGCGCGAGCCCGCCGCTTCGGCCACCCGCGCAGTCGACGGAGAAGACGGCGCCCGCACCGCGCGGCAGGTACTTCTCGACGAGCGGGCGGTAACGGCTCGACGGGAGACCGGCGTAGGTCACGTTGGAGGTCAGGTCGTGCGCCTCGAGGTGCGTCGCGATCGCGAGCGCATTGGTGACGTGACGCTCCATCCGAAGAGACAGCGTCTCCAGCCCCTGCAGGAACAGGAACGCGTTGAACGGCGAGAGCGCCGCACCGAGGTCGCGCAGCGTCTCGGCCCGCAGCTTCATCAGGTAGCCGTACGTCCCGAAGGTCTCGTGGAACTGCAGCCCGTGGTACGCCGGTGACGGCTCGGCGATGACGGGGAAGCGGCCGTTGGACCAGTCGAACTCACCCGAGTCGACGACGATCCCGCCGATGCTGGTGCCGTGACCGCCGATGAACTTCGTGGCCGAGTGGATCACGATGTCGGCGCCCCACTCGATCGGGCGGCACAGGTACGGCGTCGCGAACGTGTTGTCGACCAGCAGCGGCACGCCGTGCTCGTGGGCGATCGAGGCCACCACCTCGATGTCGAGCACGTTGCCCGCCGGGTTGCCGATCGTCTCGGCGAAGAAGGCCTTGGTGGTCGGGCGGACGGCCTGTCGCCACGCGTCCGGGTCGTCCGGGTCGACCCAGGTCAGCTCCACGGCCATCTTGTGCAGCACGTGCTTGAGCTGGTTGACCGTGCCGCCGTACAGCGCGGAGGAGGAGACCACGTGGTCGCCCGGCTCGAGCAGCGTGAAGAGCGCGGCCATCTGGGCGGCGAGCCCGCTGGCGAAGGCCACCGCACCGGCGCCGCCCTCGAGGTTGGCCACCCGCTCCTCGAAGACCGCGGTGGTCGGGTTCATGATCCGGGAGTAGGTGTTGCCGTACTCCTGGAGGTTGAAGTACGCCGCCGCCGACTCGGGGTCCTCGAAGACGTAGCTGGTGGTCTGGAAGATCGGGACGGCGCGCGCCCCCGTGTTGGGGTCGGGTCGCTGCCCGGCGTGCAGCTGCCGGGTCTCGAACCCGAAGTCGTGCTCCTGCTCGCTGGTCACGTCTCGACTCCTAGGCTGTGTTGAACAAGAACTGGCGGATGAGTGGGGTCTGGCGGGCTTCCTCGAGCAGGAAGCAGTCGTGCCCGTAGGGAGCCTCGATCACGTGCAGCTCGACGGTCTTGTCGAGCTCGGTCAGCGCCGCCTCGATCTCCTGCGACGCGACGGGCGGGTAGAGCCAGTCGGAGCTGAAGGCGATCAGCAGGGTGCGTGCCTCGACGGACTCGAGCGCACGGCGCAGCGAGCCGCTGCCGTGCTCCCTGGCGAGGTCGAAGTAGGTCAGCGCGCGCGAGGTGTACAGGTAGGTGTTGGCGTCGAAGCGCTTCACGAACGACTCGGCCTGATGGTCGAGGTAGCTCTCGATCTCGAACTCCGGCTCGGTGATCGTGTAGCGGATGTCGTCGCCGTCCTGCAGCCGGCGGCCGAACTTGTCCTCCAGCGCGACGCCGGAGAGGTAGGTGACGTGACCGACCATGCGGGCCACGCTCATGCCGTCGTCGGGCTTCTCCGCCGTCTGGTGGTAGTGCCCGCCCTGCCAGGCCGGGTCTCGCCGGATGGCCTCGCGCGCGATCGCGTTCCACGCCACACCCTGCGGGTGCAGCGCGTGCGTGCTGGCGATGGACACGATCGCGTCGACCTCGTCGGGGTAGGTGATCGCCCACTCCAGCGCCTGCATCCCGCCGAGCGAACCGCCGGCCACGGCTGCGAGCCGATCGATCCCCAGCTCCTGCAGGAAGGCTCTTTCGGTGCGGACCATGTCGGCCACGGTGATCACCGGGAAGTCCGAGCCGTACGGCGTGCCGGTGGCCGGGTCGACCGACGAAGGCCCCGTGGTGCCACTGCAGCCGCCGAGGAGGTTGGTGCTGACGACGAAGTAGTGCTCGGTGTCGAAGGCCTTCCCGGGACCGATCATCCCGTCCCACCAGCCGAGACCGCGGCTCGACGAGCCGTCACGGTCCTCGGCACCGAAGCCGTCGCGAGTGCTCTCCGCCGGCGGCGTCGGCGAGAAGCCGGCCGCGTGGGCGTCACCGCTGAGCGCGTGGCAGACCAGGATCACGTTGTCGCGCGCGGGGGAGAGGGTCCCGTAGGTCTCGTACGCCACCCGGACGGGGATCTCGCGACCGCAGTCGAGCGGCACCGGGTCGGGGAGATCGAGGAACTGCGTCTCGACAGTGCCCACCGAGCCGGGCACGATCGTCGGGACGGACATGAGCGCGATGCTATCGGGCCATCAGGTAAAGTCCTGAATCCCTATTGGGTCACTAGATTTAACAGCGAGAGAGGCATCACCGAGATGACGACAACCGAGAACGCCACTGCGGACAACGGGGTGAACGTGCAGGCCCTGCTGGACGCGCGCGAGGTGCTCAAGGGCGCGCCCGAGGCCGCGCAGTTCACCTGGAAGGCCACGTCCACGTGGCAGCGCGGCGTGCACACCGACGTGAAGGTGCAGAACTACTTCGGTCTCGGCGCCGACCAGCAGCACAAGGCCGAGCGCACCTTCGTGGCCGACCACCCGGAGACCTTCGCGGCGACCGACGAGGGCATCACCCCGATCGAGTTCCTGCTCGTCGGCCTCGCCAGCTGCCTCAGCGCCGGCGTCGCCTCCGTGGCGCAGAACCGCGGGATCCAGCTGCGCTCGGTCGAGGCCGAGGTCGAGGGCAACCACGACATCCGCGGGATCCTGGGCGCCGACAGCGACGTGCGCAACGGGTTCAACGACGTCAAGGTGACCTTCAAGATCGACGCGGACGCCTCACAGCAGGAGATCGAGGCGCTGGTGGCCCAGTCGCAGAAGCGCTCCGCCGTGTTCGACGCCCTGACCAACCCCACGGACGTGACCGTCGCCGTCGTCTGAGGAGCCAGTGCCTGAGCACGTCTCCACGGTCGTCGTCGGGGCCGGCCATGCCGGCCTCGCGGCGAGTCACTTCCTCACCGAGCGGTCGATCGACCACGTCGTGCTCGAGCGCGGCGAGGTGGCGAACTCCTGGCGGCACGAGCGGTGGGACTCGCTACGCCTGCTCACGCCCAACTGGCAGAGCCGCCTGCCCGGCCACGCCTACAACGGCTCGGACCCCGACGGCTACATGGACGCCACCGAGGTGGCCGACTTCATCGAGGGCTTCGCGGCCGCATCGAAGGCTCCGGTCCGCACCGGCACCGAGGTGAGGTCGTTGCGACGCGGCCCCACCGGGTACGTCGCCACGACGGACCAGGGTGAGATCCACAGCGACACGGTCGTGATCGCGAGCGGGGCGTGCAACAAACCCAGCGTGCCCGCGTTCGCGGCGTCGTTGCCGCCTGCGCTGACCCAGCTGACGGCGTTCGACTACCGCAACCCCGACCAGCTGCCTCAGGGCGGCGTGCTCGTCGTGGGCGCCTCAGCCACCGGCGTGCAGGTGGCGGCCGAGCTCCAGCGCTCAGGCCGCCCGGTGACCTTGTCCGTGGGCGAGCACACCCGGCTCCCGCGCACCTACCGCGGTCGCGACGTGCTGTGGTGGATGGACGCCTCGGGCGTGTGGGACCAGCGCTACGACGAGGTCGACGACCTCGTGCGGGCACGCAGCCTGCCGTCGCCCCAGCTCGTGGGGACTCCCGAGCGGGCCACGCTCGACCTCAACGCGCTCACCGAGCTGGGGGTCTCCTTGGTCGGTCGCTGGGCCGCCGTACGAGACGGTGTCGCGCTGTTCTCCGGTGGCCTGCGCAACGTGTTCGCGCTGGCGGACCTCAAGCAGCAGCGCCTGCTGGACAACTACGACCAGTGGGCCGTCGCTGCCGGCATCGACGACGAGGTCGGCCCCGTCGAGCGGTTCGAGCCCACCCGCACCCCGGCCACGTCTCGGCTCCAGCTCGACCTGGGCAGTGGTGAGGTCAGCTCGGTCGTCTGGGCCACCGGCTACCGCCCCGACTACAGCTGGCTCGACGTGCCCGTCGTCGACGGCAAGGGCCACCTGGAGCACGAGGGGGGAGTGGTGGAGGCCAGTCCCGGGCTCTACGCCCTGGGTCTGCCGGTGCTGCGACGACGCAAGTCCACCTTCATCCACGGCATCGAGGACGACGCACGCGAGGTGATCGAGCACCTCGCGGGGTACCTGGCCTAGGCCGGTGGATCGAGGACATCCGCCCGAAACGCGGCCGACATGCGACCGGCCTACGTTCCGGACGTCCGGCAAGGAGCCGGAACTCGGCGAGGGAGCCCCAGTGAGCGCGAACAAGGTCCGTCTGCAGGCCATCACGGACGTGGAGGCCTACGCGCCCCCTGCTGTCTCGTTCGATCCGGGGGAGGAGCCGGGGAAGATCTTCGGCGAGAACGTGTTCAGCCTCTCGGCGATGCAGAAGCGGCTTCCCAAGGCTGTCTACAAGTCGGTCCTCAACACGATCGAGAAGTCCGCCCCGCTCGACTCCGAGGTCGCGGACGCCGTCGCCTCGGCGATGAAGGACTGGGCCCTGGAGAAGGGCGCCACCCACTACGCGCACGTCTTCTACCCGCTGACCGGCCTCACCGCCGAGAAGCACGACAGCTTCCTCGACCCGGTCGGCGACGGCACCGCGTTCGCGTCGTTCTCCGGCAAGACCCTGATCCAGGGAGAGCCCGACGCGTCGAGCTTCCCGAACGGCGGGCTGCGCAACACCTTCGAGGCGCGCGGCTACACCGGCTGGGACGTGATGAGCCCGGCGTACGTGCTGGAGAACCCCAACGGCAACACCCTGTGCATCCCCACGATCTTCATCTCGATGACCGGCGAGGCGCTCGACCACAAGACGCCGGTGCTCCGCTCGCAGCAGGCCATGGCGGTCCACGCCGAGCGCGTGCTCCAGCTCTTCGGGCACGAGAACTCCGAGCACGTCGTGTCCTACCTCGGCCCCGAGCAGGAGTACTTCCTGATCGACCGGCACTTCTTCCTCTCCCGCCCGGACCTGATCAACGCCGGCCGCACCCTCTTCGGCGCGAAGCCGCCGAAGGGCCAGGAGTTCGACGACCACTACTTCGGCGCCATCCCGGAACGGGTGCTGGCGTTCATGATGGACACCGAGCGGGAGCTGTTCAAGCTCGGCATCCCGCCAAGACCCGGCACAACGAGGTCGCCCCGGGCCAGTTCGAGATCGCACCGATGTTCGAGCGGGCCAACGTCGCTGGACCACCAGCAGCTGCTGATGACGACGTTCAAGTCCGTCGCCAAGAAGCACGGCATGGAGTGCCTCTTCCACGAGAAGCCCTTCGACGGCGTCAACGGCTCCGGCAAGCACGTGAACTTCT
>CAWCFR010000018.1:0-33159 GCA_963794725.1 uncultured Actinomycetota bacterium
CGCGAGCAGGTCCGACATCGGCTTGCCGTCGACCAGCTCCATCACCAGGAACGGCGTAGGCTCTCGTCGAGCAGGCCGTAGTCGTAGACCGAGGCGATCCCCGGGTGGTGCAGCCCCGCGGCGTGGCGGGCCTCGGCCTCGAAGCGGGCCCGGAAGGTGGCGTCGGCGGCGTACTCCGGCTTGAGGAGCTTCAGCGCCACCTCGCGACCCAGCACGGTGTCGCGGGCGCGCCACACCTCGCCCATGCCACCGGTGGCGATCAGGCTCTCGCGCTCGTAGCGGCCCTGGGAGAGGTGGAGTCACTTGCCGATCACCGCCTCCATGACCGCCTTGGCGATCGGTGCCGCCAGCCCGCTGCCGGAGATCTGGTCGCGCGCCACCCCGGCGTCCTGCACCAGCACCGCCACGGCGACCGAGGGGTTGCTGGCCGGCGCGAAGCAGACGAACCAGGCGTACGGCGGCCGGTCGGGCGCACTCTGCGCGGTGCCGGTCTTGCCGGCGACCTCGACCCCCGGGATCTGCGCGGTGCGGCCGGTGCCGTTGTCGACGACACCGACCATCATCTGGGTCAGGTCGCGCGCGGAGGAGGACTTCATCGCCGGCTGGTCGGGCATCGGCTCCGGCTCGGTCTTGCTGATCGAGTCGAGCTTGGGCGACTTGATGTCGTCGACGAGGTAGGGCTTCATCACGGTGCCGTTGTTGGCGATGCCGGCGGCGACCATCGCCATCTGCAGCGGGGTGGCCGCCACGTCGAACTGGCCGATGGCCGACAGCGCGGTCTGCGGCTTGTCGGGGTCGGGAGGGAAGCGGCTGATCGCCTGCCTGGTCAGCGGGTCGTCGAGGTCGTGGAAGGTGCGCGTGCCCCAGCCGAACTTCTCGGCGGTCTGCCGGATCGCGTCGTCACCGAGGTCGAGCCCGACCGCACCGAAGGAGACGTTGCAGGAGACCTCGAGGGCCTGGGTGAGGGTGATCTTGTCGCCACCGCAGCTGCCGCGGTTCTCGTTGACGAGGTTCTTGCGTCGTCTGGGGCAGGTCGAGGCTGGCGCCGCCGGGGACCTTGGTCTCCGGGGTGTAGCGCCCGGAGTCCAGCGCCGCCGCCGCCGTGACCAGCTTGAAGGTCGACCCCGGCGGCAGGGTCTCCTCGATGGCGCGGTTGTCCAGCGGCCGCAGCTTGCTGTTCTCCAGCCGCGCCTTGGTCTTCCCCACCTGGACGAAGTCGTGGCTGGCCAGCCGGTTGGGGTCGTACGCCGGGCTGGAGACCATCGCGAGGATCTTGCCGGTGCTGGGCTCGAGGGCCACGACGGCGCCCTGCACGGTCGGGACCGAGCGCCTTCATCTTGTCGTACGCCGCCTGCTGGGCCTTGGGGTTGATGGTCAGCGAGACGCTGCCGCCCTGGGGCGCCTGGTTGTCGACGAGGTCGATGACCCGGTTGACGAACAGCGCGGAGTCGCTGCCGGAGAGGATGGAGTTCTGACTCGACTCGATACCGCCGAGGCCCCAGTCGCGGGAGAAGAACCCGGTGAGGTGGGCGTACTCCAGGCCGTTGGGATAGGTGCGCTGGTACTTGTAGCTGTCGTGCGTCTTGTTGGACTCGGCGACCGCCTTGCCGCGCACCAGGATCGCGCCGCGCTCGCGGGCGAACTCCGCGTCGCGCACCCGCTTGTTGTCGGGGTGCGCGCTCAGCGAGCTGAGGCTGTCGGACTGCCAGTACTGCACGAAGGTGGCGTTGATCAGCAGCGCGACGAACAGCACCATGCACGCCACGGAGAGGTTGCGGATCGGTCGATTCATCGGGGTCCCCGAGGAATCGTGGTCCACGCGAGCGCAGCGAGCCGGCCTCGCGATTTCATGGGGTGGTTCATCGCAGGCGCACCACCTGGGTGGCGTCGGCGTCGTAGTCGGTGTCGGGCTCGACCAGCTCGGGCGGTGGGCGGCGGGCCTGGTCGGAGATGCGCAGCAACAGCGCGACCAGGACCCAGTTGGCCACGAGACTGCTGCCGCCGTAGGAGAGGAACGGCGTGGTCAGGCCGGTCAGCGGGATCAGCTTGGTGACTCCGCCGACGACCACGAACACCTGCAGCGCGACCACGATCGCGAGCCCGGAGGCCACCAGCTTGCCGAAGTCGTCACGGCAGATCAGGGCGGTGCGCAGGCCGCGCTCCACGAGGATCCCGTAGAGCAGGATCACCGCCATCACCCCGGTGAGCCCGAGCTCCTCGCCCAGCGAGGGCACGATGAAGTCGGAGTAGGAGTACGGCGTGATCTGCGGGTTGCCCTGGCCCAGGCCGCGACCGACCAGGCCGCCGTACGCCATCCCGTAGAGGCCCTGGACGATCTGGAACGAGTTCACGTCGGGGCTGAACGGGTGCAGCCACGCGTCGACGCGCGACTGCACGTGGCCCAGCGCCAGGTAGCCGCCGTAGGCGCCGACGGCGAACATGATCCCGCCGACCACGAGCCATCCCGGCCGCTCGGTCGCGGTGTAGAGCATGACCAGGAACAGCCCGAAGAACAGCAGCGAGGAGCCGAGGTCGCGCTGGAAGACCAGGATGCCCAGCGAGACCAGCCACATCGCCAGGATCGGCCCGAGGTCGCGCCCGCGGGGGAGGTCGACGAACAGGAACCGCCGCCCGGCCAGGGCGAGCGCGTCGCGGTGCACCACGAGGTAGCCGGCGAAGGCCACGACCAGCAGGATCTTCGCGACCTCGCCGGGCTGGAAGCTCATCGGCCCGACGTGGATCCAGATGCGGGCACCGTTGATGCGCCGGCCGATGCCCGGGGCGAGCGGCAGCAGGAGCAGCACGATCGCGGCGAGGCCGGCGGTGTAGGTGAACGCCTGGAGCCGCCGGTGGTCGCGCAGCACCACGATCACGGCGATGAAGCCGATGACGCCGATCGTCATCCAGACCAGCTGGGTGCCGGCGAAGGTCTTCGCGTCGGAGTGGTCGGCCTGGTTGGCCAGGTCGATGCGGTGGATCATCGCCAGGCCGATCCCGTTCAGCGCGGAGACGATCGGCAGCATGATCGGGTCGGCGTACTCGGCGAAGAGCCGGATCGCGATGTGGCAGGCGATCACCAGCCCGGCCAGCCAGGCGCCGTAGGTGTAGAGGTCGACGGGGGTCTCGCCGTCGACGCCCAGGCCGACCGCGGCGTACCCGCCGATGCCGACGACCAGGCTCATCAGCAGCAGCACCAGCTCCGCGCCCCGGCGTCGCCGGTGCACGAAGCCCATCAGGCCGGTGGGTGCGGGTTGGCGCGCGCTCATGGCGACTCGAGGCACACCGCGGGGGTGTGGGTGGCCGAGGGGGACGGCGACGGCGTGGGCGTCGGGGTGGGAGTCGGCTTGGGCGTGGCCGTGGGCCGTGGTGCCTTCTTCCCTGCCTTCGCCGTCGCCTTCTTGGTCGGTGTGGGCGTGGGGGTCGGCGTCGGCGAGGGCGGGCAGGTGACGTCGGTGCGCAGGCTGGTGATCACCGCGCGGGCATCGGAGAGGCTGTCGGCGCTGATGCCGTCGCGGACCTGGCGGGCGCGGTACGGCGGCAGGTCGGCCAGCACGTAGGGGCTGCCCTCCTTGACGTGGTGCATCCGGATGCCCGGGAGGTCGGCCTCGACCCCCTGGTAGACCACGACCTGGTCGCCGTCGTTGGCGACGTAGTACTGGTTCTGGGTCCACTTGTAGCCCGCGATCGCGACCAGCGCGGCCAGGACCAGGACGAGCGCCAGGATCGCGAGACGTCGTGCCCACCCGTGGCGCCGAGGCGGCTGCGGGGCGTAGCGCGCCTCCTCGGGGTCGACGTCGTCGGTGACGGCGGGCAGCTCACCGGTGTCGGCGTTGCGGCCGGCGCGGGCGCTCATCGGACGCCGCTTGGGCGTCTCGGCCGCTGCGCCGACGACGAGGGGGCCGGTGGGGTCGCTGGGGTCGGTCTCGTCGTCCTCCTCGACGACGTCGGCCACGACGACCGTGACGTTGTCGGTGCTGCCCGCGGCGAGGGCGGAGCGGACCAGCTCGGTCGCCGCCTGCTCGGGGGTGCCCTCGCCGAGGAGACCGCGCAGGGCGGCGTCGTCCAGGGAGCCGGAGCAGCCGTCGGAGCACAGCAGCAGCCGGTCACCCGGTGCCGCGTCGAGCGTGAACACGTCGGGCTCCGGCTCGTGCACGCCGTCGACCGCGCGGAGGATCAGGTTGCGGTGCGGGTGGACCCGCGCCTCCTCCTCGGTGATCCGACCCTCGTCGATCAGGCTCTGCACGAACGTGTGGTCGGTGGTCAGCTGCGAGAGCGCACCGTCGCGCAGCAGGTAGCCGCGGCTGTCGCCGACGTGTCCGACCCCGACGCGGGTGCCGTCGAAGATCGCGGCGGTGACGGTGCTGCTGGTGCCCTCGATCTCCGGGAACTCCCGCACGAGCTGGGCGATCCGGTCGTGGCTGCGGTGGATGGCCCCGGCGAGGGCGCCGAGCATGTCGTCGGGGCTGCCCTCCTGCGCGGGTACGTCGAGCTTGCGCAGCATCTCGACGGTGGCGCTGCTGGCGATGTCGCCGCGGGCCGACCCGCCGACCCCGTCGGCGATCACGAGCAGGTGCGGGCCGGCGTACCCGGCGTCCTGGTTGTCCTTGCGGACCCGCCCGACGTCCGACAGGGCGGCGTACCGCAGCATCGTGGCTCACTTGCGCAGCTCCAGGATCGTCTTGCCGATGCGGACCTGGGTGCCGAGGTTGATCGTGGTCGGCTGGGAGATCCGGGAGCTGCCGACGTAGGTGCCGTTGGTGGAGCCGAGGTCCTCGACGAACCACTGCTCGCCGGAGGAGGCGATCCGGGCGTGCCGGGTGGAGACGTAGTCGTCGTCGAGGCGGATCGCGGCGTCGCTGCCGCGGCCGATCAGCAGCGGGGCGTCGTCGAGGGAGACCGACTCACCCTTGTTGCCGCCCTCCACGATGACGACCTGGGTGGGGTCGCCGCGCCGCTGCTTCGCGGGCTTGGTGCGCTTGCGGGCGCGCTTCTCGGAGCGGGTCTGGCCGGCCGGCTGGCGGGCGACCCGGGCGCCGAACATGTCCGAGCGGATCACCGAGATGCACGAGAGCACGAAGATCCACAGGATCGCCAGGTAGGCGAACCTGATCAGCACGAGCGTCAGCGCGGACAAACGCTCAACCGCCTTTGATCCGCAGGGACATGGTGGTGTTGCCGATCCTGATCGTGGCACCGTCGGCGAGAACTGCCTGCTCGACGCGCTTGCCGTTGACCGAGACGCCGTTGGTGGAGCCGAGGTCGTGCACGGTGATCCGGGGTCCGGTCGCGGGGTCCTGGGGCTCCTCGACGCGGATCTCGATGTGCTTGCGCGAGACCCCGGGGTCGTCGATGCGCAGGTCGGCCTCGTTGCCGCGGCCGATCACGATGCCGGGCGGCGCGAGGGGCAGGTTCTCGCCGTTGAGGAGCAGGGTCGCGGTGGCGCGTCGTACCTGGGTGTCGGTGGGGTCGCCCTGGGCCAGGTTGGAGCTGGCGATCGCCTGGCTGCGCACCCGGAACCGGCCGGTGGTGAGGTCCTCGCGGGTCTCCAGCGAGATGCTGACCGGGCCGGTGAAGACGTAGGACTGCTGCGCGGCGTGCTCGCGCAGCATCTCGGTCAGCTCGCGGGGCAGCTGCGGGCCGAGGCTCTCGAGCTTCTCGAGGTCGGTGGCCGAGAGCTCGACGTGGAAGGTGTTGGGCACCAGCCGCCGGTCGCGGCTGAGGATCTGGGCGGAGTTGTCGACCTCGCGGTTGAGCGCGGAGGCGATCTCGACCGGCTGCACGGCGGAGCGGAAGGTCCGGGCGAAGACGCCGGAGATCATCTGCTCGAGCTTGTTCTCGAATCGCTGCAGGCCGCTCACGGTGCCTCCCCTCCGGCTGGGCTGGTCGTTGCTGACGTCTGGCGATGGTATCCGGCGGCCTCCGGGCCCCCGCCGCCCGGATTGGGCGGGTGAGACAAGGCTGGGATAGCCTGTCGTTCGCTTCACGCGCGAGTGGCGGAATAGGCAGACGCGCACGGTTCAGGTCCGTGTGCCCGAAAGGGCGTGGGGGTTCAACTCCCCCCTCGCGCACCAGCGGTTCGGTGCCCGGTCAGCGATCATGGCCGGGCCCTACTGTGAACGATCGTTTGCTTTAGAATCGCGGCATGACCGGCGACCAGCCCGACCCGATCTCCCGGGTGGCAGTGCTCGACGAGCCGACGCGTCGCCGGCTCTACGACTACGTGGCCCGCTCGCGCACGCCCGTCGGTCGCGACGAGGCGTCCGAGGCGACCGGGGTGGCCCGCGCCACCGTGGCCTTCCACCTCGACCGGCTGGTCGACGAGGGACTGCTGGACGTCGTCCACCGCCGGATCTCCGGGCGGACCGGTCCCGGCGCGGGACGTCCGGCCAAGCTCTACCTGCGCTCGGCGGAGGAGGTCGAGGTCTCCCTGCCGCGGCGGCGCTACGAGCTGATCGGCGAGGTCCTGGCGGCGGCACTCGAGGACTCCGGCGACGCTGCCGGGCACGCCCGGGAGGCAGGGCGCCGGATCGCCCGGGCGGCCGCCACCGACGACCCCGTCGCCGTGCTCGAGGCCGAGGGGTTCGAGCCGCGCGTCGAGGACGGCACCGTGCGCCTGGGCAACTGCCCGTTCCACCACCTGGCCCAGCGGCACACCGACCTGGTCTGCGGGATGAACCTGCACCTGGTCGGGGGCCTGCTCGACGAGCTCGGCGCCTCGGGCTACACCGCTCGGCTCAGCCCGAGCCCGGACAACTGCTGCGTCGTGCTCGAGCTCGTCGGGGCGCGACGGATCGAGCCGAGGCTGACTTGTGCTGATGGGTGGTCGAGCGGTGCGCCGGGAGATCCAGGGGCTACGCGCGGTCGCCGTGCTGCTGGTCGTGCTGTTCCACCTGTGGCCCGGGCGGTTGTCGGGCGGCTACATCGGCGTCGACGTCTTCTTCGTCATCTCCGGCTTCCTGATCACCTCGCTGCTGCTGCGCGAGGTCGACCGGTCGGGCTCGGTGAGCCTGAGCCGCTTCTGGGCCCGGCGGATGCGTCGCCTGCTGCCGGCGTCGTACCTCGTGCTGGCGGTCTCGGCCGTCGGCGTGCTCCTGCTCGAGCCACGCCTGGTCTGGCACCAGTTCTTCGGGGAGATCCTCGCGGCGGGGCTGTACGTCGAGAACTGGGCGCTCGCGCTCGACTCGGTCAACTACCTGGCGGCGCAGAACACGCCCTCGCCGGCCCAGCACTACTGGACGCTCTCGGTGGAGGAGCAGTTCTACCTGGTCTGGCCGCTGCTGGTGCTGCTCGCCCTCTGGCTGGCGGCGCGATGGTCGCGCGGCCGAGGCTGACGACCGTGTTCGCGGTGCTCGCCGTGGGGACGGTCGCCAGCCTCGGCTACTCGCTGTGGATCACCGCCCACGACCCCGCCTGGGCCTACTTCGCCACCACCGCCCGGGCCTGGGAGTTCGGTGCCGGTGCGCTGCTCGCCTTCGCCCCGGCCGTGTCCGGGCGGCCCGCGGTCCGCAGTGCCGTCGGGTGGGCGGCCCTGGTCGCGCTGCTCGCCTGCTCCCTGGTCTTCGACGCGAAGACCCCGATGCCCGGCACCGCCGCCATCCTGGTCGTCGTCGCGTCCGCCGCGGTGATCTGGGTGGGCGACCCGGCCCTGTCGTGGTCGCACTCGCGGCTGCTCGACGCTGCGGCCGGCCCAGTGGCTCGGCGACATCTCCTACTCGATCTACCTGTGGCACTGGCCGCTGATCATCCTGCTGCCGGCGGCCACCGGGCACCCGCTCACGAGGATCGACCGCCTCTCGATCCTGATGGCCACGATCGGCCTGGCGGCGCTGACCAAGAAGTGGGTCGAGGACCCGGTCCGCGAGGCGCGCCACTTCGGGCTCGCGCGCTCGCGGACCACCTTCGCCTACGCCGCCGCGGCCGCCGCCCTGCTCACCGTCGCCTGTGTCGTGCCGCGCGAGGTCGTGGAGCGCGACGCCGAGCGCTCCGTCGAGGTGGCCCAGCGGCTCGCGCACCACGAGCCGCCGTGCTTCGGCGCGGCCGCGATGGCTCCGCAGGCCAAGGGCTGCCCGAACGCACGACCTCGACGGCGTGATGGTGCCGGCTCCCGACGCGGCGGCGAAGGACGATCCGCCGTGGTCGACGTGCTACTGGCGGGCCTTCAAGGACCCGCTCGTGCCGTGCCGGTTCGGCAAGCCCAGCGAGACGCGTCCCGCACGTGGCCGTCATCGGTGACTCGCACGCCCGCGTGCTGATGGCCACGGTCGACCGCCTCGTGGAGCAGGGCCGGATCACCGCGGACATGTACGTGATGGGCGAGTGCGCCTGGTCGACCGCTCCGGTCGACACGAGCCGGGAGATCGGCCGCACCTGCGCGCACTGGCGCTCCAACCTGTTCCCGCTCCTGGACCGGAAGGCGACCGACTACGACCTGGTGCTCACCACGGCCCGGCTGGTCACGCTGCACGGCAGCCACGCGACCCAGGTGCGTGGCCTCTCCGAGGCCTGGCGGCGGGTCACCTCACAGGGCGTGCCGGTCGCGGTGGTGCGCGACAACCCCGAGGTCCGCTACGCCCTCGCAGAACCCCAACTTCTGCCTGGCCAAGGTCCCGGTCGCGCAGGCGAACTCGCGGTGCGCGATGACCCGGGCCGCCAACCTCGACCGCTGGTACGACGCGCTGAGCGAGGCGCAGCGCCGGACCCCCGGCACCACGCTGGTCGACCTCACCGACCGCCTGTGCACGGAGACGAGAGTGCCCGGTGCTGATCGGCGGCGTCAACGTCTACGCCGACGGCAACCACCTCACCGTCACCTACGCGCGCACGTTGGCGCCGTACCTCTACCGGGCGCTCGTCGCCGACCGGCTGCTGCCGGCCCAGAGCCGAGCGCTCAGAAGTCGTAGGAGACGCCGGTCTGCTGCTCGGAGATCGTCCACAGCCGGCGGGCGAGGTCGTCGTTGCGCGCGTGCTTCGAGAGCTTGGCGTGGCCGAGCCGGCCGCGGCGTCTCCTGCAGCCGGGTCGGCCCGACGTAGCCGCCCGGGTCGCCGTACGTCGCCGCCCACAGCGACGGGTTCGCCCCGGCGGCGCTGGACTGCATGACGATCGGGAGCACGTAGGGCATCACCCGGCGCACGACCGGGTTGGCGCCCATGCCGTCGGGCGAGGTGACCAGGTTGGTGGCCGAGACGCCCGGGTGGGCGGCGGAGACGACCAGCTTCGAGCCGGCCTCGTCGGCGCGGCGGCGCAGCTCGCGGGCGAAGAGCAGGTTGGCGAGCTTGGTGTTGCCGTAGTCCTTGCTCGGCTTGTACGACGACTCGGGGTTGCCCTCGAGCACCGACTCGTCGCCGCGGTGGTGGGCGACCGACGCCACCGGCACGATGCGGGGCGCGTCGGCCTGCAGCAGGTGCGGGAGCAGCAGGCCGGCGAGCGCGAAGTGGCCGAGGTGGTTGGTGCCGTACTGGAGCTCGAAGCCGTCCTCGGTCTCGCGGTACTTCGGCGGCGTCATCACGCCGGCGTTGTTGATCAGGAGGTCCAGCGGACCCTCGAAGCCGTCGGCGAAGGCGTGCACCGACTTCTGCGAGGCCAGGTCGAGCTCCTGCACGTCGGTCAGGCCGGGCAGCTTCACGGCGGCGGCCCGGGCCGACTCGAGGTTGCGGCAGGCGAGGACGACCTCGGCGCCGTGCTCGGCGAGGGCCTTCGCGGTGTGGAAGCCGATCCCGGAGTTCGCGCCGGTGACCACCGCCCGCTTGCCGGACAGGTCGGGAAGGTCGTCCGGGCCGAAGTGGGCGAGAGCGGGGGTCATGGGTGCTCCTGGGGATCGGTGTACATCGTTCCAGTGTTGCTCTTACCCAAGGAGCGACTGATCACCAACCTCTGGATCTGGTTGGTGCCCTCGAATATCTGTGTGACCTTGGCCTCACGCAGGTAGCGCTCGACCGGGAAGTCGCGGGTGTAGCCGTAGCCGCCGAGCACCTGCACCGCGTCCGTGGTCACCTTCATGGCGGCGTCGCTGGCGGTCAGCTTCGCGATCGAGGCCTCGCGCGAGTAGGGCAGCCCGCGGTCCTTGAGCCGGGCTGCGTGCAGGTACGTCGCCCGCGAGGTCTGCACCGCCGCCTCCATGTCGGCGAGCAGGAAGCCGAGCCCCTGGAACTCGATGATGGGCTTCCCGAACTGCTCGCGGGTGCGGGCCCAGGCCACCGCTTGGTCCAGCGCCCCCTGGGCCAGGCCGACCGCGACCGCGGCGATCCCGAGCCGGCCGGCGTCCAGGCCGGCGAGCGCGATCTTCAGGCCGTCGCCCTCGTTGCCGAGCAGCCGCTCGGCGGGCACCCGGGCGTCCTCGAAGCGCATCGTCGCCGTCGCCGAGCCGGTCAGGCCCATCTTGCGCTCGGGCGGGTCGGCGCTGAGGCCCTCGGTGTCGGCGGGCACCAGGAAGCAGGAGATGCCGTTCCGCTCGTCGGACGTGCGGGCCATCAGCTTGTAGAAGTCCGCATGGCCCCCGTGCGTGGTCCACGCCTTCGCGCCGTTGACGACGTACTCGTCGCCGTCGCGCCGCGCCTTGGTCGTCATCGCCGCGGGGTCGGAGCCCGCGTGCGCCTCGGAGAGGCAGTAGGCGCCGAGCAGCTCGCCGCCGAGCATCTCCGGCAGCCACTTCTCGCGCTGCTCGTCGGTGCCGGCCGTCGCCAGCCCGAAGCAGGAGAGCGCGTGCACCGAGACCCCGACGCCGACGCTGGCCCACACCGAGGCGATCTCCTCGACCACCTGGAGGTAGACCTCGTAGGGCTGCGCGCCGCCGCCGTGCTCCTCCGGGTAGGGCAGGCCGAGCAGCCCGGCCCGGCCGAGGGTGCGGAACACCTCCCGCGGGAAGGTCTCGGTGGCTTCGGCCTCGGCGACCAGCGGCAGCAGCTCTCGCTCCGCGATCTCGCGGGTCAGCTCGAGGAGCGCGGTCGCCTCCTCGGTGGGGAGCACGCGGGTGGCCGGCATGGGTTCGACGTTAGTACGCGTCGGGTGGTCGACTGTCGGCCATGAGCGACTGGACGCCTGCCGAGGACCGCTACGACCACATGGACTACCGCTACTGCGGGAAGAGCGGGCTGAAGCTCCCGGCGCTCTCGCTCGGCCTGTGGCAGAACTTCGGCACCGACCGCCCCGAGGAGACCCAGCGGGCCATCCTGCGCCGGGCCTTCGACCGCGGCGTGACGCACTTCGACCTGGCCAACAACTACGGGCCTCCCTACGGCCGCGCCGAGGAGAACTTCGGGGTCTACCTCCGCGACGAGTTCGCGCGGCCTGCGCGACGAGCTGGTCATCTCCACCAAGGCCGGCTACGACATGTGGCCGGGCCCCTACGGCCAGGGCGGCGGCTCGCGCAAGTACGTGCTGTCCTCGCTCGACCAGTCGCTGGCCCGGATGGGGCTGGACTACGTCGACATCTTCTACAGCCACCGCTTCGACGCGGAGACGCCGGTCGAGGAGACGATGATGGCGCTCGACACCGCGGTCCGCTCCGGCCGGGCGCTGTACGTCGGCATCTCCTCCTACAACGCGGCGAGGACGCGCGAGGCCGCGACCATCGCGCGGGAGCTCGGCACGCCGCTGCTGATCCACCAGCCGTCGTACTCGATGCTGAACCGCTGGATCGAGCAGCCTGACCCGGAGAACAGCCTGCTCGACGAGCTCGAGGAGCAGGGGATGGGGTGCATCGTGTTCACCGCCCTGGCCCAGGGCCTGCTGACCGACAAGTACCTCGACGGCATCCCGGAGGACTCCCGCGCGGCGCGCACCGACAGCACCATCGAGAGCGACCACCTCGACGAGAAGACGATCGAGCACGTGCGCGGCCTCAACCAGATCGCCGCGGACCGGGGCCAGAAGCTCGCGCAGCTGGCGCTGCAGTGGGCGCTGCGCGACGAGCGGGTGACCTCCGCGGTCATCGGTGCGTCGTCGGTCGAGCAGCTCGACACCAACCTCGACGCACTCGACGGGCCGCCGCTGACCGACGACGAGCTCGCCCGCATCGACCAGCACGCCCGCGACTCCGGCGTGAACCTGTGGGCGGCCTCGACCGAGGAGTGACCTACGGTCGCTCAGCCGTCGCGGTCGGAGGCCAGCGCGGCGGCGCCGACGATCCCGGCGGTGTTGCGCAGGGTCGCCGAGACGATCTCGGTGGAGATGTCGAGGAGCGGGATGAACTCGGCGCCGTTCTTGCTGACGCCACCGCCGACGACGAACAGGTCGGGGGAGAACAGCTTCTCCAGGGCCTGGTAGTACGTCGAGAGCCGCTTGGCCCACTTCTCCCAGGAGAGGTCGTCGCGCTTGCGGGCGGAGTTGGCGGCCCGGCTCTCCGCGTCGTGGCCCTCGATCTCGAGGTGGCCGAGCTCGGTGTTGGGCACGAGCACGCCGTCGTACAGCAGGGCCGAGCCGATGCCGGTGCCGAGCGTCGTGACGATGACCAGTCCCTCGCGGCCGGTGGCCACGCCGTAGCGGGCCTCGGCGAGCCCGGCGGCGTCGGCGTCGTTGATCACGCGGACGCTGCGTCCGAGCGCGTCGCCGAGCAGGTCGTCGGCGTCGGTGCCGATCCAGGACTTGTCGATGTTGGCGGCCGAGGCGACCACGCCGTTCTTGCGGACCACGCCGGGGATGGTCACGCCGACGGGTGAGTCGTGGCCCTCGAACCGCTCGAGCAGCTCGGCCATCACCTTCGCGACGTTCTTGGGCGTCGACTCCTCCGGGGTGTCGATGCGCTCGCGCTCCGCCGAGAACTCGCCGGTCCCGAGGTCGACCGGGGCCGCCTTGATCCCCGAGCCGCCGAAGTCGATGCCGATCGGATCAGCCATGCCCTCGACCATAGGGCCTAGCCTCCACACGTGCGACGCCTCGTCCTGCTCCTCTTCGTGCTGTTCCTGGTGAACCTGCCGTTCGTGAACCAGACGCTGACCGAGCGGAAGCTGGCGCACTCGGGCAAGGACGTCGAGGCAGTCGTGCTGCGCACGCAGCGGGCGCAGGACCGCAACTACGTCGACTACCGGCTGCCCGAGTCGATCGACCCGAAGGGCGTCCGCTACTCCGCGCAGGTCGACGACCCCACCTACGAGGAGGCCAAGGTCACCCACGTCCTGGCGGTGCGGGTGGTGCCCGACGATCCCGAGAACAACAGGCCGGACGGCGCGACCAGCAACGCCACCTTCCTCGTCGTCGCGCTGCTCGGCGACGTGGTGCTGGTGACGATCGCCCTCCTGTGGTGGCGGCGCCGACGCCGCTGGCACCGGCACGAGGTGCTCGAGGTGCACGACGGCTCGGTGACCCTGCGGGTGGCCGGCCGCACGGTCACCGCCGCGGCGCCGAGGCAGTGGACCGGGCGCGTCCAGGTGGGCCGCACCGTCGGGGGTTCGCTGCACCTCGTCGCCGAGCACGACCTGCTCCCCGGCCCGCCGCTGAGCGGGGTGGAGTCGTCGGTCGGCGGTCGCTGCGTCGTCCACGGCCGCGTCGTCGACACCCGCGCGGGCTGGGCGGTGCTCGAGCTCGACGACGGGTTCCGGCTCCGGGTCGAGACCGGGCCGCACCGGATCCGCGCCGACATCCGCGACTCCACCGAGGCCAGCGGGCTGCTCTGCTTCACCCCCTGACCGCTTTACATTCCTCTGCCTCTTGTCAAATGGGCGGGATCGGGTTACGGTCGAATCTGCTTTACATCTGGACCTCAGATGTCAATGGTCTCGACTTCGCTCGACCACCAGCACCCGACGACCAAGGAGAGATCGATGACCAGCGCGACCGTCCCCCTGGGCAGCACCGAGCGGTGGCACGACCACAAGCGGTACCTGTGGATGATCGGGCTGGTGGTCCCCTCGCTGGCCTTCATCGCCTTCGGCATGCACCACCTCACCGGCTGGGACGCGTGGCTGTGGATCGGGCCGATCATCATCCTGGTCGTCGTACCCGCCATCGACCTGGTCGCCGGGCTCGACCGCTCCAACCCGCCCGACGACGTCATCGAGCAGCTCGAGAACGACAAGTACTACCGCTGGATCACCTACGCCTTCCTGCCGATCCAGTACATCGGCTTCGTCGGTGCCTTCATCTGGATCGCGCGCCCGGACCTGCTCGGCGTCGACGAGCTGTCGCTGTTCGGCAAGATCGGCATCGCCATCTCGATCGGGTGCATCGGCGGCATCGGCATCAACACCGCCCACGAGCTCGGCCACAAGAAGGAGAGCCACGAGCGGTGGCTGTCCAAGATCGCGCTCGCGCAGAGCTTCTACGGCCACTTCTACATCGAGCACAACCGCGGCCACCACGTCCGCGTCGCCACCCCCGAGGACCCCGCCTCCTCGCGGCTGGGCGAGAACTTCTACCAGTTCTGGCCGCGCACGGTCGGCGGCTCGTTGAAGAGCGCCTGGCGCATCGAGAAGCGCCGCTACGCCCGCAAGGACAAGCACCCGTTCCGGATCGGCAACGACGTGCTGAACGCCTGGCTGATGTCGGCGGTGCTGTGGGGCGTGATGATCGCCCTGCTGGGCTGGGCGATCCTGCCGTTCCTGGTGATCCAGGCGATCGTCGGCTTCTCGCTGCTCGAGGTCGTCAACTACATGGAGCACTACGGCATGCGCCGCCAGAAGGTCGGGGTCGGCGAGCGCCAGCGCTACGAGCGGGTCGACCCCTCGCACAGCTGGAACTCCAACAACATCGCCACCAACGTGCTGCTCTACCACCTGCAGCGGCACAGCGACCACCACGCCAACCCGACCCGTCGCTACCAGGCGCTGCGCGACTACCAGGAGTCGCCGGTGCTGCCCACCGGGTACGCCGGGATGATCGTGCTCGCGATCTTCCCGCCGGTCTGGCGCCGGGTGATGGACCCCCGCGTCCTCGCGCACTTCGACGGTGACCTGAGCCGGGCGAACATCAGCCCGCGGAAGCGCGAGCGCATCCTGCGCGAGCACGGCATCGACGAGGCCGCCCGAGCGGCGGAGCAGCAGCGGCTCGAGGACGAGGCCGTGGCTGCGGCCGCCGCCGCGAGCGAGGTCCTCGCGGCCCGCTGCCCCGGGTGCGGCTACACCTACGACGTCGTGAGCGGCGACGAGCGGGAGGGCTTCGCGGCCGGCACCGCCTGGGCCGACGTACCCGACTCGTGGTGCTGCCCCGACTGCGGCGTGCGCGAGAAGGTCGACTTCGTGCCGGTCGAGAGCCAGCCGGCCTGACCTCCCTGCCTAGGCTGGTGACCATGAGCTCCCGTCGCCGCCCCTCCCGGTCACCGCGAGCGGATGCTCGCCGCGGCCGCCCGCTACACCGCGGAGCACGGCTGGGGCAGCCTCACGATGGGCAAGCTCGCCGACCTGGTCGGGGTCAGCCGGCAGACGGTCTACAACGAGGTCGGCGGCAAGCCGCAGCTCGCCGAGGCGATGGTGATGCGCGAGCTGTCGCTGTTCCTCGACGTCGTCGACTCCGCGTTCGAGGACAACCCCACCGACCTGGTGGCGGCCATCGACGCGGCCGCCTTCCAGGTGCTCGACATGGCCCGGACCGACCCGCTGCTGCACGCCGTCCTCTCCAGCAGCCAGGGCGCCGACAGCGAGCTGCTGCCGCTGCTGACCACCAACTCCGCGGCGCTCCTCGGAGCGGCCGGCCAGATGATCCGCGCCCACGTGGCGACCTACGACGTACCGCTCTCCGAGCAGCGCCTCGAGGTGCTCATCGACATGGTGGTGCGGCTCGTGCTGAGCCACGTGATGCAGCCCTCCGGCGACCCGCGCGAGACGGCCGCCTCGGTCGCCTGGATCGCTCGGCGGGTGCTGCAGGACTGAGCCGCTAGACCATCGCCGTGACCGCCTGTCCCGGCCGCGTACCCTTGCCGAGCGGGTCGCAGGGAGAGCGACCCCTCGAGGGCACAGCCGAAGGACGTCGATGCACGAGCTGAGCAGGCGCGACCTGATCGCGTTGACCGGCTTCGGCCTGCTCGCGGCCGGGTGCGGGTCGTCCGGCGACGACACGCGTCGTACGTCGTCGAACGTGCCGGGTGCCGCTCCGAAGGCGCACGCGGCGGCACCGAAGATCGAGGACGTCGCGGTCGACGCACCCAAGGACCTGACCCAGCCGCTGCTGTCCTCCGACCTCCTGATCTACAGCAAGGACACCCTGCCCAAGAGCACCATCGACCAGATCCGGGCGATCAAGGGCAAGGACGGCAAGCAGGCCATCATGGCGGTCGAGCCGATGGCCATGGGGCAGTTCTACGTCGACGAGCAGCCGGTCACCTACGCCGCCGTCGATCCCAAGACCTTCTGGCGCTACACCGTGCCCGGCACCGCGCACACGGCGGACGTGTGGAAGCGCGTGGCCGGCGGCGAGATCGCCGTGGGGCCCCAGATCGGGCGCGAGCTGCAGACCAAGGACGGCTACCTGAAGCTCGGCAACGGCACCGACGCCCCGAGTGCCCACGTCGGCGCCTACGCCCAGCTCCTCGACCCGGCCTACGCGCGCCAGATCGACGCGGTGGTGAACTACAAGTGGACCAAGCCGCTCGGCATGACCAGCGGCAACGCGGCGCTGCTCTCGATGGGCGCCACGTCGCCGCAGTCGATCATGAAGAAGCTGCAGGCCGCCGCCGGCTCGGGCGCCTCCATCCAGATCCTCGGCACGAACGTCGACCTCAGCGTCGCGCAGACCGCCGTGCTCACCGGCGGTGCGGTGGCGAACAAGATCGGCACCTTCAACTACACCGCCAACGGCAACGGCACCGTCAACCCCGACCCGGGGTGGGTGGCCAACTACATCCGCACCGAGCAGATGCCCATCATCGGGCCGGTCAGGGGCAACCGGATCATGCTGCCCCAGCTGGCCGGGGCCCTGAACGAGGTCGTGGCCGAGGGGCTGTCGAAGGAGATCTACCAGTACGGCGGCTGCTACGTGCCCCGCTTCATCGCCGGCACCAACAAGCTCTCGTTCCACAGCTTCGGCACCGCGATCGACCTCAACGTGGCGGACAACCAGCGCGGCACCGTCGGCAAGATGAACCGCCGCGTGGTCACGATCTTCAAGCAGTGGGGCTTCGCCTGGGGCGGCGACTGGCACTACACCGACCCGATGCACTTCGAGCTCGCCACACTGGCCAGGAAGACCTGACCCGCAGGCGCTAGATTCGCGGGATGCGCGCAGTACAGGTGACCAGGCTCGACGGACCCTCGGCAGTCACGGTCGAGGAGGTGCCCGAGCCCGGTGCGGAGGGCGACTTCGGTCCCCAGGTGCTGGTGGAGGTGCATGCCGTCGGCATCTCGTTCCCCGACCTGCTGCTGAGCAAGGGCGAGTACCAGCTCAAGCCGGAGCTGCCGTTCACCCTCGGCGTCGACTTCGCGGGCGTCGTACGGTCCGCGCCGGAGGGGTCCGGGCGTCGCTGCCGGTGACCGCGTCGCGGCGTGCCTGGGTCACGGCGGGGCCGCCGACGTCGTGGGCCTCGGCGCCGACAGCGTCTTCGCGCTGCCGGACTCGGTGAGCTTCGAGCAGGGCGCGGCCATCCCGATGAACTACCTCACGGCGCACTTCGCCCTCGTCGAGCGCGGGAACCTGCGCGAGGGCGAGACCGTGCTGGTGCACGGCGCCGCCGGCGGCGTCGGCACGGCGACCATCCAGGTCGCCAAGGGGTACGGCGCCCGCACCATCGGCGTGGTCTCCACCGAGGAGAAGGCGGAGGTGGCGCGTCGTGCCGGCGCCGACGAGGTCGTGCTGGTCGAGGGGTTCCGCGAGGCCGTCAAGGAGCTCACCGGCGGCGAGGGCGTCGACGTGGTGATGGACGTGGTCGGTGGCGACCTGATGACCGACTCCCTGCGCTCGCTGGCCACCCAGGGCCGGCTGCTCGTGGTGGGCTTCACGGCCGGCGACATCCCCGCGGTCAAGGTGAACCGGCTCCTGCTCAACAACGTCGACGTGCGTGGCGTCGGCTGGGGCGCCTACGCGATGGTGCGCCCCGGTTTCATGCGCAAGCAGTGGGAGGAGCTGGTCCCGCTGATGGAGTCGGGCGTCATCGCCCCGCCGATCGGCGCGACGTACCCGATCGAGGAGTTCGGCCGGGCCCTCCAGGACATGGACGACCGCAAGACCCTCGGCAAGTCGGTCGTCACGCTCCGCTGATCTTGGGGGCTAGCCGGCCGGCGCCAGGCCCGGCTTGGTGCTGCCGAAGGCGGTCTGCAGCAGGTCGGTCATCTCGAAGGTGCCCGGGCGCGGGCCGAGGAACGGCTTCCACGCCGGGTCGCGCACGATCGAGAAGGTGCTGCCCTGCATCGCCCGGTGGAAGGTCTCGGCCACGAGGCGCCCACCGACGCCGGTGAGCCGGCCGTTGTTGAGCTCCGCCTCGCGCAGCACGTAGAACCACAGGGGCGTGTTCCCGGCCAGCTCGTTGCGCTCGACGGGCGTCAGCTGGTCGAGCACGGCTCCGCCGCTGCCGTTGAGGACCTGGCCCTTCGTCAGCGTCTTGACGGCGACGCCCTTGCTCCGCAGGAACTTCGCCATCTGCTGCCCGCTGGCCAGCTTGACCATGTGGGCGCGGGTGAGGTTGCGGAAGGCCAGGTTGCGCGCCATCGCCGGGGTGTTGTCCTTGCCGCCGAACGTGCTGGGCGGCAGGTCGGAGAGCGGGTGGGTGAGCCGGCTGTCGATCCGCATCGCGTGGTTGAGGCCGAGCGGCGCCTTGCAGCGCGGGCTTGCCGGCCTTCTCGAAGTCGAACATCCGCCGCCAGTCGGCGATCCAGCTGCTGATCAGGCGACGGTCGCCGCCCAGGTCGCCGCCGAGCGCGGAGAAGATGAACATGTAGTCGAGACCGCCGGCGTTGCCCGGGAAGTGCGAGTTCCAGTTGTACGACGGGCGCACCATGCTGTGCCCGAGCCGGAAGGCCGCGACCGAGAACTCGATCGGCATCGTCGGCACCGACGCGGGCGGTGCGCCGGGCTCGACGACCTTGCGGCCGTTCTTGAAGACCTGGTTGACGATCGCCGGGTCGACGATGCGCGGCAGGTAGTCGTGCCGCAGCAGCCACTGGTAGTGCAGGCTGACCCGCTTGCGCGAGCGCCGGAACCGCTGCTGGGCCGGCACCGACTTCGGCAGCGTGTCGACGACCTTGTTGTGGAAGGCGATGAAGGCGCAGTGGGTCTGCGCCACGATCAGGTTCTCGTCGTTGCGCGGGTCCGGGATCAGCGCCTTGCGCTTCGCGACGGGTCCCGGGCCCTTGCCGACGCGCGGCAGGTCGTGCCCGACCTGGGGCCCCACCCCCTCGGCGGCGATCGTCGTCCCCGTCTTCAGGTGCTGTCCGTCGGCCTCGTAGAAGGCCGCCGAGCCGGGGTTGGTGGGTCCGGCGCCGTACAGCGAGTCGAGGTCGAGCCGCGGGGAGCGTCCCTGCAGGAGGTCGGTCGGTGAGACGTCGGTGCCCAGCATCACCTGGGTGCGGTCCATCGTCAGGTCGTGGTCGACGAACTGGCCGAGGTAGGTGTAGCCCGCGGGGATCGTGCCGCTGGCGCCGCCCGCCGCGGTCATCGCCTTGGCCAGCTTGCGCACGACCGGCGCGGAGAGCTGGACGCCCTGGGGGCCGACGCGCGAGAACCGGAACGGCGGGGCCTTCGCCGCGGCCAGCGTGCGCGCCGCCGTCGCTCTCGGACCGCCGGCCCGGTCGACCGGGTCGGGCTCGTCCCCGCTGCGGCCACCGACCGCCGAGGAGAGCAGTCCCTCGCCCTCGATGAAGAAGCTCTCTGACCCGTGGGTGACCTGTGGGCCCGTCTCACTGCTGGTGTCGTCCGCCATGTCGTTTCCCTCCTGCGGTCCATCTGACCGCGCCGGGCGCGTGACGGCAAGGGACCGGACGGCCACTGTTCGGACGGCCCGTGGATGCGACGACGCGGCGTGGCTCGTGGCGCCGGTAGTCTCCCCCCACGGGAGTGTGGCCCGGCGCGCAGCCGGGAGTCGGGTGGAGGCATGGCGCGTGCGGTCGTGGTCGGGAGCGGCCCCAACGGGCTGGCGGCTGCGGTCACTCTCGCCGCCGCGGGGCTCGAGGTCGTCGTGCTCGAGGCGGCCGGGTCGATCGGCGGCGGGCTGCGGTCCGGGGAGGCCACCCTGCCGGGCCTGGTGCACGACGAGTGCTCCGGCTTCCACCCGTTCGCGACCGAGTCGGTCTTCGCGAAGGCGTTCGACCTGCGTGACGAGGGCCTGGAGTGGGCCTGGCCCGAGGTCCAGTTCGCGCACCCCCTCGACCAGGGCCGAGGTGGCCACGTGCTGCGGTCGGTGGCCGACACGGCGGCGGGGCTGGGACCCGACCGCCGCGCCTACGAGCGCATGTACGGCGGCCTGACCCGGCACTTCGACACGGCGTCGCTGGAGTTCCTCCAGCCGTTGGCGCACGTCCCGCGGCACCCGTTCGGCCTGGCCCGGATGGGTCGTACGGCGCCGCTCACCGCGGTCGCCGTGGCCAGGCGGTTCGACACCGACGCCGCCCGGGGGCTCTGGGCGGGCGTGGCCGCGCACGCGTTCCGGCCGCTGGAGGCGCCGTTCTCCGCGGCGGCCGGCCTCGCGCTCGCGGCGGCCGCGCACCGCTTCGGCTGGCCGGTGGCGGTCGGCGGCTCGCAGTCGATCGCCGCGGCGATGGTCCGGGTGCTCGAGCGTCACGGCGGCGAGGTGCGGACCGGCGTCCGGGTGACCTCGTCCGAGGAGCTCACCGGCGAGCTCGGCGCCGACCTCGTGCTCCTCGACACCTCCCCGCCGGGCGCCGCGCGGATCCTCGGCGACCGACTCTCCGAGCGCACGCGTCGTGGCTACGAGCAGTGGACCTTCGGCCCGGGCGCCTTCCAGGTCGCGCTCGCGGTCGAGGGCGGGCTGCCGTGGGACTACGAGCCTGCCCGGCGTTCCGGCGTGGTCCACCTCGGTGGCACCTTCGAGGAGATCGCGGCGGCGGAGCGGGCGGCGAATGCCGGGGTGATGCCCGAGCGCCCGTTCGTCCTGGTCGGCCAGCAGTACCTCGCCGACCCGTCCCGCTCGGACGGCGACCTGCACCCCGTCGACGCCTACGCCCACGTGCCGAACGGGTACACCGGCGACGCCGTCGAGGCCGTCCTGCGTCAGGTGGAGCGGTTCGCACCGGGTGCCCGCGACCGGATCCGGAAGGTCACGCACCGCTCGACCACGATGATCGCGCAGGACAACGAGAACTTCGTGGGCGGCGACATCGCGACGGGGGAGAAGTCGCCCGTGCAGCTGCTGGTGGGCCCGCGCAAGGCCACGAACCCCTACCGCACCGGCGTCGACGGCGCCTACCTCTGCTCGGCGGCGCTGCCACCCGGCCCGGGTGCGCACGGCATCGTCGGGCACCTCGCCGCCCTGACCGCCCTGGACGACCTGGGGATCTAGGCCGGCGTCACACCGCGACCCCGCCCACCCACGTCGAGACGACCCGGGTGGCGCCGATCTCGCTCGGGATCGCCGGCGAAGGGGTCGCGGTCGAGCACGACGAGGTCGGCCACCTGACCGGGCGCGACGGTGCCGGCCTCGTCGCGGTGGTTCACCCAGGCCGAGCCCGAGGTGTACGCCGCGAAGGCGGCCTCCAGGTCGAGGGCCTGCTGCGGCAGGAACGGCTCGGAGCCGGCCCGGCCCTCCTCACCGAGCGCCCACCGGTTGACCGCGACGTGGATCGCCTCCAGCGGGTCGGGCGTGCTGACCGGCCAGTCGCTGCCCGCGACCAGCCTGGCGCCGGAGCGCTGCAGTGCACCGAACGGGTACTGCCAGGAGGCCCGCTCCTCGCCGAGGTACGGGATCGTGAGGTCGACCATCTGGTCGTCCAGGCACGCCCACAGCGCCTGCATGTTCGCCGCGACCCCGAGCCCGGCGAAGCGCGCCACGTCGTCGGGATGCACCACCTGGAGGTGCGCGACGTGGTGCCGGCGGTCCGGGTCCGTGCCCTCGAACGCGTCGAGCGCCTCGCGCACCGCCCGGTCGCCGATGGCGTGCACGTGCACCTGGAAGCCCTCGGCATCGAGGCGGGCGACGTACCGGCGCAGCAGGGCGGGGTCGATGAAGGAGTGGCCGCTCTCGCCGGTGCTCCGCCCCTCGCGGTCGAGGTACGGCGCGGTCATCGCGGCGGTGAAGTTCTCGGCCACGCCGTCCTGCATCACCTTGATGCTGGTGGCGCGGAACCGGCCGTGGGTGAACGCGCGCCGGCGCTCGACCAGCGACTCGACCTGCTCCTCGCCGGCGTCGCGGTCCCACCAGAGCGCGCCGACCACGTGCGCGGTGAGGTCGCCGCGCTGCGCGGCCTCGACGTAGGTCGGTCCGGCGTCGTCCATGCCGGCGTACTCCCCGACGATCGCGTCCTGCCAGCCGGTGACGCCCAGGGAGTGCAGGTAGGCCTGACCCGCCAGCAGGCCGGCGTAGTACTGCTCGTCGGTGGCCCCCGGGGCGTGCCGGGTGACCACGTCCATCGCCCCCTCGTGCAGGGTGCCGGTCGGGATGCCGTCGGCGTCGCGCTCGTAGCGGCCGTGCGGCGGCTCCGGGCTGTCGCGGCGGATGCCGGCGATCTCCATCGCCCGGGTGTTGACCCAGGCGCCGTGGTGGTCGCGGTTGGGCAGGAAGACCGGCCGGTCGGGCACGATCTCGTCGAGGTCGGCCGCGGTCGGCGTACCGCCCGGGAACGCCGCCATCGCCCAGCCCCCACCGAGGATCCACGGCTCGTCCGGGTGGCTCCGGGCGTACGCCGCGATGGTCGCGAGGTACTCCTCCCGGGTGCTGCCCTCGGCCAGGTTGCAGCGGGTCAGCTCCATCCCACCCTGCACGGCGTGCACGTGGGCGTCGACGAAGCCGGGCGCGAGCAAGCCGCCGCCCGCGTCGACCACGGTGGCCCCCGCGGGAGGCTCGCCGATCCCGGAGATCCGCCCACCCTCGACCAGCACCGCGCCGTCGAGCGGCCCTCGGTAGCGGTGTCCGTCGAAGAGGGCCGCGTTCACGAAGGCGGTCGTCGGCAGGTCGTCCATCCGGCGATTCTCACACCCGTGAGAGGGTCGGTGACGTGCCGGAGCAGAGTCCCGCCGCCGCCCGCCGCGCCACCCTGCTCGTGGGGGTGGTCGCGGTCCTGGTCCTGGTGGTCGTCGCCGTGGTCATCCTCCGTTCGGAGGGTCCCGACAACAGCACCGAGTCGCACCCACCGACGAGTCCGAGCACGGTGCTCTCGCACTCCTCGGGCCTGGTCGACCAGTCGGTCGCGGCCTTCCGCGACCACCACGACCAGGCCTGGCCGGCGAGTGTCTGGACCGAGGACCGCAACCTGAAGATGACCGGCCCCGGCGCCTCGGAGGTCTACAGCCCGGGCGTGGACAAGGGCGTGCGGGTGACCTGGTACCGCAGCGAGGGCGACCGGTTCGCCTACTGCCTCACCAGCAACCTGCGTCACCTGGTGGTGATCACCACCAGCACCGAGGTGCAGAAGCGCGAGGCCACCGGGGCGTGTCCGGCCCCCTCCCTGAGGCCGGACCTCGACCCCGCCGGCTAGCTGTACCCGGCCACCGCCGGCCTGCCACCGTGTGGGTGAGGTGCGCAACGCAGCGAAGTGGGCCATGATCCCCGCGTGGGCACGGTGAAGGCTGTGATCGTCGGCGGCGGCATCGCGGGACTCTCCTCGGCCATCGCCCTGCACCGCCGCGGATGGGACGTGGAGGTGCTGGAGCGGGCACCGACGATCAGCGAGGTCGGCTCCGGGCTCACCCTGTGGTCGAACGCGCTGAGCGCCCTGGACGCCCTGGGGTTGGGCGACCAGGTGCGGGGCAGCTCCAGCCTGGAGGGCTCCGGCGGCATCCGGGACAGCCGCGGTCGCTGGCTCTCGCGCACGGACGTCGCGGCCATCCGGGAACGCTTCGGCGACATCGCGATGATCCACCGCGCCACGCTGCTGGACATCCTCCGCTCGGCGCTGCCCCCGGAGGCGCTTCGCGTGGGTGTCAGCGTGGACGGCGCCTCGCCCGAGGGGTCGGTGCGTCACTCCCAGGGCTCCTCCGAGGGCGACCTCGTCGTGGGCGCCGACGGCCTGCGCAGCGAGGTGCGCCGGGCCCTGTGGCCCGACTCCGAGCCGCGCTACGCGGGCTACACGGCGTGGCGGTTCGTGACGGCGTACCCGGCGGACTTCGGGCCCGGCTTCGAGTCGTGGGGTCGTGGGCAGCGCTTCGGCTGCACCCGGCTCCAGGACGGCCGGGTCTACTGCTTCGCGGTCCTCGACTCCGCCGAGGGGACCGCCAGCATCGGGCTGGCGGCGCTGCGGCAGCGGTTCGCCACGTGGCACGACCCGGTGCCGGCGCTGCTGGCCGCGACGGACGAGGCCGACCTGCTGCACCACGACCTCTACGACATCCCGGCGCTGCCCACCTACGTGCACGACAAGGTCGCGCTGGTGGGCGACGCCGCCCACGCCATGACCCCCAACCTCGGGCAGGGCGCCTGCCAGGCCCTGGAGGACGCCGTCGCGCTCGCCGAGCACGCCGACGGCAACGACCTGGCGGCGTACGACGCACGACGTCGTCCGCGGGCCACGATGGTCAGCCAGCGTTCCGCACGGATCGGCCGCGTCGCCCAGTGGCACTGGCCGCCCGCGGTCGCCGTGCGCGACACCGTCCTGCGGCTGACTCCGGAGTCGGCGTTCCTGCGCTCGCTCGAGCCGGTGCTCGGCCCGCAGAGGAGCTGACGTGGGCGAGCCTGCCGAGGTGGACGACGACCTGCTGCGCGCCCTGGGTGACGAGGTGCTGCGGCTGCACGGGCGCCGCTACACCTCGCTGGAGGGTGCGCTGCTGGAGAGCTCGGCGTTCCGGATCCTGTGGCGGCTCGACGAGAAGGGGCCGCTCACGCAGCGTGAGCTCGCCGACGAGCTGCACCTGGAGCTGTCGACGATCAACCGGCAGGTCAACTCCGCCCTGCGGCAGGGTCTCGTCGAGCGCGACCCGGCTCCCGGACGTGGTGCCAGCCCGGTCCGGCCCACCGAGGCGGGTCGCACCGCCTACCTGCACGACGGCCGGCTGCGCGCCGACGTGATCGCCCGCGCGATCGAGGACCTGGGGGAGCAGCGGACCCGCGACATGGTCGCGAGCCTGCACGCCTTCAACGACGCCGTCGACCGGGTGCACGATCAGCTGACCTGAGCAGCCACGGGGGCGGGCTCGGGGTCTCGACGGTCTTCGTGCGCCGCGGGATCCCCGCGGTGATCGCCACCCCGATGAACGCGGCCGCTGCACCGATCACGAAGCAGGCGTGGAACGCGCCCTCGCTCGGGATGGCGTGACCGGCGATCGTCGTGCTCGAGCCGGCGAGCACCGTGCCCATCGCCGCGGCGGCGAGCGTCGTACCCATCGAGCGCATCAGCGCGTTCACGCCGACAGCCGAACCAGCCTCGCGCGCCGGCACCGCGTCGAGCACCAGGGTCGGCATGGCGGCGTACCCGATGCCCACGCCTGCGGAGGCCACGCACGAGGCGACCAGCAGCTGCCAGGGGGCATCCATCAGGACCAGCGCGACGAGGTAGCCGACGCCGAGGACGGTGGCGCCGACCATCAGGGTGATCCTGGCGCCGACCTGGCGCATCAGCCGGCTGGAGACGGGTGCGAACAGCATCATCATCAGTCCGCCCGGGGCCATCCAGAGACCGGCGGCGAGGATCGACTGCCCGAGGCCGTAGCCGGTGGCCTCCGGGAGCTGCAGCAGCTGCGGCACCACGATCGCCTGCGCCATCATCCCGAACCCGATGGCCACCGCGGCGAGGTTGGTCAGCAGGACGGGGAGCTGGGCGGTGGTGCGCAGGTCCACGAGCGGGTCGGTCTGGCGGACCTCGAAGAGGCCCCACAGGACGAGGACCACGAGCCCGCCGACGATGGCCGCGAGCGTGCGGGGATCGCCCCAGCCCCAGGTGTTCCCCTTCGACACCCCGACCAGGAAGGACACCAGCCCGATCGCCAGCCCGGCCGCCCCGACGAGGTCGAGCCGGCCGGGGTTGGCGTCGCGGACGTGGGGGACGAAGACGAACGTGGACAGCAGGACCACCGCGGCCAGCACGGCGGAGAGCCAGAACAGGGCATGCCAGTTGTGGTCCTGGGCGATCCACGCCGACAGCGGCAGGCCGATGGCGCCGCCGACGCCGAGGGTCGCGCTCATCGAGGCGATCGCCGTGCCGGTCAGTCGCGGCGGGGTGATCTCGCGCATCATCGAGATCCCGACCGGGATGAAGCCCATCGCCAGCCCCTGCAGGGCACGTCCGGTGAGCATCGGCACCAGCGAGTCGGACAGCGCGCAGACGACGGAGCCGACCAGCAGGATCGCGGCGCTGCTCAGCAGCACCCGCTGCTTGCCGAAGAGGTCGGCCAGCCGGCCCGCGACCGGCATCGCGACGGCCGCGGCGAGCAGGGTGATGGTGACCACCCACGAGGTGTTGTCCGGGGAGGTGTGCAGCAGCCCGGGCAGCTCGCTCTGGATCGGGATGACGAGCGTCTGGACCAGTGCGGCCGAGAGGCCACCGAAGCAGAGGACGACGACGGCCAGGGCGGGGTTCGCCGACGCGGGTCGGGAGGGGAAGGACAAGGAGACTCCCTCAGCTGGGATGTGTACGGTACATATGTTGCACGCATCAACCAGTTTACGCCAGCGAATGAGAGGGATCGCACAGCGAGGACACGACGCTGGACTGCCGACGACGACATCCGTGGCGCGCCTGGAGGGATTCGAACCCCCAACCTTCTGATCCGTAGTCAGATGCTCTATCCGTTGAGCTACAGGCGCCCGTCCGTGGGACCGCGCAATGTTAGCCGACCATCGCGATGCCCCAGAAATCGGTGGAGGATCGCCCCCCGGCGTGACCCAGGTCACGCTCCTGGCGGGGCTGGATCGATCCAATAGGCCGAGCCGTGCCGCCCGTCGTACATTCACTGTCACCTCGGGCCTGGCTGCTCGTTGAACGTGCATCGGCTCGGGGTGATCGGGCGCATGCAAGGGCGCGGCACCCGCTCCGACAACTCCACGAGCAAGCTCTGCGAGGGATAGTGGCCATGACCACCAACACGTCCGCCCCCACGACGCACGCCGGCATCCTCGCCTTCGTCGAGGAGGTCGCCGCGATGACGACCCCCGACCGCGTCTACTGGTGCACCGGCTCGGAGGAGGAGTGGACCGAGCTCACCGAGGCGCTGGTCGGCACCGGCACCTTCACCCAGCTCGACCCGGAGAAGAAGCCGAACTCCTTCCACGCCGCCTCCGACCCCACCGACGTGGCGCGGGTCGAGGACCGTACCTACATCTGCTCGGTCGACGAGAAGGACTGCGGGCCCACCAACAACTGGATGGACCCGGGCGAGATGAAGGCCCTCATGCGCGAGCTCTACCAGGGCTGCATGAAGGGCCGGACGATGTACGTCATCCCGTTCGTGATGGGCCACCTCGAGGCCGAGCACCCGATGTTCGGCGTGGAGATCACCGACTCGGCGTACGTCACGGCGAGCATGCGGGTGATGGCCCGGATGGGCACCCACGTGCTCGACAAGATGACCGAGCTCGACGCGCCGTTCGTGCCCGCGCTGCACTCGGTCGGCATGCCGCTCGAGGAGGGCCAGGAGGACGTCGCCTGGCCGTGCAACGACACCAAGTACATCGTGCAGTTCCCCGAGGAGCGCGCGATCTGGTCCTTCGGCTCCGGCTACGGCGGCAACGCGCTGCTCGGCAAGAAGTGCTACGCCCTGCGTATCGCCAGCGCGATGGCGCGCGACGAGGGCTGGATGGCCGAGCACATGCTGATCCTCAAGCTGACCAGCCCCGAGGGCGTCACGAAGTACGTCGTCGCGGCCTTCCCCAGCGCCTGTGGCAAGACCAACCTCGCCATGCTCGAGCCGACCATCCCCGGCTGGAAGGTCGAGGCCATCGGTGACGACATCGCCTGGATGCGGATCGGCCACGACGGCCGGCTGTGGGCGGTCAACCCGGAGTACGGCTTCTTCGGCGTCGCGCCGGGCACCAACGAGCACACGAACCCCAACGCGATGAAGACCATCAACAAGGGCAACTCCGTGTTCACCAACGTCGCGCTCACCGAGGACGGCGACGTCTGGTGGGAGGGCCTGGAGAACCCGCCGGCGCACGCGACCTCGTGGAAGGGCGAGCCGTGGACGCCGGAGTCCGAGGAGCTCTCCAGCCACCCGAACAGCCGCTACTGCACCCCGATCAAGCAGTGCGACATGCTCGCCAAGGAGTACGACGACCCGCGCGGTGTCCCGATCGACGCGATCCTCTTCGGTGGCCGCCGCAAGACCACGATCCCGCTGGTGACCGAGGCCCGCGACTGGGTGCACGGCACCTTCATGGGCGCGACCCTGTCGAGCGAGACCACCGCCGCGGCCACCGGCCAGGTCGGCGTGGTCCGCCGCGACCCGATGGCGATGCTGCCGTTCATCGGCTACAACGCCGGCGACTACTTCGGCCACTGGATCGACATGGGCAAGAACAACGACGCCGCGAAGATGCCCAAGATCTTCTACGTCAACTGGTTCCGCCGCGACGACGACGGCGGCTTCCTCTGGCCGGGCTTCGGCGAGAACAGCCGCGTGCTCAAGTGGGTGATCGAGCGCATCGACGGGCAGGCCGCCGCGGTGGAGACCCCGATCGGCCACGTCCCGGCACCCGGCGCCCTCGACGTCGAGGGCCTCGACATGACCGACGAGGAGCTCGAGCAGGCGCTCTCCGTCGACGTCGAGGAGTGGAAGGCCGAGATCCCGCAGATCACGGAGTGGTTCGAGAAGTTCGGCGACAACCTGCCGACGGTGCTCTGGACCGAGCTCGACGGCCTCAAGGCGCGCCTCGGCGCCTGATCAATCTCAACCATCGACCGGACCCGCGCCGTGTGGTGCGGGTCCGGTCGTTTCTCGCCATGATGCTCTCCATGAGCCCAGATCTCGGAGCGCACCGTCGGGCCCTACTCGAGGGGCCGGCCGGGGAGGTGTTCCGGGAGACGGTCCGGGCCGGGGGGCTCGGCTACGAGGACAAACGCCTGCAGCGCGACCACGACGACCACGAGGCGACGGCCCTGCTGATCGACCTCGGGCTGCTCCGCGACGACCCGGCGGCCGGTTGCTGGGTGGCGGTGGACCCGGCCACGGTCCAGAGCACGGGGTTCGCCGCGGCAGGCCGGGAGCGGAAAGACAAGGAGACTCCCTCAACTGGATGTGTACGGTACATACGTTGCACGCATCAACCAGTTTACGCCAGCGAATGAGAGCGATCGCACACGATCGGGTGGGCTACGAGGCCAGTGCGTGGTCGCCGCTCACCATCGTCTCGAACGTCGCCGCCCCGGTGTGGACCTCGATCCGGTGGGTGCCCCTGGCGTCGGTGAGGTAGATCCGGCCGTGCGGGCTGATCCAGGTGAACCGGCCCTCGTGCTGCCACACCCTCCAGCCGGCGAAGGTCTTGACCCGATGATGTCGGCGGACCATGCGGCCGAGGTTGGAGAGCCGGGTCTGACCCGGGGGGCCGGTCCAGTCGTAGGGATCGGTGTGGTCCTGGTCCTGCTTGTCACTCAGTGACTGGGCGTACGGGAAGCAGTCGGCGGGTCGGGCCAGCCGGAGCTGTTCGCGAACGTCGGCGGGGACCTCGTAGCAGTCGGCGGCGATCTCGGTGTTGAGGTCGATCACCGGCTTGAGGTCGATGTGCTCGTGGCAGAGCAGGTCGATCAGCTGTTGGCGGGTCAGGGCGCCTATCTCCTCGGCCCTGGCGACGCCCAGCCCCGCGAAGGTTGCGGGTGTGAGGTGGAGGAACAGAGTGGTGCGCGGACGGTACTTCTTCGCGGGAGTCCTGCGGATGGCCTCGGCCACGACGTCGGGCAGGTCGTGCTCGTCCGCCCCCACCATCAGCTTGAGAGCTGCCATCGGGTTGCCCAGCAGGACGAACGCACGCGCGCGCAGCTGGTCCATCGTCTCGCTGGCCAGCGCGGGGCAGTGGTCGCGCAGCAGGTGCGCGACGTGATCGACGGTCTCGTAGAAGCGCTTCATGCCGGCCGCGTCGCCTCGGGCGAAGATCGTGCCCGGCCATGAGTCTCGTCGCCGCGGCCCAGCCACACACCACGCGCCTGCGCTGCCAGGCCGCGGTGCGGTCGGCCAGCTCCTGGTCGGCCTCCTTGACCCGCGCCTCGACGACGGTCAGCAGCCGCCCGGGCGGCAGCGCGCCGAACACGTCGGCGACCTGTGCCTCCACCCAGCCGGTGTGCTCAGCCGTCAGGGCGTAGGTCAGCGCGGCGATGCTGCGCGCCACCCACACGGGCAGGCGGCCCTCGGCGCACGCCGCCCAGGTCAGCGGAAGCCGCCGGTCGACATCGACGGCATCGGCCATCAGACGCAGAGCAGTCAGGGGAGTGACCTCGAGAGCGGCGCCCAGCTCGGCCTCGACGTGCTGGAGGACCACCATGTTGCTGGCTCCCAACCAGCGGGCGCAGAGCGGGTTGCGAGCAACCTGACCGGGCGCCGGCGGGTTCGCCACTGCCCAGTCTCGCGCGATCTGCAGCCGATCGAACTCCGCCTGCCGCAGGGCCACCACGTTCGCCTCGGCCCGGTCGAGCACGTCATCCGAGTCGACTGCCGGCGTGATGGACATGGCACAATCCTGGATCGAACAAACGCTCGAATCAAGAGGCAAAAGGATCCTGTGGACAACTTTGGGAGTGGCTGCTGGCCCAGAAGCCCTGGATCGTGCCCATCCCCGGCACCACCAAGGCCACGCGCCTGAAGGAGAACCGCGGCGCAGATCCACGTGCTGGGGGACCGGTGTCCGGAGCACCTGCAGAAGATGATCGACCGCTGAGCGCGCCTGGAGGGATTCGAACCCCCAACCTTCTGATCCGTAGTCAGATGCTCTATCCGTTGAGCTACAGGCGCCCGTCCGTGAGGACCGCGCAATGCTAGCCGACCAGCGCGGTGCCCCAGAAATCGGTCGAGGATCGGTCGGTGGCGTGACCCAGGTCACCCTCCGGGCGGGGCTGGATCGATCCAATAGGCCGAGCCGTGCCGCGCGTCGTACATTCACTGTCACCTCGGGCGCGGCTGCTCGTTGAATTGATGGCGTCGGCTCGGGGTGATCGGGCGCATGCAAGGGCGCGGCACCCGCTCCGAACAACTCCACGAGCAAGTTCTGCGAGGGATCAGTGGCCATGACCACCAACACGTCCGCCCCCACGACGCACGCCGGCATCCTCGCCTTCGTCGAGGAGGTCGCCGCGATGACGACCCCCGACCGGGTGTACTGGTGCACCGGCTCGGAGGAGGAGTGGACCGAGCTGACCGAGGCGCTGGTCGCCACCGGCACCTTCACCCAGCTCGACCCCGAGAAGAAGCCGAACTCCTTCCACGCCGCCTCCGACCCCACCGACGTGGCGCGGGTCGAGGACCGCACCTACATCTGCTCGGTCGACGAGAAGGACTGCGGGCCCACCAACAACTGGATGGACCCGGGCGAGATGAAGGCCATCATGCGCGAGCTCTACGCAGGGCTGCATGAAGGGCCGGACGATGTACGTCATCCCCTTCGTGATGGGCCACCTCGAGGCCGAGAACCCGATGTTCGGGGTGGAGATCACCGACTCGGCGTACGTCACCGCCAGCATGCGGGTGATGGCCCGCATGGGCACCCACGTGCTGGACAAGATGACCGAGCTCGACGCGCCGTTCGTGCCCGCGCTGCACTCGGTCGGGCACCCCCTCGCCGAGGGCGAGGACGACGTCGCCTGGCCGTGCAACGAGACCAAGTACATCGTGCAGTTCCCCGAGGAGCGCGCGATCTGGTCCTACGGCTCCGGCTACGGCGGCAACGCGCTGCTCGGCAAGAAGTGCTACGCCCTGCGCATCGCCAGCGCCATGGCGCGCGACGAGGGCTGGATGGCCGAGCACATGCTGATCCTCAAGCTGACCAGCCCCCAGGGCGTCACGAAGTACGTCGCCGCGGCGTTCCCCAGCGCCTGCGGCAAGACCAACCTCGCGATGCTCGAGCCGACCATCCCCGGCTGGAAGGTCGAGGCCATCGGCGACGACATCGCCTGGATGCGGATCGGCCACGACGGCCGGCTGTGGGCGGTCAACCCGGAGTACGGCTTCTTCGGCGTCGCTCCCGGCACCAACGAGCACACCAACCCCAACGCGATGAAGACCATCAACAAGGGCAACTCGGTCTTCACCAACGTCGCGCTGACCGAGGACGGCGACGTCTGGTGGGAGGGCCTGGAGAACCCGCCGGCCCACGCGACCTCGTGGAAGGGCGAGCCGTGGACGCCGGAGTCCGAGGAGCTCTCCAGCCACCCGAACAGCCGCTACTGCACCCCGATCAAGCAGTGCGACATGCTCGCCAAGGAGTACGACGACCCGCGCGGTGTCCCGATCGACGCGATCCTCTTCGGTGGCCGCCGCAAGACCACGATGCCGCTGGTGACCGAGGCCCGCGACTGGGTGCACGGCACGTTCATGGGCGCGACGCTCTCGAGCGAGACCACCGCCGCGGCCACCGGCCAGGTCGGCGTGGTCCGCCGCGACCCGATGGCGATGCTGCCGTTCATCGGCTACAACGCCGGTGACTACTTCGGCCACTGGATCAACATGGGCAAGGCCAACGACGCCGCGAAGATGCCCCGCATCTTCTACGTCAACTGGTTCCGTCGCGACGACGACGGTGGATTCCTGTGGCCCGGTTTCGGCGAGAACAGCCGGGTGTTGAAGTGGGTGATCGAGCGCATCGACGGGCAGGCCGCCGCGGTGGAGACCCCGATCGGCCACGTCCCCGCGCCCGGTTCGCTCGACGTCGAGGGCCTCGACATGACCGACGAGGAGCTCGAGCAGGCGCTCGCGGTCGACGTCGAGGAGTGGAAGGCCGAGATCCCGCAGATCACCGAGTGGTTCGAGAAGTTCGGCGAGAACCTGCCGACCGTGCTGTGGACCGAGCTCGACGGCCTCAAGGCGCGCCTCGGCGTCTGACCCGATCTCAAGCCTCGACCGGACCCGCGCCAAAAAAAAAAAAAAACACCCTAGCCAAATGCTCCCCATGAGCCCAGACCTCGGAGCGCATCGTCGGGCCCTTCTCGAGGGGACAGCAGGTGAGGTGTTCCGGGAGACGGTCCGGGCCGGGGGGCTCAGCTACGACGACACCAGGCTGCGGC
>CAWCFR010000019.1:0-80760 GCA_963794725.1 uncultured Actinomycetota bacterium
CTCACCAGGCTGCTGGAGCGGATGCTCGCTGGTTGACACGTGAGGCGGGGTTTCCTAGCGTCCCAGGACGGGGACGGTCTCTATGACCATGCGCACATCGCACCCAGGGAGTCCCGTGGACCAGCGCGTTCGGGCAGGCGGTCTCGACATCGCCGCCGTCCTTCATCGTTTCGTCGAAGAGGAAGCACTTCCCGGCTCGGGGCTCGATCCGGCCGCCTTCTGGGACGGCTTCGGCGACCTCGTCCGCGACCTCGCGCCGCGCAACCGCGAGCTCCTCGCCCGTCGCGACGACCTGCAGCAGCAGCTCGACGCCTGGCACCACGAGCACCCCGGACGTCCCGAGCAGGAGGCCTACACGGCGCTCCTGCGCGAGATCGGCTACCTGCTCGACGAGCCGGAGCAGGTTGCGGTCACCACCTCCGACGTCGACGACGAGGTGGCTCGCATCGCCGGCCCGCAGCTCGTGGTGCCCCTGCTGAACGCCCGCTTCGCCACCAACGCGGTCAACGCCCGCTGGGGTTCCCTGTACGACGCCGTCTACGGCAGCGACCTGATCCCCCGCGAGGGCGACCTGGCTCCCGGCGACGAGTACAACCAGGTCCGCGGCGACGAGGTGATCGCCCGCGGGCGCGCCTTCCTCGACGATCACTTCCCGCTCGCCTCCGACTCGCACGCCGACGTCTCGTCGTACGCCGTGGACGGCGACGGCCTCGCGGCGACGGTCAAGGACGACGTGGTCCGGCTGGCCGACCCGGCACAGCTCGTCGGCCACCACGGCAGCCAGGACTCTCCCGAGGCCGTCCTGCTCGTGCACCACGGCCTGCACGTCGAGATCCAGATCGACCCCGACGACTCCATCGGCGCCACCGACGCGGCCGGGGTGAAGGACCTCCTGGTCGAGTCCGCGGTGTCCACGATCATGGACCTCGAGGACTCCGTCGCCGCCGTCGACGCCGACGACAAGGTGCTGGGGTATCGCAACTGGCTGCGGCTGATGGACGGCAGCCTCGCCGAAGAGGTCACCAAGGGCGGCAAGACCTTCACCCGGGCGATGAACCCCGACCGCACCTACACCGGGCCCGACGGCGACGAGGTCACCCTGCGCGGCCGGTCACTGCTGTTCATCCGCCAGGTCGGTCACCTGATGACGAGCAACGCCGTGCTCGACGACGGTGACGAGGTGCCCGAAGGGATCCTCGATGCGGTGATGACCGCGCTGGGCAGCCTCGCCGACCTCCAGGGCCGCACCGAGCGGCCCAACTCGCTCACCGGCTCGATGTACGTCGTCAAGCCGAAGATGCACGGCCCCGACGAGGTCGCGTTCGCCGTGGAGCTGTTCGCCCGGGTCGAGGAGCTGCTCGGGCTGCCCCCGCTCACGATCAAGGTCGGGATCATGGACGAGGAGCGGCGCACGTCGCTCAACCTCAAGGCCTGCATCGAGCAGGCCAGCGAACGCGTCGCCTTCATCAACACCGGCTTCCTGGACCGCACCGGCGACGAGATCCACACCTCGATGCACGCTGGCCCGATGGTCCGCAAGAACGACATGAAGTCGGAGACCTGGATCCAGGCCTACGAGGACCTCAACGTCGACATCGGCCTGGAGTGCGGCCTGCTCGGCCGCGCGCAGATCGGCAAGGGCATGTGGCCGGCGCCCGACAGCCTCGCCGCGATGTACGACGCGAAGATCGGTCACCCCGAGGCCGGGGCCACCTGCGCCTGGGTCCCCTCCCCCACGGCAGCCACCGTGCACGCGCTGCACTACCACCAGGTCGACGTGCGCGCCCGTCAGGAGGAGCTCGAGCAGGCCGGCCGCCGGGGCGACCGGGACGACCTGCTCGTCGTACCGCTGGGTGACCCGGACTCGTGGTCGGACGAGGATCGCCAGGCCGAGATCGAGAACAACTGCCAGAGCCTGCTCGGGTACGTCGTCCGCTGGGTCGACGCCGGTGTGGGCTGCTCCAAGGTCCCCGACATCACCGGCGAGGCTCTGATGGAGGACCGCGCGACGTGCCGGATCTCCTCCCAGCACGTCGCCAACTGGCTGCACCACGGAGTGGTCACGACCGACCAGGTCGAGGACACCCTGCGCCGGATGGCCAAGGTCGTCGACGAGCAGAACGCGGCCGACGACTCGTACACCCCGATGGCGCCCGACTTCGACGGCGACGCGTTCGCCGCGGCGCGGGCGCTGGTCCTCGAGGGGCGTGAGCAGCCCAGCGGCTACACCGAGCCGATCCTGCACAAGCAACGAGCACGCCACAAGCAGAGCGACGAGAGGAGCCGGGCATGAGCGACAGCCTCGACCTGGAGACTGCCCGCACGATCGTCGCCGGTGCTCGCGCGCACGCCGCGTCGGAGGGCTTCAAGCCGATGACCGTCGTCGTGCTCGACGCGGGCGGGCACGTCGTCGCCGTGGAGCGCGAGGACGGATCGTCCACCAAGCGCTTCGAGATCGGCTTCGGCAAGGCCCACGGCGCCATCTCGCTGGGGATCGGCTCGCGCGCGATCATGCAGCGCGCCGAGCAGCAGCCGTACTTCGTCGCCGCGGTCACGCACGCGGCCGGCGGGAGCCTGGTGCCGGTACCGGGCGGTGTGTTGATCAAGTCCGGTGACGGCACCCTCCTGGGTGCGGTCGGCGTCACCGGTGACACCTCCGACAACGACGAGGCGGCCGCGGTCGCCGGCGTCGAGGCGGCCGGGCTCACGGCAGAGACCGGCTGACCTCACCACCTCACCCACTCGGGAGACCTGATGTTCCAGCAAGATCCACAAGCCGTCGGCGACTCGCTGGCACTCAGTGCCCTGTGCGGGGCGATCCCGCTGATCACCCTCTTCGTGCTGCTCGGCGGTCTGCGCCTGAAGGCGTGGCTCGCGGGGCTGATCTCCCTCCTCGTCTCCCTGCTCGTCGCCGTCGTGCTGTTCTCGATGCCGGTCGGCCAGGCGCTGCTCGCCGGCACCGAGGGAGCCGCGTTCGGGTTCTTCCCGATCCTCTGGATCGTGATCAACGCGATCTGGGTCTACAACCTCACGGTCGCCTCGGGCCACTTCGACGTCCTGCGCCGCTCCTTCGAGAAGGTCAGCGCCGACCAGCGGATCCAGGCGATCATCATCGCCTTCTGCTTCGGCGCCCTGCTCGAGGCGCTGGCCGGCTTCGGCACACCGGTGGCGATCACCGTGGTGATGCTGATGGCGCTGGGCTTCAACCCGCTCAAGGCCGCGGCGACCGCGCTGATCGCCAACACGGCTCCGGTCGCGTTCGGAGCGCTGGCGACGCCGATCGTCACCCTCGCCACGGTCACCTCCGGCGCCAGCCCCGACCCCCGGCTGACCGTCGACGGGCTCGGCTCGATGGTGGGCCGGCAGACCCCGATCCTCGCCGTGGTGGTGCCGTTGATCCTGGTCTTCGTCGTCGACGGCCGTCGTGGCCTCGCCGCCACCTGGCCGGCGGCGCTCGTGGCCGGTGCCGCGTTCGGTCTCGCCCAGTTCGTGGCGGCCAACTACGTCTCCGTGCAGCTGGCCGACATCGTCGCCTCGCTGGTCTCCGCGGCCGCCGTCGTGCTGCTCCTCCGGGTCTGGCAGCCCAGCGAGGTGCTGGTCGCCGACGACGCGGACGCGCGAGTGCCTGTCGCCTCGGGTGGGACGGGTGGCTCCGGCGAGGGCGCCGATGCCGATGCCCCACCCACCCTCGAGGACACCCCGGTCGAGGTCGCGAAGGCCTACGCGCCGTACGTCGTGATCATCGCGATCTTCTCGATCGTCAACCTGCCCGCGGTCAAGGACTTCCTGGCCAAGGAGCCGTTCACCTACATCTTCAACTGGCCCGGTCTGCACGTGGTCAACTCCAAGGGCGTACCGGTCAGCTCGACGATGTACACCTTCAACTGGCTGGCCGCGGCCGGCACCCTGATGGTGATCGCCGGCATCATCACGGCGCTGATCCTGCGCGTCCCGGCCCGCGATGCGGTGCGCGCCTACGGCAGGACGTACGTCGAGCTGAGCACCGCGATCGTCACGGTGATGGCGGTGCTGGCGCTCGCGTACGTGATGAACCTGTCCGGCCAGACCACCTCGCTCGGCACCTGGCTGGCCGGGGCGGGTGGGCTCTTTGCGATCCTCTCCCCGATCCTCGGCTGGATCGGGGTCGCGGTGACCGGGTCGGACACCTCGTCCAACGCCTTGTTCGGCGCCCTGCAGGTGCAGACGGCCAAGGACGCCGGACTCGATCCTGTCCTGATGGCCGCGGCGAACTCCTCGGGCGGCGTGCTCGGCAAGATGGTCAGCCCGCAGAACCTCGCCATCGCCGCCGCGGCGGTGGGCATGGCCGGCAAGGAAGGCGACATCTTCCGCAAGGTGATCGGCTGGAGCCTGGTGATGCTGGTGTTCATGTGCGCGCTGGTGGCGCTCCAGGCGACCCCGGTGCTCAGCTGGATGGTGCCCTGACGCACGTGCGGGTCATGGGTGAGACTGCGCGTCCCAGCCCAGCCGGAGAGCCAGGGCGGCCACCTCCTGCCGCGACGTCGTCGACGTCTTGCGCAGCAGGTTCGAGACGTGGACGCTCACCGTCTTCGTGCTGATGAACAGTCGTTCGGCGATCTCGGCGTTGGTGCGGTTGGCCACGAGGTAGGACAGCACCTCCGCCTCGCGCTCGGTGAGCTGCGCGAACGCCGCGGGCCTGGCCTCGCGCCGCGCGGGTTGCACGGGCTCGGTGAGCGAGATCCGACCCAGGTCGGCGGTCTGGCGCACCCGTTCCAGCATCGGGAGCGCTCCCTGCTCGACGAAGTAGCCGTGCGCCGACCGGAGCGCCTCCGCCGCCTCGGAGCCACCGTCCCGCGCACCGACCAGCAGGGCACCCACGTGCCACAGCGCCAGGTGCTGGTCCCACCGCATCCCGGCTCGCTCGCAAAGCGCGGCCGCCTCGCGCCATGCCTCCAGCTCGTCGCCCTCCCCCGTGGCCCGACGCCGGTCCGCCTCGAACAGGGCGCCCATCGCGGGACGAACCAGGTCGGTGTCGCAGCTCGGTTCCCATGCTCTCCCCGGGAGCTCCGCTCGATGCCTGAGCAGCTGCGCCAGCCCTGCGCGACCACGGTCGACCGTGCCCGGCTCACGAGCGTCGCGACCACCCTCCACCACGTCGGCAGCAGCCCGGCACCCCCAGAGCAGCACCACGTCGGGCCACGTCGTGTCCACACCGGAGGTGGGCATGGCCGCGATCAGGAGGTCCAGCGCCGACGTGGGCACGGACTCGGCGAGCAGGAGCTCTGCCAGCGCGGGTGCGGTGACGGCGCCCCCCATGCGTCGCTCGAGCGACGGCATCAGCTCGTAGGCCCGCTGACGGTGCAGCTCCACGCGGGCCTCGTCACCCCTCCGGCTGGCGACGACGGCGGCCGTGAGACGGAGGCTGACCGAGGCATTGACCCTGCCCGGGATGGAGAGGCCCTCGCGGAGCGCCTCGTCGGCGGCTCGGAGGTCCCCGACATCGAGGAGGGCGGTGGCGAGGAACAGGCTCTCGTGCGCCCCGCGACCGTGCGCCGTCGCGTGCGCCAAGGCCTCGTGGAGAAGGTCTATCTGCTCGGCCAGGCGTCCGCTCCGGTTGAGCATCTCCGCGCAAGCCCCGTAGGCGTAGGACAACCTGAGGTCGTCGCCGGACTCCCGCGCGTACGCCAGCGCCTGTCCGGTCTCGCGCTCGACACTGCGGAGATCTCTGCGGGTCGCGGCCAGGGAGTCCATCGCCTCCGAGAGCACCAGGGTGGAGCCCGAGCTCCGAGCTGCCGCGACGGCCTCCTCCGCCCGGGTCGATGCTTCCTCATCGCGCCCGGTCCACCGGAGGACCGTCGACTGCATCGCGAGTGCCTCGGCGTACTCAGGGGAGTGGGGCACCGAGGAGGCGAGCTCGGCGGCGCGCACGAGGTCGGCGACCTGCGGTTCGTCCTGGTGACCGAGCTCGAACTCCAGCTCGGCCCAATCCATCAACAGTCGACTGGCTCGCAGGGGATCGGCGACCTCGTCGACGAGCTGGCGGGCCCGGGCGACCAGGGCATGTGCTGCGACGCCCCGGTCGGCCCGGTCGCACATCTGTTCCGCACGCACGAGCAGGTCGAGCAGCCCCGATCCGTCAGCAGGGTCCGGAGCTCCCCTCGCCCAGAGGTCGGCGGCGCGCACGAGGTGGCGGGCCGCCTCAGTGGCCCAGCGTTGCTCCTCCGCGAGGGCCGCTGCCCGGCAGCTGGCCTCGAACGCGCCGTGCGCGTCGCCCGCGGCCTCGTAGTGCAGTGCCAACGAGGCCTGACGGCGCATCTCGTCGATGCCCGCAGCGCGCGTGCTTGCCAGGACACCTGCCCACGCCGCGTGGATCGACGCAGCCTCTCCCGGGAGGAACTGCTCCATCAGCACGTCGGCGAGCAGGGGATGGCGGAACCAGACCGTCTCGGCCGCACGGACGACGATGCCGGCATCGATTGCCTGGTGCAGCGCCGCGGTCGACAGCGGCTCGCCATCCAGCGCCAGGACGACGTCACCCAGGGCCGACAGCTCCGCGGGCCGTCCCGCGACGGCCAGGGTCCTGGTCAGGGCGCGCGCCGTGTGAGACAGCCGCTGCCAGGCGGAGAGGAGCGCGTCCTGGAGCGCCGTCGGGAGTGGCTCCGGCAGCACCTCCGCGTGCGGGCCTGTCTCCGAGACGAGCAGCTCGGTCAGGTAGGCGTTTCCCTCCGAGCGGCGGAAGACCTGGTCGAGGAGGGTGTCCGTCGGTTCGGTCCCGATCAGGCCGGTGACCTGGCTGCGCGTGGTCTCCCGGTCTAGCCGATCGAGGGCAAGGACGTCGACGGAGGGCATCCTCCGCATGTCCCCGAACCAGGTCCGGAACTCGTCGGCGTGGTGGGAGTCCTCGTCGCGATGGGTGGTCACCAGGGCCAGCGGCTGCCGGGAGAAGCCGGCGATCAGGTAGGCGAGGGCGGTGAGCGAGGCCTGGTCCGCCCACTGCACGTCGTCGACGACGAGCAGGACGGGCCCGAGCTCGAGGATGCGGTTCAGCAGCGCATCGACGACCACCACTCGCCTCGTCTCGGTGACCTCGTCATCCGGTCGGCCGAGGGACGGCAGCACCGCGCCAACCCCGGGGACACCCGTCAGGGCGCGCTCGCGGGTGTCCGGGCCGGCGTCCCGCAGCCACCGGTCGAAGGCCATCGTGATGGGAAGCAGCAACGCCTCCGCGGCGTCGAACCGCAGACCGCTGCCCCAGAGCACCTGCACCCCGTCGGCGCGCACCTCGTCGGCGACGCTGCGCACGAGGGACGTCTTCCCCACGCCCGCTTCACCGTGCACCAGGACGGCACCCGGTCGGCCCTCGACGGCTCGCCGGACCAGTGCCACGAGGGACGCTCGCTCGGTGACGCGTCCCGCTAGCGCGGGCTGCTCGCGGACCGGCTCCATGCCGCCAGTCTCGTCCGTGGCGAGCCTGCTGTCTCCTGCCCTCCGCCGGGATCGCACCGGACTAAGGCATGTCCGCGTGGATCTGAGGTGTCACGCCCGATGTGGGCCCCGACCCGTCGAAACCAGTCTGGCGACAACGGCCAGGCGACGTCATCCAGACGGGCCGCCGATCACATCGGAGGACATCATGAACAAGACAATCGGAATGGTGGCCGCTGCGGCCATGGCGGTCGCGATCAGCGGTTGCGGAACCGCAGTCAGCGAGACCAGGACGGATCACACGGCGCCCAGCCCGGTGGCCGCCACGCCCACGACGCCGCCCGCGACGACGTACGCGCAGGACCCCACGTCGTTCGGTGACCCGGGCTTCTGGGCGACGCCGTCACCTCGGCACCACGCCCACCACGGCTCGCCGGTGGGGGGTCGCATCGCTCGCTGAGCGGACGTGCTGAGGTGGTCACGCCCGCGACCACCTCAGCACGATCGATGACTTCGCTGTGTCTCGTGAGTCGGTACCGGTAACTCACTCTCGGACTGAAGGAGCACCCATGGGACAGGTCATCGCCTCGGCGTCGATGTCGTTGGACGGTTACATCGCCAAGCAGGACAACACGATCGGTCGACTCTTCGACTGGTTGCAGAACGGCGAGGTGGAGTTCCCCACCGTCAGCGAGGGCCTCACCTTCCACCTCGGCGCGACCAGCGCCGAGTACTGGCAGCAGTGGCTCGACAGCCTGGGCGCACTCGTGATCGGGCGGACGCTCTTCGACTTCACCAACGGGTGGGACGGCAGGCACACGATGGACGTGCCGGTCGTCGTGCTGACCCACGAGGTCCCCACGGACTGGGTCGAGGCCCACCCGGACGCTCCCTTCCACTTCGTGACCGACGGGGTGGAAGCCGCCGTGGCGAAGGCACAGGAGATCGCCGGTGAGCGCACCGTGGGTGTCGCGGCCGGCACGATCGCCGGGCAGTGCCTCGAGCGCGGCCTGCTCGACGCGGCCGCCGTCGATCTCGTGCCCGTGGTGATGGGTGGCGGACGCCCCTACTTCGGCGGGGCCACGCTGGAGGACGCCCTGCTCGGCGACCCGACGGTGTGCATCCAGGGTGACCGGGTCACCCACCTCGTCTTCCCCGTGCAGGGCGCGGCGAAGGAGTCGAGCGGCGCATGAGGACGCTGCACGTCGGGCTCCGCGTGCAGGACCTCCAGAGATCGCTGGAGTACTACGCGAACCTCGGGTACGAGACGGTCGGCACGGTCCCGGACACCGCGTTCGGCACCCTGACGATGCTGAAGCTGCCCGGCGACGAGTTCGTCAGCCTCGAGCTCGTGCACGAGGCCGGCGCGGGGCCCGTCGATCCCGGGGGCATGAACCACCTCGTCATCCAGACCGAGGACCTGCACGCCACGGTCGCCCACCTCGCAGACGTCGGCATCGAGGCAGAGACGCCCTCCTCGCCGACCGGCTCCGAGGACTTCTGGACGACCTGGCTCACCGATCCCGACGGCTACCGGATCGAGCTCGTCCAGTGGCCTGCTGGACATGCAGACGGCATGACGCGCGCTGACTTCTCCTGACGTCCCGCGGCCTCAGTGCGACTCGCGGGAGACGGCGTCGCCGCTGGAGCCGACGAGGAAGTCGAGGTCGGCGCCGGTGTCGGCCTGCAGCACGCTGTCGACGTAGAGGCGCTCCCAGCCGCGCCTCGGTGCGGCGAAGGCGCCGGTCGTGGAGTCGTCGGGGACGCGCGCCGCCAGGTCCTCCGCCGACAGCTCGACGTCGAGCCGACGGGCCGCGACGTCGAGGACGATGACGTCGCCGGTCCGGATCAGGCCGAGGGGTCCGCCGGCAGCCGCCTCGGGCGAGACGTGCAGGACGACGGTGCCGTACGCCGTGCCGCTCATCCTGCCGTCGCAGATCCGCACCATGTCGCGGACGCCGGCCTCGAGCAGCTTCTTCGGCAGTGGCAGGTTGGCGACCTCGGGCATGCCGGGGTAGCCGCGTGGTCCGCACCCGCGGAGCACGAGCACGGAGTCGGCGTCCACGTCCAGGTCCGGTTCGTCGATGCGCTCGTGCAGGTCCTCGATCGAGTCGAAGACCAGCGCTCGGCCCCGGTGCTGGAGGAGCTCCGGGGTCGCGGCGGCGGGCTTGATGACCGCGCCGGTCGGCGCCAGGTTCCCGTGCAGCACGGCGATGCCCGCGTGCGGCTGGAACGGCTCGGCGCGCGGACGGATGACCTCCCGGTCCCAGATCTCGGCCTCACCGAGGTAGCTCACCAGGGGACTGCCGGTGACGGTGACCGCCCCGGGGTCGAGGAGGTCCTCGACCTGGCGGAGCACAGCCAGCAGACCGCCGGCCCGGTGGAAGTCCTCCATCAGGAAGGTCCCGGAAGGCTGCAGGTTCACGAGCAGCGGGACGTCGGCCCCGGTCGCGTCGAAGTCGTCCAGGCTCAGCTCGACGCCGAGCCGGCCCGCGATCGCCAGCAGGTGCACGACGGCGTTCGTCGAGCCGCCGACCGCGGCCAGCGCGACGATCGCGTTGAGGAACGAGCCGCGGCCGAACACCCCACTGGGTCGTCGGTCGGCGGCGACCATCTCGACGGCCAGGCGTCCCGCCTCGTGGGAGGCCTCCAGCAGGCGGCTGTCCGGCGCCGGGATGCCGGCCGTCCCCGGGACCGTGGCACCCAGCGCCTCGGCGACCACCGCCATGGTCGAGGCGGTGCCCATCGTGTTGCAGTGCCCGCGGCTGCGGATCATCGACGACTCCGACCTCAGGAAGTCGTCCTCGGAGAGCGTGCCGGCACGGACCTCCTCGCTGAGCCGCCAGACGTCGGTGCCACAGCCCAGCGGCGTGCCCCGGAAGGTGCCGTTCAGCATCGGGCCCCCGGGTACGACGAGCGCCGGGATGTCGACGGACGCCGCTGCCATCAGCAGGGAGGGGATCGTCTTGTCGCACCCGCCGAGGAGCACCACCGCGTCGACCGGGTTGGCGCGCAGCATCTCCTCGGTCGCCATCGCCGCCATGTTGCGCCACAGCATCGCGGTGGGGCGGACCAACGTCTCGCCCAGGGACACGACGGGCAGGTTGAGCGGGATCCCGCCCGCCTCGTAGATCCCCTGCTTCACGCTGCCGGCGACCTCGTCCAGGTGCGCGTTGCACGGCGTCAGGTCGGAGGCGGTGTTCGCGATCGCGATGTGCGGCCGGCCGTCGAAGGCGTGCGCCGGCAGCCCCCGCCGCATCCAGGCCCGGTGCAGGTAGGCGTTGCGATCGGTCCCGGCGTACCACTGGCTGCTGCGCGGTGAGGTCATCGGTTCCACTTCTCGAAACGCAGGTCTAGCATCTGGAGTCGTGATCGACGCTACCGCGAGTTCGTGACCGCGGCCGAGCAGGTCACCGACCCCGTCCACGAGCTCGCGGAGGGACCTGTCTGGGACGCGCCGCGCGAGCGCCTCCTCTGGGTCGACATCCTCCGGGGCCTGGTCCTCGAGGGTCGATTGCGGGCCGGCTCGGTCGAGGTCGAGAAGCAGCACCGCTTCGACTCCTACGTCGGGGCGACGGCCGTCGCGCCGGACGGTTCCCTCGTCGTGGCGGAGGGCCATCGGCTCACCCGCCTCGCACCCGACGGCTCGCGCACGTCGAGCCCTGACCTGTTCCTCGACCATCCCGACGACCGGTGGAACGACGGGGTGTGTGACGCGCGGGGGCGCTTCCTGGTCGGCACCATGTCGTTGACAGGAGCGCGGCACTCCCAGCGACTGCTCCGGACCGACGGCGAGACGATGCACGGTGCTCGACGACGACCTCGGGCTCGCCAACGGCATGGCGTTCTCCCCCGACGACTCGTTGCTCTACAGCACCGACAGCGTCCCGGGCCGACAGATCTGGGTGCGCGACTACGACCAGGCCAGCGGAGCCGTCGGCCCCCGACGCCCCGCGCTGCAGCTCACGGACGCGGTGCCGGACGGCTTGTGCGTCGACGCCTCCGGCAACCTCTGGCTGGCCGCGTGGAGCCAGGGCCAGGTGCGCTGCTACTCCCCCGCCGGCGACCTGCTCGACGTCATCGACCTGCCGGCGCCGCACACCACCAGCCTGGCCTTCGTCGGTCCCGAGCTCGACCAGCTCCTGATCACCACCGCTCGAGGCGAGCTGTCACCGGCCGAGCAGGAGGAGTTCCCCCTCTCGGGCAGCCTGTTCCTCGCTCAGCCCGGCTGCACCGGCCTGCCCACCCATCCGTGGTCAGGACACCTTCCATCGCTGGAGGCGACATGAGCGACTTCGACGGACTGACCGCCCTCGTGACCGGGGGTGCCAGCGGCATCGGTGCTGCGACCGCCCGACTGCTCGCTGCCAGGGGCGCGCAGGTCGCGATCATCGATCGCGCCGTCACCGGCGACAGCGGGCTGCTCGAGATCTCGTGCGACATCACCGACCGGGCCACGGTCGACGCGAGCGTCGCGGAGGCGTGCGGAAGCCCTCGGTGGCATCGACGTGCTCGTCAACAACGCCGGCATCGGGGCGATCGGCGACGTGTCCGAGAACGACGAGGCCGAGTGGACCCACCTGCTCGACGTCAACGTGGTCGGCATCGCCAGGGTGTCGTCCGCCGCGCTCCCGCACCTGCGCGCGTCCAGGCACGCCGCGATCGTCAACGTGAGCTCGGTCGTCGCCGCCGTCGGCGTGCCCCAACGCGCGTTGTACTCCGCCAGCAAGGGCGCGGTGGCTGCCCTGACGCTGGCGATGGCGGCCGACCACGTGCGCGAGGGCATCCGGGTCAACGCGGTGCTCCCCGGCACGGCGGCCACTCCCTGGATCGGTCGACTGCTGGAGCAGGCAGCCGATCCCGACGCGGCTGCCGAGGCCCTGCGCGCCCGGCAACCCATCGGCCGGCTGGTCGAGGCCGACGAGGTCGCCCACGCGATCGTCTACCTCGCCAGCCCGCTCAGCGCCTCCACCACGGGCACCCTGCTCGGCGTCGACGGCGGGATGAGCTCGATCCGGCTCCCGAGCTGAGCCCTCGACGAAGAGCCGATCAGGACAGGCAGGTCCGGACGCCAGGAGCGCTTTCAGCACCCAGGTGCTGAATCGTGGGGCGGGGGAACTGTCGGTGCTCACGCCTAGCCTGATACCTGCAGGGGTCGACCGCGAGCCAACCCGAGGGGTGCGCCATGACCACTGCCGACGACCGGGACAACGACCCTGACGGGTTGCCCGACGGCCTACCCGACGACTGGCCAGAGGAGCACGGCGCCAGCAGCGACCACGACCTGCTGCTCGGCGGCCTCGCCGACGGCGTGGCGGAGAACCGGGCGTCGGCACAGCGGTGGCTGCGACTCGTGACGTTCTACCGGCGCCGCGAGCTCGACTACCCGACCCGCTGCAGGCAGGCGCCGCACTTCGCGCTGACGGCCCGCGAGGTCACCGTGGTCGAGATCGGCGAGCTGTGGGGGATGGCCGAGAGCAGGGTGGGCTCGCAGCTCAACACCGCGCTGGCACTGAGCGCGCACCTGGACCTCCTGTGGCAGCTCTGCCTCGAGGGCCGCTGTGACGCCTATCGCGCGGGACTCGTGGCCGACCTCGCGCGACATGCCCTCGACGACGAGACTGACCTGCGCACGCTCGGCCGGCGTCTCGAGCGGTACCTGCGCAAGCACCTCAAGGTCGTGCCCGGGCTGGAGGAGCTCGCCGGCGTCGACTCCGTGCTCTCCTGCACGCCCAAGCAGCTGCGCAACCGGGTGAACTACGAGATCCGCAAGCTGCGCTCCCCCGACGCGGAGGAGGCGTTCCGCAAGGCACACGCCCAGCGGGAGGTGACGGTGCAGGACGGCGACGGCGACCAGCAGGGGCTGTCCTGGCTGACCATCGGCGCGACCACCGACCAGGCCACGGTCGCCTTCCGCCGACTCACCCACGCGGCGAAGCAACGCCGCGTCGAGGGCGACGGACGCACCCTCGACCAGCTCCGCTCCGACCTCGCCATGGACCTGCTCACGGGTCGTCAGGACGGCGTGCCGTTGCCGGCGTACGCCAGGCCGGTCGTCAACCTGACGGTCCCACTCCAGACGGTCATGGGGATCAGCGACTCCCCCGGCGTGTTGTCCGGAGGGCAGGTCGTCCCCGCCGGTCTGTCGCGGATGATCGCCCAGACCCCCGGGGCCACGTGGCACCGGATGCTCACCGACCCCGCCGGACACATGGTCGAGCTGTCGACCGCCAGCTACCAACCCACCAAGGCGATCTGGGAGCAGGTGGTCGCCGAGCACGGCGTCTGCTTCCGGCCGCGGTGCGACACCCCGGCCACCGAGTCCGAGATCGACCACCGCGTCGCCTGGCCCGCAGGAGCGACCAGCCCGGGCAACCTGTGGCCGGGGTGCAAGCGCGACCACAAGGCCAAGCACGCGCCCGGCTTCACGATCAGCCAGACCGAGACCGGCAGCTTCGCGCTGGTGACACTGCCGGGTTCGCCCACGTCATCGACGCGACCGAGCATCCCGTCGACAACGACTGGGTCGACCCGACGGGAATTCAGCACTCAGCGACTGAATTGCTGGAAGGTCTGGCCTACGTCAAGGAGCAGCGCGACGACTTCCGCCCCCGTCAGTGGGAGGTGGAGTGGGAGCACGACCTCGGCGACTGGCACCTCGACCTTGCCCCGGCACAGTGACGTGGGTGGTCGGTGAGTGGAGCTGCCGGGATTCGAAGCCCGCGTCCTCTGCGTTGGTAGCCTTCGGATGCCGGACCTGACGACGAGGAGGTGGTACCCGTGAACGTATCGACATGGGCGCTCTCCTCCGGGGTCGCGGCCGGACGGTAGGTCGTCCGGGAGCGCTCTTCCCGAGCACTCCCGAAAGGCACGACCATGCACCTCACTTCTGAACACGTCCTCGACGGCGGCATCCTCGAACGCGAGTTCACCCTCGACGAGATCCCGGGCGTCCTGTGGACGCCGGCGGGCGCGACGCCGTCCGCCTCACTGCCCCTGATCCTGATGGGACACCCGGGGGGTCTGCCCACGATGCGACCCCGCCTGCAAGCTCGGGCGAGGAGCTCGGCAGCGCTGGGATTCGCCAGCGCAAGCATCGAGCTTCCTGGGAGCGGGCAGCGACCTCCGCTGGCCGGCGTCGACCAGGCGCGCACCGACCTACGTCAGGCGATCACAGCCGGCGAGCGCCCGAGCGAGGACGTCGTCGACCGGCTGATCCTTCCGCTGGTCGAGCAGGCCGTTCCGGAGTGGCGCGCGGTCCTCGACGAGCTGCTAGCGCTGCCCGGGCTCGGCGGCTCGGTGGGCTTCTCCGGCGGGATCACCGCCATCGGCGTCCGGTTGGCCGTGGTCGAGCCACGCATCGCGGCAGCCGGCCTCTTCGCCGGCAGCTTCGTCCCTCGCGCGATCATCGAGGAAGCACGGGCCGTCACCATCCCGGTGCACGTCCTGCTCCAGTGGGACGACCACGGCAACGACAGGCAGATGGCCCTCGACCTCTTCGACGCCTTCGGCTCCACGGAGAAGACGCTCCAGGCCAACATGGGCGGACACACCGGCATCCCGCAGCACGCCGCAGAGGACGCCGGTCGCTTCTTCCTCCGGCACCTGGGCCACGACGCAGGCTCTGGTGGCTAGCGTGAGCGCAGGGAGGTACGAGCGTGGTCACGATCAGTACGACCGAGCCGATCGCGATGCGCGTCGTGGCTGCCATCCGTCGCGGGGACGTCGACCAGCTCCGGGGCCTGCTCGCCGAGCATCCTGACCTGGCTGGATGCCCGGCTGGGCGACGACGACCCCGACGGCATGTCCCGCTCGCTGCTCCACGTCGCTACCGACTGGCCGGGGCACTACCCCGACGTGGCGACCAGCATCGGCGTGCTGGTCGCGGCCGGCACGGACGTCGATGCGCGATTCCGCGGGCCCCACGAGGAGACGCCACTGCACTGGGCCGCCAGCTCCGACGACGTCGACGCACTGCACGCCTTGCTCGACAACGGCGCCGACATCAACCCGGGCGGCGGCGTCATCGCCGGCGGTACCCCGCTCGGCGACGCCACCGCGTTCGGCTGCTGGAACGCCGCCCGCGCGCTCGTCGCCCGCGGAGCGATCGCGGGAGTGTTCGACCTGGCGTCGCTCGGCATGACCGACGAGCTGCTGGTCGCCCTCGCCCAGGACGAGCCGGCCAGGACCGACGAGCTCAACCACGCGTTCTGGTCCGCCTGCCACGGCAACCAGGTCGCCACTGCTCGAGCCCTCGCCGACCTGGGTGCCGAGCTCGACTGGCTGCCCGGGTGGGAGCAGGCGACGCCTCTCGACATCGCCGCTCGCGCAGGCGCACACGACGCTCTTCGCTGGCTCCACAGCCAGGGGGCACACACCTGCGAGCAGCTCGCCGACCCGAGCCGCTGACCGCCGCACCACAAGCACCAGGCCCTCTCCGGCAGGTGTCGGAAAGGGCCTGGTTCAAGAGGGCTGGAGCTGTTTCAGCGAGGACTTCTTGGTTGGTTGGTGGAGCTGGCGGGAATCGAACCCGCGTCCTGTGGCGCCGTACCAGGTCTTCTCCGGGTGCAGTTCGTGATGACGTTTTCTCAGCCCCGGCACTCCCACGAACAGGTCGCCGACGGGCTCAGTCAGGATTAAGTCCCGATCAACCCTCCTGACAGCGGTTGATCAGCAAGTCCTCTAGATGAGGCCAGGGTCCGGGACGAGGACGGGTGCCCGGTCTGACCCTTCGATCACTGCTCAGGCAGCGAGAGCGAAGTCGTTGCGATTTGAGTTGGCAACTGTGTTTTCCAGCGAACGTTTACGAGATGACGCTGGCTTCTCGACCCGCTTCTCCTGGGACTAACGTCCCCAGTCGAAACCAATCAGCCCCTCTTGAGTTGTGACCCCAGAGTAACGGGCCGAGCGCCCAGGATCATCCCGGTTGCACGGCTCGGGCGTACCGCTCGCTGATCAGGCGTACGGCGTCGGCCAGGTCGGGTGAGTCCTCGACCTCGAAGTCGCACTCGAGCGCGCCCAGCCAGAAGGCGATGTCCTGCGGCCTGCGCGCGCCGATCTGCACGCGGCATCGGTCCTCGCCCAGCGGCTCGATGCTGCCCTCGGTCCACGGCCCGATCCGCTCCTCGACGTACGACGCCGGAGCGTGCACGAGCACCCGCCCACTCACCTTCCGCTGCACCTGGCGGGTCTTGGCGGCGACGTAGGCCGCGATGTCCTCGGCGGGCAGCTCCCGGGCGCGGAAACGATGACCGACCGAGCGGGTCTCGCTCATCCGGTCGAGGCGGAAGATGCGCCAGTCGTCGCGGCCGAGGTCGAAGGCGACGAGGTACCAGCGCTGGCCCCAGTTGACGAGCTTGTAGGGCTCCGCCCGACGCTCGCTGGCCGATCCGGAGTGGTCGGAGTAGGCGAACCGGACGACCTCGCGGTCGCGGGAGGCGGCGGCGAGCTCGGCGAGCAACGAGCCGGAGACCCCGTTGCCGCGCCGGCGTCCGCTCACCCGCACCGTGTGGGCCTGGAGGGCGTCGACGCGACCACCGAGTCGCTTCGGCAGCACCTGGAGCAGCTTGGTCAGCGCCCGGAGCGCGGTCTCCTCCATCCCCTCGACCGCTCCCCCGCTCGCGGTGCCGAGGGCGACGGCGATCGCGACCGCCTCGTCGTCGTCGAGCAGGAGCGGCGGCATCGCCGTACCGGCGGAGAGGCGGTAGCCGCCGACGGAGCCACGGGTGGCGAGCACCGGGTAGCCGAGCCGACGCAACCGGTCGACGTCGTTGCGGATCGTGCGCTGGCTGACCCCGAGCCGGTCCGCGAGCTCGGGACCCGGCCACTCGCGCGGGCTCTGGAGCAGCGACAGCAGCTTCAGCAGCCGCCCGGAGGTCTCGGACACGGTTCCGAGGCTAGACCCACATCAGGAGCGAAACCTGCCTGATTCCCTCACTCGCCGGCCGCACCGTCAGCGCGTGACGGCGTAGAGGAAGCACTGCGGCAGCACGGTGCGCACGTGCACGATCTCGACGCCCGGGGCCGAGAGCAGGTCGTCGAGGACGGGGCCGAGGTCCTGACCCTCCTCGACGAGGGTGTTGTGCTCGTAGTCCATCGACCGGTCGGCGCGATAGGTCCGCAGCACGCGCGGACCCGTCCGCAGCTCGGTCGGGAGGTCGTCGACCTCGTCGGGCCCGTCGCACCGCGCGGCGTGGACGTAGACGGGACCCACCTCGGTCCACGGCGAGACGGAGTCGAACTGCGCCCAGGAGATCAACGCGATCCGCTCGCCGGGCCGGGCGAAGCGGAGGCAGCACCGCAGCGGCTCTCCTTCACCTGAGGCGAGATGGACGGTGAACGGATTGCCCAGCACGTCGACGCCGGCAGTGCGAACAGCGTCGAGCCGGTCCGGGTCGATCGGGTGGACGTTCAGGCGGACGTTCGTGGTGGTCTGCATGACTCAACCCTCGGTGCCACCGACCAGCGTTTCTGGCGGGAATCGGACGCGACGCCCCAGGGGTCGCCTAGCCTGTCGCGGTGAGACGAACGCTTGCCCTGACGCTGGCACTCGGGATCCTGCTCGCGACCGGCGCAGCTCCGGCAGTGGCGCGGGTGAACCTGCCCGTCGGCCCCGACGCGGACTACCAGCTCGGCGGCGACTCCTCGGTCCCGGCGCACGTCGGGATCGTCGAGCGCGACCGGACCTCGAGGCCGCTCGCCGGCCACTACAACATCTGCTACGTCAACGGCTTCCAGACCCAGGCCGACGAGCGGTCGTTCTGGAACAAGCACCCGCGGTTGATCCTGCGGCGTCACGGGCACCGCGTGGTCGACTCCGCCTGGGGCGAGTGGCTGCTCGACCTGCGGACGAAGAAGAAGCGACGCGCGCTGGCCCGCATCGTCGGCACCTGGACGCAGGGCTGCAAGGCGAAGGGCTTCGACGCCGTGGAGTACGACAACCTCGACTCCTTCACCCGGAGCCACGGACTGATGAAGCGCCGCCAGGCACTCGCCTACGCCAGGCTGCTCGTCGCCCGCGCGCACGCGGTCGGGCTCGCGGCCGGCCAGAAGAACCTCGCCGGGTACGACGGCCGCCGGGTCGGCTACGACTTCGCCATCGCCGAGGAGTGCGGCCGCTACCGCGAGTGCGGGAGCTACACGAAGTTCTACGGACGCCGCGTGGTGGTCATCGAGTACCGGCGGCAGGACTTCGACTGGACCTGCGCCCACTACGGGGCGTCGTTGCCGGTCGAGCTGCGCGACCTCGACCTCACTCCGCGGTGGCGTGCACGACTGGTGCTAGCCGCCTGAGAACAGCTCCATGCCGTTGTGCCAGCAGACGCGCTGCAGCCACGACTCCCCCAGCCCCGGGTGCCGGTCGGCCACGCGGGCCAGGCCCTCGAGCTGCTCGAGGTAGGGGTAGGGGATGGTCGGGAAGTCGCTGCCGAAGAGCACCCGGTCACCGAGGTCCGCGAGCCGCCCCAGCAGCGCGTCGGGGTACGGCGCCTCCTGGTCGAAGAAGCCGGTGAACACCATCGTGGTGTCCAGCCGGAGGTTCTCGTGCGACTCGGCGAGCGCCAGGAACTCCTCGTACTCCGGCGCCCCCATGTGTGCGACCACCGCGGTCAGTCGCGGGTGCCGGCGCAGCAGCCGGGCGAGGTGATCCGGCCCGGTCCACTCGTTGCCGACGGGGCCGGAGCCCACGTGGATGACGACCGGCGTGCCGGCGTCCTCGAGCGTGCCGAACGGCTCGTCCAGCAGCGGGTCGTCGAGCGCGAACTCACCGACCTGCGTGTGCAGCTTGAGCACCGCGACCCCGTCGGCGACCAGCTGGGCGACGTACTCCCCCACCCCGGGCTCGGGGTAGAACGTGCCCGACCACAGGCACTCCTCGACCTCGGCGGCGAAGTCGCGCGACCACTCGTTGAGCCAGGTGGCGACCCCGGCTCGGTGCGCGTAGGGCAGCGTCGGGAACCGGCGTACGCCGAACTCGCGCAGCTGCGCGACGCGCTCCTCGTGGCTGCCCCGGTAGCGGATCGGCCACGGTCTCCCGATCTTCGGGCCGGCGTCGTCGAACTGCGCCCAGACCTTCTCCTGCAGGCGCGGCGGCAGGAAGTGCACGTGGGAGTCGAAGAGTCCCGGAAGGCCGAGGTCGTGCCAGAACGCGCGGGTGGCCTCGACAGGCTCGACCACCGAGGCCGGTTCTGCCGTCACACGTCGCCCTTCATGCGGCGACCGAGAGCCTGCTCCTTCTCCCGGTTGGCCTGCCGGGCGGCGAGGGCGTGCCGCTTGTCGTAGGTCTTCTTGCCTCGCGCCAGGGCGATCTCGACCTTGGCTCGTCCGTCCTTGAAGTAGAGGGCGAGCGGCACCAGCGTGAGCCCGCGCTCGTTGACCTTGCCGTCGAGCTTGTCGATCTCGTGGCGGTGCATCAGCAGCTTGCGGACGCGGCGGGGCTCGTGGTTGGTCCAGGTGCCCTGGGTGTACTCGGGGATGTGCACGCCGTGCAGGAAGGCCTCGCCGTCGTGGATCTCCGCGAACCCGTCGGTGAGGGTCGCGCGTCCGGCGCGCAGCGACTTCACCTCGGTGCCGACCAGCACCAGCCCGGCCTCGACGACGTCCTCGACGTGGTAGTCGTAGCGCGCGCGGCGGTTCTGCGCGATCAGCTTGCGGCCCTTCTCCTTCGGCATCCGGCCATCCTCCCACCGAGGTGGAAGTCCTTTTACATGTACTGCATCGGGTTCACCGGGTTGCCGTCCAGCAGCACGGTGAAGTGCAGGTGGCAGGCCGTCGACCAGCCCGTCGTACCGGCCAGGCCGATCGTCTCGCCGCGACGCACCTTCGCGCCGGTGCCGACCTTGTACGACGACAGGTGGTTGTAGACGACCGTCATGTTCTTGCCGTTGACCCGGCCCAGGTCGAGGTAGAGACGGTTGCCGTAGACGTCCGACCAGCTCTTGCTGATCACCGTGCCCGACCCGGCCGCGCGCTCCGGCGTGCCGCACGGGGCGTGGAAGTCGGTGCCGTCGTGCAGGCCCCAGTAGTGGTAGATCGGGTGGATCCGCCAGCCGAACGGCGAGGTGACGTAGCCCGGGACCGGCCGGAACAGGAAGCCGCCGGCGTCGCCGCGGTAGCCGCCGTGCTGGCGGGCCGCGCGCTCGATGATGAGCTGCTTGATCCGGCGCTCCTGCTTCTTCAGGGCGTGCAGCTGGCGCAGGTCGGCCTGTCGTGCGCGAGCGGCGGCGGCCTGGGCGGCACGGGAGCGGCTGACCATGGTGGCGTACTCGGCGCGGGCGTCGGCGGCCGAGCGCTCGAGTGCCTGCTTGTGCACGAGGTTGGCGGCGGCCAGCTTGCGTTGCGCCGCGACCGCGGCGGTGGCCTGCGCGACGTGGGCCTCCTGGGTGACGGTCCGGGCACGCGCCTCGCGGAGCCGGGCGAGCAGCACGGTCTGCTTGTCCATCAGGGAGTCGACGGTGTTCAGCTGGCTGGTCACCGACGCGGGGTCCTGCGAGTTGAGGATGACCGCCAGCCCCATCAGTGCGGGGTCACCGTTGGCGTAGTTGCTCGCGGCGAGCTCGCCGATCGCGGCGCGCTGGTCGGCGACCGCCTGCTTGGCCTTCGCCAGGTCGACCCGTGCCTGCGCGAGCTGCGACTCGGCCTGCTGCAGCTTGAGCCTGCATCTGGGCGTCCAGCCGCTGGGCCACGACCATCGCGGCCTGCGCCGTACCGAGCTTGCGCTGGGCCACCACCAGGGCCGCGCGGGCGCTGCGGACGCGCGCCGCCGCTGCTCGCAGCGAGGCGCTGGAGTCCTCGAGGTCGCCCTGCGCGCTGCGCACCGCGCCGTGCACCGAGTGCTGCTTCTTGTGCAGCTTGTCGTCCGCCGATGCCACTGACGCAGAGCGTCGGGATCGTGAGGACCAGGAGGGCAGCGGACACCACGGCTGCCTTCGAGCGTGCGTGGGAAAACCTGACCACGGGGAAGCCGTTCATCTGGGGAAGAAGTGAACTGCGCTGACGTTAACCCTGCGTCCTCAGACTTTGAGGTATTTGCGGGTCATCACGAGTGTCGGGATCAGCGTCAGCAGCACCCCGAGGATCGAGATGCCCACGATGGCCACGACGGCGTCGTTCCAGTCGACCCACTCGACGATGTTGGAGCTGGGCCGCAGCTTGCCGTAGATCACGAAGTACGTGAACGCGACGATCGCCCCTGCACTGATGGCGATGCCGATCGCGGCGGCGACCAGCGTCTCCATCAGGAACGGCAGCGAGATGTACATGTTGGAGGCGCCGACGAGCCGCATGATCGCGATCTCCTTGCGCCGCGCGTACGCCGCCAGCCGGATCGTGTTGCCGACCTGCAGGATCGCGGCCACCAGCAGGAACCCCGCGACCGCGATCGCCCCCCACTTCAGCACGGTCAGCCAGAAGTAGATCGGCTTGAGCACCTGGCGCAGGTCACGCACGGCCGTCACTCCCGGCATCGCCGAGAGGGCAGACTCCACCCCCTGGAACTGGTTGGGGTTCTTCAGCCGGAGCCAGTACGACTCCTGCATGTCGTTGGCGGTGACCGTGGAGTAGATGGCCTGCTCGGACTTGTTCTTGCCGATGTAGACCTTCTTCCAGGTGCTGAAGGCCTGCTGCTTGGTCTGGTGGTAGTACGACGCGACCTCGGGATTGCGCTCGATCTCGCTCTTGATCTGGGTCTTCTGCGTCGGCGTGACCTCTCCCCCGGCGCAGTTGGGGGTGCGGCTGTTCTGGTTGCACATGAAGACGGTGATCTGCAGCTTGCCGCCCCAGAACTTCTCGGCCTTGTCGGCCTGCGAGTTCAGCAGGATGCCCATCCCGACCAGGGTCAGGGAGACCACGATCGTCACGATCAGCGCGATCGACATGGACACGTTGCGCCGCAGACCGGTGACGGTCTCGGAGAAGACGTAGCGCAGCTGCATGGGGAAGGGCCTTCAGTTCTGGTAGCCGTAGACGCCGCGGGCCTGGTCGCGCACCACGCGGCCGTTGTCGAGCTCGATGACGCGCTTGCGCATCTGGTCGACGATGCCCGCGTCGTGGGTCGCCATCACGATGGTGGTGCCGGTGCGGTTGATCCGGTCCAGCAGCTTCATGATGCCGACGCTGGTGTTCGGGTCGAGGTTGCCGGTGGGCTCGTCGGCGATCAGGATCTTCGGCCGGTTGACGAAGGCGCGTGCGATCGCGACCCGTTGCTGCTCGCCGCCCGACAGCTCGTCGGGCATCCGGCGACCCTTGCCGTCGAGGCCGACCAGCTCGAGCGTCTCCGGGACGACCCGGTTGATGTGGGAGCGCGGCTTGCCGATGACCTGGAGCGCGAAGGCGACGTTCTCGGAGACCGTCTTGTTCGAGAGCAGCCGGAAGTCCTGGAACACGGTGCCGATCTGGCGGCGCAGCGCGGGCACCTTCCAGCTGCGCAGCTTGTTGACCTCCTTGTCGGCGACGAAGACACGCCCCTGCGGTGGGCCGCGTCTCGCGCAGCACCAGCCGCAGGAAGGTCGACTTGCCGGACCCCGACTCGCCCACGAGGAACACGAACTCGCCGGCGCCGATGTCGGCGGTGACGTCGCTGAGAGCAGGCTTGGTGTGACCGGCGTACGTCGAGGAGACGTTCTCGAATCGGATCACTGAATCGACTTTAGGCGTCGGTCCCAGCTCTCGATCGGCGCGGCACGCGGTAAGAGTGACCGTTTTGTTGCCCGCGATTCTCTGGCAGGTCGACGCAGGATGCCGCTAGCCTCCCGGAGCCGGTGTCATGCGGGCACAGCGCCCACGTGACGGCACCTGACGGAGGTCGTGCATGAGGAAGCAGCGCTGGGCCATGTTGACGGCTGGAGCACTCGTCGCGGCAGGCAGCCTGGCGCTGGCGCCGGCGGCATCGACGTCCGCGGCACCCAAGCACTTCAAGCGCAGCGAGGATCCTCGGCTCGGCAACGGGCTCGGCCGCACGGTCCAGCAGGCTCACAGCCCGAGCGTGCGCAAGAAGAGCGGGCCCGGTCCGAAGACCGACCAGACCGGTAGCGCCATCACCGACGCCCAGGGCCGCGTCATGGTCGACCTGACGCCGCAGCAGGGCGTCGACCGCGCCGCTTTCCGCGCGAACGCCGAGTCCCTGGGCCTGAAGGTCAAGGCGGTCGACGCCGACCACGGCACCCTCGAGGGTTACGTCCCGCTGGGCTCCGTCAAGCAGCTCGCGTCGCTGAAGGGCACCGGCACGATCGCGCAGGCCGTGCGTCCGCACACCCTGGTGGGCGCCGCCACGAGCCAGGGCGTCGCGCTCGAGCGGGCCGACAAGGTCCAGCAGGCCGGCATCGACGGCAAGGGCATCACCATCGGCGTGATCTCCGACTCCTACGACATCGCCAACTACGACGCCCTCGGCAACAAGCTCAAGGTCCACGCCAAGCAGGACATCAAGTCCGGCGACCTGCCCGGCACGGGCAACAAGGCGTACCCGCAGCCGGTCCGGTGCTCGAGGACGGGACCGACCCGGACTTCGACCAGGACGAGGGCCGGGCGATGCTGCAGATCGTCCACGACATCGCGCCGGCCGCGAAGCTCTGCTTCGCCACCGCCGACGACGGCCAGGTCGGCTTCGCCAACAACATCCGCGCGCTGGCCTCCAAGACAGGGCCGTGCAAGGCCGATGTCATCGTCGACGACATCGTCTACCTCGACGAGCCGTTCTTCAGCGACGGCGTCGTCGGCGACGCGGTGGACGACGTGACCGCGCAGGGCGTGCAGTACTTCAGCGCCGCCGGCAACCAGGGCATCCAGCAGACCTGGGACTCCCCCGTCCGGCTGATCCCGGCAGCGCAGGGCCTCAAGGGCACCAACCTCGACTTCTCCGACGTCGACCCCACGCTGTACAACGGCGGCCTCCAGGACATGAACCCCGGCGCCGGCACGGACGTGGCGCAGGACCTCCTGATCGGGTCCGTTCGGCACCGTCGACGTCCAGTGGGACGACCCGTTCGACCTCGACGGGATCAAGCTCGGTCCCTCGCTCTACAGCGCGAAGGGCACGCTGACCGACGCGGCTCCGGAGAAGAGCTTCAAGGTCACCGCACCCGCGTCGATGGTGGGCAAGCAGGTGCAGGTGACAGCCGACGGTGTCCCGTCCGGCGACATCGACCTCGTCCTGTCCATCACGGACCCCGACGGCAACGTCGTCGCCGACGAGATCGACAACGACATCTCGCCCGAGATCTACGCCGCGACGATCAAGAAGGCCGGCACCTACACCGTCACCGTCGCTGGGTTCGCGGGCGAGACCGGACCCTTCACCCTCGACGTCAGCCCCATCGTCACGCCGTCCAAGACCACCACGGACTTCAACCTGCTGTTCTTCAGCGAGGACGGCGAGTTCCTCGGCGCCACGACCGAGGAGAACCCGCTCACCGGGCGCCCGAACGAGTCGTTCGACCTCGAGGGCCCGGGCAAGGTGCAGATGGTGATCGCGCGGGCGGGCACCGGGCCCGTGGGCGCCACCCGGTTGCGCAACATCATGTTCGACGACATCTACAACGGTGAGTACGACAACCCGCTCGCTCCCGGGATCAGCGGGCACGCGCTGGCCAGGGGCGCCAACGCGGTGGCGGCGTACGACGTTCAAGCCGCGACCCCGACCTGTACAGCGGTGGCCTCGAGGACATGGACACCGGACCGGGCACGGACGTGGCCCAGGACCTGCTGGTCGGTCCCGCCGGTGGTCAGGTCGACGTCCAGTGGGACGACCCGTTCGACCTCGATGGTGCCAAGCTCGGAGATCCCTACCTCAGCGGCTCGGGAGAGCTCAGCTCACCCGATGACGCCAAGTCGTTCACCTTCGACGCCACCCCGGCGATGGTCGGTCAACAGGTGCAGTTCAAGGCCGACGGCGTGCCCTCGGGCTCGACCGACCTCGTCCTGACGATCGAGGACCCCGAGGGCACCACGATCGCCGATGTGGACAACACCACCTCCCCGGAGGTTTTCGCGACCACGCTGAAGAAGGCCGGGACGTACACCGTCACCATCACCGGGTTCGAGGGCTCGACGGGTCCGTTCACGGTCGAGGCCCGGCCGGTGCTCGCCTTGTCGAAGACGACTACCGACTTCAACCTGCTCTTCTTCGACGCGGACGGGAACTACCTCGGCTCTGCCGCCGACACCAACCCGATCACGGGGCGGCCCCAGGAGCTGTACTCGTTCGACGGGCCGACGAAGGTCCAGATGGTGATCGCCCGCGCTGGCACCGGGCAAGTACGCAGGTCACCCGGCTGCGCAACATCATGTACGGCGACATCTACAACGGGGAGTACGACGACCCGATGGCACCCGCCATCTTCGGTCACCCGCTGGCGGCAGGGGCGCAACCGCCGTCGGCGCCGTACGACCCGTTCAAGCCGTACCTGCCGGAGTGGTACACCTCGGCCGGCGGCTCGATGCTGGTCGAGTACGACTCGTCGGGCAACAGGTACGCCCAGCCGCAGTACCGGTCGAAGCCGCAGGTCGCCGGGACCGACCGCGGCAACACGACCTTCTTCGTCGGCCGACGACCTGCGCGATCCCGACACACTGCCGAACTTCGGCGGCACCAGCGCCGCGGCACCGCACGTGGCGGCGATCGCCGCCCTGGTGCTGCAGAAGGCGGGCGGGCCGCGGTCGACTGACGCCGGCGGCGATGCGGACCCGGCTCGAGAAGTCGACGTACGCCCACGACCTGGACCCGATTCAGGTCCCAGGGCACGGCCGGCGGCCTGACGCTGAGCGCGCAGGGCGCCCAGGGCGAGGAGACCCGGCCCAACCCGGGGGCGATGAGCGACCCGAACTTCTTCCAGCTCAAGTACACGGGCCGAGCAAGGTCACCTCGGTGACGCTGTACGCCGACACCGCGAGCCCGACGTCGCTGGCCGGCATGGTCTTCGACAAGCGCAAGTTCACCGGTGAGCCGTCGTTCCGCAACCAGGGGTTCCCGTTCACGGTCGGGCTCCACCACCGGCGGGCTGACCAAGGCGCGGTCTCGGCGAGCTTTGCGGGCACCGGCGCGGGCGACTCGACCACCGGCCAGTTCTCCCGGATGAAGCTCAGCTTCGCGAGCGGCGGCCTGAAGTCGGGCCAGGGTCTCGGCTTCGGCATCGACCGCGACCTGGCCGTGTCCGGCTTCGGCGGCGCCAACGAGGGCAACGGCGCCGACGAGCTGGGCGGTGCGACCCTCCTGCCGAGCGGACAGGTGAAGGCCAACGGGATGAAGTTCGTGGCCACCCTGGCCAACGGCCAGACGATCACGGGCTACCATGACCAGCAAGATCGGCGCCGGGTTCTCCCCCGTCGACGGCTACGGGCTGGTCAATGCGGAGAAGGCGGTCCTCGGCCACTAGCCTCGCTGGATGGCCGCGAAATAGCACTACGCAGATCCGCCTCGCCCGTCGACCCGAGGGTGAGCCGGACGACGACACCTGGTCCTTCGTCACCGAGGAGCTGCCGCCGCTCGAGGACGGCCAGCTGCTGCTCCGCGTGGTGTACCTGTCGCTCGACCCCTACATGCGCGGCCGGCTGAGCACGGCGAAGTCCTACGCCGCGCCGGTCGAGGTCGGCGACGTGATGGTCGGCGGCACGGTCTGCGTCGTCGAGGAGAGCCGCAACCCGTCGTACGACGTGGGCCAGATGGTGCTGTCCTACTCCGGCTGGCAGACGCACGTGGTCAGCGACGGCAGCGGGCTGCGCAGGATCGACCCGTCGGCGGTACCGGTCTCGACGGCCCTCGGCGTGCTGGGCATGCCCGGCTTCACGGCGTACGCCGGCCTGCTCGAGATCGGCCAGCCGCAACCGGGCGAGACCGTCGTGGTCGCGGCGGGCACCGGACCGGTCGGCTCGGCGGTCGGGCAGATCGCGAAGCTCAAGGGAGCCCGCGCGGTCGGCATCGCCGGCGGCGAGGAGAAGCGCCGTGCGCTGACGGAGGAGTTCGGCTTCGACGCCGCCCTCGACCACCGCTCCCCCACCTTCGCCGACGACCTGGCGGCGGCCGTGCCCGACGGGGTCGACGTCTACTTCGAGAACGTCGGCGGGCCGGTCGCGCGCGAGGTGCTGCGACACATGAACCTCTACGGCCGGGTGCCGGTGTGCGGCCTGGTCGCGGACTACAACGCCACCTCGACAGCCGGAGGGGATCGACCGGCTGCCCGGCTTCATGAAGCTGGTGCTGACCAAGAGCCTGCGGGTGCGGGGCTTCATCCAGGGCGAGTTCACCCACAGCCACGGCCGCGACTTCGTGCGCGACATGACGGGGTGGGTGGCCGACGGGTCGGTCCGCTACCGCGAGGACGTCGTGGAGGGGCTCGAGGCCACCCCGAGGCGTTCCGCGGGCTGCTCACGGGCCGCAACTTCGGCAAGCTCCTGGTCCGGGTCTCCGAGGATCCGACGCGCTGAGTGGGTACGTCGTACCTCAGGACCGGACGAAGGAGGCAGCATGCCGAAGGCGTGGAGCGAGAAGCGCGAGCGGCAGTTCGAGCACATCAAGGAGGGCCTGGAGGACCAGGGCCGCAGCGAGGACACCGCCGAGGAGATCGCGGCGCGCACGGTGAACAAGGAGCGTGCGCGGGCGGGTGAGTCGGCGGAGGCCAGCAAGACCTCCACGGACGACATCTCCTCCGGCCGGCGCGGCGGGCTGCGCTCGCACCAGGGCTCCGGTGGCCGGACGAAGGCGCAGCTCTACGAGGAGGCCAGGAAGAAGAACATCGAGGGTCGCTCCTCGATGAGCAAGGCCGAGCTCGAGAAGGCTGTCGGTGGCCGCTCCTAGCGTGGCCGCATGACTCGGGAACGCACCTACCCCGCCGGCGTCACCTCCTGGATCGACCTCGAGGTCGACGACCTCGACGCCGCGCAGGACTTCTACGCCGGCCTCTTCGACTGGACCTTCACGACGGCCACGCCACCGGGCGTGCCGCCGTACCTGATCGCCCAGCTCGACGGAGAGGACGCCGCCGGACTCGGCGGGCCGCCGCCGCAGCGCGAGAGTGCGCTGAACCGGTGGAGCACCTACGTCGCCGTCGACGACCTCGAGCAGACCATCGCGGCGGTCGAGGGCGCCGGCGGCCGGCTGGTCGACCCGGTGGAGCAGGCCGGCGAGGGCGGCTGGAACGCCACCGTCGAGGACAACGCCGGCGTCCCGATCCGGTTGTGGCGGGCGAAGCGTCGCCTCGGCGCGCAGGTCAGCAACCTGCCGGGGGCGTGGAACTTCAGCGACCTGCACACCGACGATCCCGAGGGCGCGAAGCGGTTCTACGGCTCGGTGTTCGGCTGGGTCTTCGTGGACCTCGGCTTCGCGACGATGATCCAGGTCCCCGGGTACGGCGACCACCTGGCCGCCACCGTCGACCCCGGCATCCACGAGCGCCAGGCCTCGGCCCCGCCCGGCTTCGCCGACGTGATCGGCGGGCTGGCTCCCGCCGGCGACCTCGGCCCGCACTGGCACGTCACCTTCACGGTCGCCGACCGCGACGAGGCGGCGTCGACGGCGGAGTCACTCGGCGCGACGGTGCTGGCTCGCACCGAGGACGACTGGACCCGTCAGGCCGTGCTCCGCGACCCGCAGGGTGCGGTGTTCACGGCGAGCCAGTTCACCCCGCCCGAGAGCTTCTGAGTCGGGCAGAGGCTAGTTGGCGGCCGCGGCCTCGGCGCCGACGCGCCAGCGGATCCCGGCCTCGAGGAAGCCGTCGATCTCGCCGTCGAAGACCGCCTGCGGGTTGCCGACCTCGTAGTCGGTGCGCAGGTCCTTGACCATCTGGTACGGGTTGAGCACGTAGTTGCGCATCTGGTCGCCCCAGCTCGCCTGCACGTCGCCGCGCATCTCGTCGAGCTGCGCCTTCTCCTCGGCCTTCTTCAGCGCGAGCAGCTTGGCCTTGAGCACGACCATGGCGCTGGCCTTGTTCTGCAGCTGCGACTTCTCGTTCTGGCAGCTCACCACGACACCGGTCGGGATGTGGGTGAGTCGTACGGCGGAGTCGGTGGTGTTCACCGACTGGCCACCCGGGCCGCCGGAGCGGTAGACGTCGGTACGGATGTCCTCGTCCGGGATCTCGATCTCGTCGGTCTGCTCGAGCACCGGGACGACCTCGACGGCCGCGAAGCTGGTCTGGCGACGCCCCTGGTTGTCGAAGGGGCTGATCCGGACGAGGCGGTGGGTGCCGGCCTCGACCGACAGGGTGCCGTAGGCGTAGGGCGCGTGGATCGCGAAGGTGGCGCTCTTCAGGCCGGCCTCCTCGGCGTACGAGGTGTCGAAGACCTCGACGGGGTACTTGTTGCGCTCCGCCCAGCGCGTGTACATCCGCATCAGCATCTCGGCGAAGTCGGCCGCGTCGACGCCACCGGCGCCGGAGCGGATCGAGACGATCGCCTCGCGGGCGTCGTACTCACCGGACAGCAGGGTGCGCACCTCGAGCTGCTCGACCGACTGGAGGAGCCTCTTGAGCTCGGCCTCGGTCTCGGCCGCGGCCTCGGTGTCGTCCTCCTCGGCGGCGAGCTCGACCATCACCTCGAGGTCGTCGAGGCGGCTCTCGAGGGCGGTGAACCGATCGAGGTCGTGCTGCAGCACGGAGAGGCGGCCGGTGACGCGCTGCGCGTTGGCCTGGTCGTCCCAGAGGTCGGGGGCCGCCACCTGCTCGCCGAGGTCCGCGATCTCCTTGCGCATGGCGTCGAGGTCCAGGACAGACCCGATGGTCTTCATGGTCGCCTGGAGCTGTTTGATCTCGGAGTCGAAGTCGGTGGCTGCCACAAGGGAACAGATTACGGGTCTGCCATCAGGCGTCCACTCGGCGGTGATCAGTCGTTGAACGTTCAACCTCGATGTTCCACCTGAAGGTGCTCGCGGTGCTCGATGACCGAGGCAGCCGCCACTGACGAGCACCCGGGCCCACGCCCGGCACACGCAGGGGGAGGTCCGTCGGCGCCACCATCCGCACGACCACCGTGTCGGCCGTGGTGGTGACGACGTAGTCGAGGCCCGGGAAGCGCCGTTGGATGCCGCTGGAGGAGACGTAGGCGGCGACGTAGCGCCGCGCTGCCACCGGATCGATCTCTGCCCGACGCCCGAGGCCGTGGGTGTAGACCTGCTCGCCCTGGAGGCCGTCCGTGGCCGCCAGCGCCGCGGCGTCGGCGGCCGAGTCGAGTCCCTGGCGCCGCAGGAAGGCGGCCGAGGCGTCGACGACGACGCCCACGAGCAGCGCCACGACGACCGTGAAGCCGATGATCAGCGGCGTCACCGAGCCGCGCTCGTCGTTGGTCGAGCGGAGCCCGTCGTTGGTCGAGCGGAGTCGAGACCTCATGGCCGGGCCTCGCGGAAGGTGCCGTACGGCGCCTCGTGCTCGGACTCGACGGTGATCGCGGGCGCCTCGGAGCCGAGGACGGCCGGCATCAGCGGCAGGGCGACCGACGAGTGCACCTCGGCGCGCACCACGGAACCCGGAGTCAGGCACTGCCTGGGGTCGGGCCGGCAGGTGATCGTCACGCTGGGGGCGTCGTCCAGGCGCTGGTCGGCGTAGGCCAGTCGAACGGCCTCGCGCGCCCGGGCGTAGGCGGACGCCTGGTCGGGAGCGGTCACGAACGCGCGGCCGGCGGAGCGAGCAGCGGCCGAGGCCGCGTAGGCAGCCCGCTGGGCATCGAAGACGGCCAGGACGACGTAGAGCAGCGGCACGAGCAGGAGGATCGCCAGCCAGACGAACTCGACGATCGCGGTCCCGTCCTCGTTGCGCGACGGTGGCCGGGTCACGGCGCTGTCTCCGCCACCGCGTGGCCCGTCACGGAGAGTCCGACCCCGGGTCCCCACAGCCCGAGCGGCGGTACGTCGGCCCGGACGGTGACGACGACGGTCGGGACACCGCCGACCGAGGTGCGGGTGGCGTCGATGTCACCGGCATACCGGGAGGCCAGGGCCTCGTCGATCTGCCGGCGGGTGCGAGCGGCGCCGTCGGCAGGACTGCGGTCGATCGTGGCGCCGTAGCGCGCGCCCTCCGTGGCGGCCGCCGCGAGGGTGTTGCGCACGTGCAGGACCAGCCCGACCTGGATCAGGCCGAGCACCAGGGGCACGAGCACCAGGCTGACGAGCACGAAGTCGACGACGGCCGCCCCACGCTCGTCGCGGCGGGCTCGCTCAGCCGGTGACGGACGAGAGCGCAGCACGCAGCATCGCCCCGAGCTGCGACCCGGCGATCGCCCACAGGCCGGCCACGAGGCCGGCGGTCATCACGGTGATCAGCACCCACCCGGGCACGTCACCACGTTCGTCTCGTCGCCAGCGTCGGATGACGTTGCGCATCTCTACCTCTTCTCCTCGACGTCTTTCAGGGCACGACCAGGCGCAGGCCGACCAGGCCCGGCCAGAACGCGAAGATCACGACCACGGGGAGCACGAGGAACACGACGGGCACCATCATCAGGACCTCGCGTCGGGCTCCCGACTCGATCAACGCCCGTCGGCCGGCCTCGCGGACGTCGCCCGCCTGCGCGTGCAGCACCTCGGCGAGCGGAGTGCCACGTTCGATGGCGATGGCGATGCCCTCCGCGAAGCGCGAGACGACCGGTAGCCCGGACCGCGCGGCCAGGTCGTCGAAGGCGCGGGCGATGGGTGTGCCCGTGCGTACCTGCGCGAGCACGCTCGGCGAGCTCGGCGGACAGCTCGCCGTGCGTGCGACGTACGACACGGTCGAGCGCAGCCACCGGCCCCTCCCCTGCTGCCACGGCCAGGGCCAGGAGCTCGGCCACGGTGGGGAACTCCTCCAGGATCAGCCGCTCCCGCTGGGCGACCTGGGCGGTCAGCCGGTTCTCGCGCAGGAGCACGCCGACGGCGAAGGCGATCAGGCAGAAGATCAAGAGCGGGACCGCGCGCTCCGGCGAGGCAGCGGCCAGGAGCGCGGACGGTACGGCGACAGCGGCGAACGCGCCGAGACCCCAGATCACCTGCTCGACGCGGAACCGGGCGACGTCCGGCTCCTGGCCGGCTCGCACCTGTCGCCTCCGGACCGACGCGGCGCCGCCGAGGACGCGCTCGACCACATTGCCGGCGCCCTGGAGCAACGGCCCGAACACGCCGACGAACGCGTTGTCCGCGCCGCCGGCAGGTGGCGGCAGTGTCGCGGGACGCGGCAGGTCGCGGAGGTACGGGAGCACGCGCACCTCGAGCGGGGTCCGGCGCGCATCGAGCACGGCCACGGCGCACAGCCACAGACCGGCGCCGAGCACCGCGCCCAACACGGCACCCACCACTGGCCGACGAAGGGGCTCACGAGAGGATCCGCCGTTCGGTCGGTAGCCGGCCGATACGCACCATGAGCCGGTAGGCGACCACGCAGGCAGCGGCGCCCCCGAGCAGGATCGCGACGCCCGCCCCGGTGGCGTAGCGATGGATGACCTCGGGCTGGAAGCAGAGCAGCAGGAGGACCAGCCACGGTGCGGCGACCGCGAGCCGGGCGCCGTTGACGGTCCACGACTGGCGCGACTCCAGCTCGGAGCGCGTGCGCGCGTCGTCGCGCAGGAAGCCCGAGAGGCTGCGCAGCAACCGCCCGAGATCCCCGCCACCGACCTCGCGGGCGACCCGGAGGCTCTCCACCACGCGGTCGCCGACCGGGTCGGACAGCCGCTCCTTGAGCCGGTCGAGGCAGTCGGAGAAGCGCCCGCTCACCTGGTAGTCGAGCGCGAAGGAGCGAAAGGCCGCGCGCAGCGTCTCGGGCCCGCGCTCTCCCAGCGCCGACAGCGCCTCGGGCAGGGACATCCCGGCCCGGACCGCAGAGGCGAGGTTGTCGACCGCCTCCGGCCACACCTCTGCCAGCTCGCGTGTGCGACGGCGGGCGCGACCCTTGAGCACCGCGATCGGCAGGTAGCCACCCATGGCGCCGAACGCCAGGGCCACCGGCAGCGTCCGGGAGGCGACCAGGACGAGCACGCGTCGCGGTGAGTCCGGAGACGACGCAGACGAGCACGAAGCCGCCGGGTCGCATCTCGCCGAGGCCGGCCGACTGGGCGAGCGGCCGCAGCCACGGCTCGCGGCGGCTGACGAGGTGCCGGTGCCCAGGTCGAGGACCAGACGAGCAGCAGGCCCAGCCCGAACAGCAACCCGATGACCGGTCCCATCAGTCGGCCTCGCGCAGCAGCCGGTGCACGTCGACGCCGACCCGCTCGAAGGACTCGAGCCGGGTCGGCAGACCACCCGTGTGGACGAGGTCTCCGGCCTCGCGGACGAAGACGGGCTCCGTCTCGACGATGTCGTGCTCCACCCGGCCGGGGACGGCGACGATCTCGTTGACACGTCGTACGCCGTGCTGGTCGAGGCCGAGGTGGACGACGAGGTCGACCGAGCTCGCAACCGTGGGCACGACGAACCGCGCGGAGATGTTCTCGCCCGCCAGGAGCGGCAGGGTGCACAGCTTGACCAACGCCTCGCGGCCGCTGTTGGCGTGCAGCGTGGCCATGCCGGGCAGACCGGCGTTCAGGGCGAGCAGCAGGTCGAGGCACTCGGCACCGCGGACCTCGCCGACGATCACCCGGGTCGGCCGCATCCGCAGCGCCTCGCGGACCAGGTCCCGCAAGGTGACGGCGCCGGTGCCCTCGAGCCCGGCCTGCCGGGTCTGCAGCGCGACCCAGTCCGGGTGGGAGAAGCGCAGCTCGAAGACTTCCTCGGCCGAGATGATCCGGTCGCCGCCCGGGACGGCCGCTGCCAGGCAATTCAAGAAGGTGGTCTTCCCGGCCTGCGTCCCACCTGCGACCAGGATGTTCTGACCGGCCAGCACGGCGGCCTCGAGGAACTTCGCGGCGCCGGTCGGCAGCGACCCGAGGCTGACGAGGTCGCTGAGCCGGGCTGCCTTGAGGACGAACTTGCGGATGTTGACGGCCGCGAAGTCCCGACTGATGCCTTCGAGCACCACGTGCAGGCGGTGACCGGCAGGGAGCATCGCGTCGACGAACGGCTGGGAGAGGTCGATGCGACGCCCGCTGGACTTCAGCATCCGCTCCACGAGCTCCTGCACCTGTGCCTGGGTGAGGATCACGTTGGTCAGCTCGTGGCGACCCTGCCGCGCGACGAAGACGCGGCTGGGGTCGTTGATCCAGATCTCCTCGACCTCCGGGTCGTCGAGGAGGTGCTGGAGCGGGCCGAACCCGGCGACGCGCGCGACGAGCTCGCCGACCACGCCCTGCGGGTCGGGCACCGGGGCGACCACGCCGGTGAGGCTGCGCTCGTCGTGGGCGCGGACGACCTGCTCGGCGATGCGACGAACGCGGGCGGTGTCGAGCTGCGGGTCGACGCCTTCACGGCGTACGACGGAGCGCACCTGCTCGTCCAGGTCGCCGACAAGGTCGACCGACGGCGTGCCCGACACATCCACCGACATGAGGCCGTCGTACCCCGAGAAATTGCGTCGGTCAAACCAGCGCCGATCAGCCTGTGGACAACGTCGCCACACCCGTCTCAGAGGTGCACAACCGGCCCTGCGATGACGCCTCGTGACGCCCGGCTCGGCGGACGGGAGATGGTCCGAGCCGTCCCCGTGCGCCGTCGCCGGAACGGTTGGATCAGTCGGAGCGCGTGGCGCGGACGGTCTTGCTCGTGTCGCCCTTGCACTGGTGGGTGGTCTTACCTTGGCGTAGAACTTGCCCTCGATCCCGGTGTTCCCGGTCGACCAGCGGTAGACGACGCCCTCGAGGACGCGGTGTCTAGGCGATCACCTTGTCGTTGCCGCCGCCACGCTTGCCGATCTGCTGCACGAGCAGCACCGTGCGGTTGGCGGCGCACTTGTACGGCTTCTTGCTCTTCACGGTGCCGGACAGGTCGGTGTTCTCCGCGTGGATCGTGACCTTCGTCTTCGCCTTGGCGGACGCGTCCGCGCTGTTGGTGAATCCCGACGCCCGACCATGCACAGCGCGATCGCCGGGACTGCCAGATACTTGGCTCTCATGGCTTACCTCCGTTGGGCGCTCTCGCCCTCTTGTTACAGTGGGAATTACTCCCCCACCTAGGATGCGCTCTAGCCCAGCGAATACCGTGCCTACGCGACGGGTGACGTGGGTGCCGAGCGGGTACGGTCCGGGCGAGCTGGAGGTAGGGATGAGCATCTGGGCAGCGCTGGCGTGGGGACTGTTCTCCTCGGCGTCGCTCTACCTCGGCCAGCTGCTCGCCGGCCCGATGGAGAAGTCGCGCAAGGCGACCGGACTGATGATGGGCTTCGGTGCCGGGACCATGCTCAGCGCCGTCGCCTACGAGCTCGATGCCGGAGTCCAGCCTCGAGCACGGGTTGGCTGTCGGGACCTCGTTCCTCCTCGGGGCGCTGATCTACTACGTCGGAGACCGGATCATCGATCAGGGCGGGGGCCACGACCGCGGCGCGATCGCGGGCTCCGACGAGGACGGGTCCGGCGCCGCGATGTTCCTCGGCGCGCTGCTCGACGGGATCCCGGAGGCGTTCATCCTCGGCATCACCCTGGCCGTGGGCGGATCGATCAGCTGGGCGTTCGTGGCTGCGATCTTCATCTCCAACATTCCCCAGGGCCTTGCCGGCACCACCAGCCTGCATGACGCCGGCACCTCCGACCGACGCATCACGGCCATGTGGGGTGCGCTCACGCTCGCCTGCGGGATCGCGGCCGTGCTCGGCTTCGTCCTGGCCGACAACCTCTCAGGGGTCGGGCTGAAGGCGGAGGCCTTCGCCGGCGGTGCCGTGCTGACGATGCTCGCCGACTCGATGATGCCCGAGGCGTTCCAGCACGGCGGCAAGTCCGTCGGCCTGCTGACCGTGCTCGGCTTCCTCGTCGCCGGCGTGCTCGCGGTCGTGCAGTAGCCCCGTCGATCGCGGCTACAGGGCCTTGAGCACCTCGGCGGAGGAGCGCTCGCCGGCGCGGACGGCGCCGTCCATGTAGCCGGTCCAGTACGTCGCGGTCTCGGTGCCGGCCCAGTGGACGCGGCCGTGCGGGACGCGGATCTCCTTGCCCCAGGTGGTCAGGGTGCCGGGGGCGAGGATCGCCACGGGGGCTCCCTTCGTCCACTGCTCCTTGGTCCAGTCGTGCTCGACGTACTCGATCGGCTTGAGCGCCTGGTCGCCGAACATCTCCGCGAAGCCCTTCAGCACCGCGGCACGACGGGCGGCCAGCGTCTGCAGGCCGTACTGCTTCCAGGTCGACCCGCCGACGAAGGCCAGCAGGACACCCGGGGAGTTGTTGGACGGGGTGTTGTCGAAGGCAGCGCGGACGGCGCCGTGGTCGCTGATCCCGAACCCGTTGAGCCCGGCGTCGCGCCAGAACGGCTTGGAGTAGACGGCGTCGCACTTCATCAGGTCGCCCATGTTCATGTGGTCGAACAGCGCCTTGTGCCGCGCCGGGAGGGCCGGGGCGAAGGTGATGGCGCGCGCGAGCTCGGGCGGTACGGCGACGATGACACGCTTCGCCTTCACGTTGCCGCGGGCGGTGTGGACGACGGCACCGGTGCTGCTCTGGTCGATCTTCGAGACGGCGGCGTTCAGCGCGACCCGCGAGCCGAGCTGGGAGGCCAGCCGCAGCGGGATCAGCTGCGAGCCGCCGACGAAGCGCCGCTCCTGGGCGCCGTCCTTGGTGTCGCTGTTGCGCTCGAAGGTGCCCTTGGTGGTCTCGTTGCCCGAGCAGGCGCAGTAGAAGATCACGAACAGCAGCGAGAGCTGGTCGGGGTCGGCGCCGAAGCCCGGCTGGGTCCAGCACTTGATCAGGGTCTCGATGCCGTCCTTGTTGATCGCGTTGGCCCGGATGTACTGGCCGAGCGTCTGGGAGTCCCACTCCTTGGCGCGCGGGTGGTTCCAGGGCGCGTTGACGTCGATCTCGGAGGCCCACTGGTCGAGCTGGTACTGCAGGATCGCGGCGTCCGGGAGGATCGTCGGGTCGGGCGGCACGGTGCCGTCGTACTCCTGGCGACCGAGGGGCCCGGAGGAGTTGTAGACGCTCTTGCCGGTGTTGTACTCCAGGAACGTCGGGACCTTCAGCTCCGCGGCGAGCGCGGCGATGTGGTCCTGGGTGGGGCCGATGAACGCGCCGCCGGACTCGATGGTCGCGCCGGACTTCAAGGTGTGGTTGAGCACCCGCCCGCCGACCCGGTCACGCGCCTCGACGACGAGCACCGAACGCCCGCTGCGGGCGACCTGACGGGCGGCCACGAGACCGGAGATCCCGCCTCCGACCACGACCACGTCGACGCTGGCCGGCAGCGACCCCTGCAAGGTGGCGGCCTCGGCGGCGCCCTCGCTCAATCCGAGCGTGAGGGCACCCGCGCCCACTGCTGCTCCACCGATGAGGGCCCGTCTGCTGATCTCCGTCATGCCCCACCAACGACGCACGGCGGCAGAAGGAACGGTGTCCAACAGGTTTGGGAACGGACAAGCCGGGCAGATAACTAGTGGATGGTCCGCCGTGTCTCGGGAGCGGCGGACGTTCCAATTCCCGGCGCTACAGCAGGTCAGCGGCCAGGTCGCCCTCGTCCTGGACCCGCTCGAGCACTTCCTCGAAGCGCAGGTGCTCCAGTGCCAGCGGGTCCTCGGCGCCCTCCTCGATCTCCGCCCACGTGCGCGGGGCCGCCACGGTGGGCAGCTCGCGCCCGCGCAGGGAGTACGGCGAGATGGTGGTCTTCGCGCCGACGTTCTGCGACCAGTCGAGGAAGACCTTGCCGCCACGCCGGGCCTTGGTCATCTGGGAGACGACCAGCGACTTGTGCGAGGACTCGAGCTCCTCGGCGATCTCCTTGGCGTAGTCGCGCACCTCGTTGCTCGTGCGCTTCGCATCGAGCTTGGCGTAGACGTGGATGCCCTTCGACCCGCTCGTCACCGGCACGGCCTCGAGCCCGTCGTCGGCGAGCCGCTCACGCACGAGCAGCGCCACCTGCGAGCACTCCATCAGCCCCGCAGGGTCGCCGGGGTCGAGGTCGACCACCAGCCGGTTCGGGTTGCGGGTGCGCCCGCGCTTGGTGACCGTCCACTGGTGCACGTGCAGCTCGAGGGCCGCGAGGTTGACCGCCCAGGTCAGCGTCGCGAGGTCGTCGATGACCGGGAAGGTCAGCTCCCCCGCCTCCCCTGACTCGGTGCGGCTGCCGGTGGTGGGGACGGTGGCGGTGCGGACCCACTTCGGCGTCCCGGCCGGGGCGTTCTTCTCGAAGAACGACATGTCCGCGGTGCCGTGCGGCCAGCGGATCCGGGTGACGGCCCGGTCGCGCAGGTGCGGCAGCATCACGTCGGCGACCTGGGCGTAGTAGTTGAGCACCTCGGCCTTGGTGGTGCCGGTGCGCGGGTACATCACCTTCTCGAGGTTCACCAGGGTGATCCGGTGCCCCTCGACCTCGACGGGTGTCTCGGTCCGCTGCTCCTTGCCCGAGGGCGGCACCGCTAGCGCCCGATCGCGATCACGGGCACCCGCGCCGGGTCGAGCCGTGCCATCGCCGTACGCAGGAACCAGCGCGGCGCCGAGACGCAGCCGGCGGTGGCGCCGCGGCCGTTGACGTGGAAGAAGATGCCGGCGCCGCGGTGGCGCACCTGCTGGAGGTTGAAGCCGGTGTTGATCGCGTACTCGTACTGCGTGGGGAAGTCCGCGAGCCGCTCGGAGGTGTCCTGACCGGATCGCAGCCACCAGCGGAAGCCACCCTGGGCCTTGTTGCGGTAGCGGTTGTAGTACGCCGAGCCGTTGTCCTCCACCCAGTAGTCGCCCGGGCGGATCTGGCGGTACGGCAGCGCCCAGCTGCCCGAGCGCGCGTGCGTGCCGAAGGCGCTGAGCAGCCCGTAGGTGCCCAGGGGCGTCGACCCGTTGCCCTGGTGGCGACGGTTGCCGGCGACCAGCCCGCCGTAGCCGGTGCGGCCGCGAAGGGTGCGCACGACCTTGTGCCAGCCGGCGGCGTTGCGCTCCCAGAGCGTGATCCGGGCGTGCCAGCGGTGCGTGTGGTTGACCGTGACCACCTGGGTGCTCCCGGCGGGCAGGGCGACCCGCACCCCGTCGAGGACGGTGTACGACGACGCCTCGGCCGGCGACGGCGCGATCGCACCGGTCAGCAGGAGGCCGAGGGCCAGGGCGGGGATCAGTCGAAGACTCACGAGGGCTCCAGGTCCGCGGGGGTCAGGTCGGTGCGGACGCCACGGTACGCCGGTTGGCGCAGCCGGCCGTCGCGTGTGAGGCGCAGGAACTGCACGTCGGCCACGACCACCGGGCTCACCCACACCGTGCCCTCGCGGTCGAGGCGCGGCAGCACCTCGCTGAACGGCGACCGGTCGACGGCCAGCGGCACCAGCAGGTCGGCCAGGAGGCGGCCGGCCTTGCCCGCGATACCGCTCCCGACCCGGCCCCGAAACAGCAGTCCGTCAGCAGTGGGCTCGCCCACGAGCACGGCGCCGACGCGCGAGTCCGAGCCGATCTCGTGGCGGTAGCCGCCGACGACGTAGCTCGCGGTCGGCCGGATCGGGAACTTCAGCCACTCGCGGGTGCGCAGGCCGGGGCGGTAGCGCGAGGACAGCCGCTTGCTCACGATCCCCTCGAGGCCCTGCTGCTCCGCGGCGTCCAGCAGCATCTGCCCGTCGTCGTACGTCGGGGGCACCTGCCACGCGACGTCGTCCAGGCCCAGGGCCAGCAGCCGCTCGCGTCGCTCGGACAGCGGGCGGTCGCACAGGTCGACCCCGTCGAGGCGCAGCAGGTCGAAGGCGATCAGGGTCACCGGGTTGCTCTCGGCGAGCCGTCGCGCGCGGGTGACGTCGCGGACGTGCAGCCGGTCCTGCAGCGCCCCGAACGTCGGGATCCCCTCCCCCAGCGCCACGACCTCCCCGTCGATCAGGAAGTCCTCGGCGACGTCGGCGAGCCCGTGCAGCTCGGGAAAGGCAGGGGTGGCGTCGTTCTCGTTGCGCGACCAGATCCGGAGGCCCCTCGCGGTGCGGTCGGCCAGCACCCGCATGCCGTCCCACTTGACCTCGTGGATCCAGTCGGACCCAGCGGGGACGTGGTCGCCCCGGGTGGCGAGCATCGGCAGCACGCTGGGCATTCTCGCAGCGAATGCGGCATCCTTGATCACATGCGTGCAATCTGGAAGGGTGCCGTCTCCTTCGGCCTGGTCAGCGTCCCGGTGAAGCTGTACTCCGCGACCGAGAGCAAGGACGTCTCGTTCCGGCAGGTGCACGCCAAGGACGGCGGCCGGATCCGCTACCAGCGGGTCTGCAGCCATCGACGGCGAAGAGGTCGAGTACGCCGACATCGCCAAGGGCTACGAGACCGAGGACGGCGAGATGGTCATCCTCACCGACGAGGACATGGACTCGCTGCCCGCCGAGAGCAGCCGCGAGATCAGCGTCGAGAAGTTCGTGCCGAGCGAGCAGATCGACCCGATGCTGTTCGAGAAGAGCTACTACCTCGAGCCCGAGAAGACCGGCGCCAAGCCGTACGCGCTCCTGCGGGAGGCCCTCGAGGCCGCCGACCGGATGGCCCTGGTCACCGTCTCGCTGCGCAACCGGATGTCGCTGGCGGTGCTGCGCGTGCGCGACGACGTGATCGTGATGCAGACGATGATGTGGCCCGACGAGATCCGAAGCCCCGACTTCGCCTCGGTCGACACCTCCGACGCCAAGCCCGCCGAGGTGAAGATGGCCACGATGCTCGTGGACACCCTCGCCGGCGACTTCGACGCCGACGAGTACGAGGACGACTACCGCGAGGCCGTGGCCGCGCTGGTCAAGGCCAAGATCGAGGGCGGCGAGGTCAAGGCCGCGCCCGTGGCGAAGAAGTCCTCCGGCGAGGTCGTCGACCTGCTCGCTGCCCTGCAGCGCAGCGTCGACGCGGCCAAGTCGGCACGCGGGGAGAAGACCGACGACGAGAAGCCGGCCAAGGCCTCGGCGAAGAAGAAGACCGCCAAGAAGTCGACCAAGAAGGCCGCCGCGAAGAAGCAGGCGAAGAAGGCCAGCTGACCGGCATCTGATCGGGTGGTTTCAACCCGCGTAACTTCGGGGCATCTCACCAGTTGAACAGCCTGTACGTGCCCCCGCACGTGCGCTGGAACTGGGGAGGAAACACCCGTGGCTCGCACCCGCCTTCGTCTCACCGCCGCCGTCGGCGCACTCGGACTCGGCCTGCTGGCCATGTCGCCAGCGAGCTGCCGCGACCGGACAACCAAGCAGGGGCCAACGCCGCTGACGATCAAGCTCGCTGACCAGGACGCCCAGGGCACCGGCACTCGTCGACCGCCAAGTACGAGAACGGCAAGGAGACCAAGACCGGGGAGATCAAGCCCGCCTTCCCGCAGCCGGCCCAGGACAGCTTCAAGCTGGGTGTGCTCGCCCAGGAGGCCACCGCCGGCGCCGACTGCTCGGCCGCGTGCGCCGGACTCGCCGGCGACGGCGAGGGCGGCCATCACCATCGGCGACTCCAGCTGCCTGACGCCCGGCGACAACATCACCGGCTCACTGGGTTCGCTCGACCTCAAGTCCCTGCTCAGCGCGAACTCCGCCTCCGCCATCACCGACGCCCTGAGCCAGGTCCCGGGCTCCGCTGCCCTGCTGGCAGCGATCTCGGGCGGCCAGGCCAGCCTGACGACGGCGATCCAGCAAGGGCTCGACCAGGCGGCAGGCCAGTTCGGGGACTCCGGCCTGGTCGTCGACCTCGGCATGATCGAGGGTCGTTGCACCGCCGACGGACGGCAGGCCACCGGCTCCGCGACGCTCGACCGAACGCCAGGATCGCCCTGAGCGGCGGTCGGGCAGGACGTCACCTTGCTGGACTTCCCGATCCAACCCGGATCCGAACACCCACCTGACCACCGACCTCAGCAAGGTCGTCAACGCTCGTCCTGGACGCCGTCGAGACCGACCTCCAGTCACTCACTGGGAGGTCAGACGCAGCCAGCTCCAGAGGCGTCATCGGACCAGATCCGAGACCACATCTGTCACCAACATCCACGACCAGATCGAGAAGAACCTCGCGCCCGCTCGAGCAGAACCTGCTCGACGTCACCCTCAACCAGCAGGACCCGTACCCCGCCACCGACTCGATCAAGGTGCGCGCGCTGAACGTCGACGTGCTCCCGGCCGCCGAAGGCGCAGCTGAACGGCAACCCGCTGGCGAACCTGCAGATCGGCAACGCCGCCTGCGCCCCGGTCGCCTCCGCCGCCGTCTCCCCGCCGCAGGCGGCCACACCCGCCGTGAGCCCGCCCAAGGCCGCGACCCCGACCGGCGTCTCCGCCGGCCTGGCCACGATGCCCGGCACCACGTCCGACCACGGGATCGACGCCTCGACCTGGGCGCTGATGGCGCTGGCCGGCCTCGGCCTGGTCGGGTCCGCGGTCGTCGGCATCCGACGCGTCGTCGGCTGAGCTCGGCACCGGGGAGGGTGACGACATGACCGGCAAGAAGTCCGCATTCAGCAGTGGCCTGGTGCTGCTCCTGCTCGGCGCCGTGGTGGCGGTCGCCTACCTGATGCCCTCGGGCAAGGACCCCGCGTTCCGCCCGCTCGCCTCGCCCTCGAAGCCGATCGAGCTCGTCGTCCCGGCGCTGAAGATCCACGCGCACATCAAGCCGATCGAGGTGAACGCGCAGAACGTCCTCGACCCGCCCGAGGACGCCACCGAGGTCGGCTGGTGGCGGCGCAGCGTCCGTCCCGGCAACGACCACGGCCAGACCGTGCTGACCGGCCACACCGTGCACACCGGCGGCGGCGTGATGAACCGCCTCGGCCAGCTGCACCCCGGCAACGTCGTCCGCGTGGTCACCCCGCACGGCACGATGGTCTACCGGACCACCAAGGTCGTCACCCTGACCAAGCCCGCAGCTCGCCCGGCAGTCGGCCAGCCTGTTCGGCCAGAAGCGCGAGTCCAACCGGCTGGTCCTGGTCACCTGCACCGGCTGGACCGGCAGCACCTACACCAGCAACATCGTCGCCTTCGCCGAGCCGCTCGGGGTCCGGGCCCACCCGGCCAAGAAGAAGAGCTGATCCTCCCGGCTCGCCGCGTGTCCTCAGAGCAGGGTGCGCACCACGCGGAGGGCCACCGAGAGCCGCGCGAGGTCGCTCTCCTCCTCGGAGCAGATCTCCTCCAGGGTGCGCACCGCCTTCTCGGCCTCCTGCTCGGGCGGGGGGTGGCCGGCGAGCGTGGCGGCGGTCAGCTGGGCGTGCACGGCGTGCAGGTCGTCGCGCAGGGCGGCCCGGGCCATCGTCTGCCACCGGTCGTTGCGCGGCAGGGCGAGGATCCGCGCGACCAGGAGCGGGAGGCCGAGGCGCTCGCCGACCTCGAAGTGCACCCGGGCGACCTCCATCGGGTCACGGTCGTCACGGGCGGCGGTCTCCACCATCCCGAGGATCATGTACGCCGGTGGGCAGACCGCGACCCGCACCGCGAGGTCCTCGGGCACGCCACGGCCGACCAGCTTGTCCCGGCGCTCCTCGAAGGCGGCCAGCTCGCGACCGGTCAGCAGGTTCGGCAGCTCGGCGGCCACCTTCTCCACGACCACCTCGAACTCGTCGACGACCTGCTCGGCCTCGGTGGAGGCCCGGCGACTGTTCAGCAGCCACCGGGACGCGCGCTCGACCAGCGTGCGCAGCTCCAGGCGCATGTGCGTCTGCACGTCCGCGCCGATCTGGTTGTCGAACGAGGCGATCTGCCGCTGCAGCCGGCCGGCGCCGTAGATCTCGCGCGCGACGAAGTTGGCCCGGGTCAGCTCGGCCGTGGTCGCCGAGGTCTCGCCCGCGAGCCGGTGGAAGTAGGTCATGCCGGCGTTGTTGACCAGCTGGTTGACCACCTGGGTGACCACGATCTCCCGGCGCAGCTGGTGCTGCTCCATCTGGCCGCGGTACCCCTGGCGCATCTTGGCCGGGAAGTAGGAGAACAGCTCGGAGCGCAGGAACGGGTCGTCCGGCAGCTCGCTGTCGAGGAGGTCCTCGGCGAGCACGATCTTGGTCCAGGCCATCAGCACCGACAGCTCGGGAGCCGTGAGGCCCTCCTTGCGGTCGATCCGGCGCGCCACCTCGCGACGGCTGGGCAGTCCCTCGAGCTCGCGGTTCAGCACGCCGGTCCGCTCGAGCGAGCGCATCCAGTCCTCGTGCACGTGCAGCAGCGAGGGCGCCACGGCGGAGGCGTTGGCGAGGGCGAGGTTCTGGTCGTAGTTGTCGGCGAGCACCAGCGCGCCCACCTCGTCGGTCATCGAGGCCAGCAGCTCGTTGCGCTGCTTGGTGGTCAGGTCGCCGTCGGCCACCACGCGGTCGAGCAGGATCTTGATGTTGACCTCGTGGTCGGAGGTGTCCACACCGGCCGAGTTGTCGATGAAGTCGGTGACGATCCGCCCGCCGGCACCGTCGACACCCGATCGCGCGTACTCGATCCGGCCGAGCTGGGTGAAGCCGAGGTTGCCGCCCTCCCCCACGCAGGCCACCCGCAGGTCGCCCCCGTCGACGCGGATCGCGTCGTTGGCCTTGTCCCCCGCCTCGGCGTGCGTCTCGGTGGCGGCCTTGACGTAGGTGCCGATGCCGCCGTTCCAGAGCAGGTCGACCGGGGCGAGCAGGACCGCGCGCATCAGCTCGGCGGGCGTCATCCGGATCACGTCGCTGCCCAGCCCGAGCGCCTCGCGCATCTGCGGGCTGATCGGGATCGACTTCGCCTGGCGCGACCACACGCCACCCCCGGCGGAGATGAGCGAGGCGTCGTAGTCCTGCCACGACGAGCGCGGCTGGTCGAACAGCCGGCGGCGTTCGGCGTACGACGTCGCGGCGTCGGGCGTGGGGTCGATGAAGATGTCGCGGTGGTCGAAGGCGGCGACCAGCCGGGTGTGCTCCGAGCAGAGCATCCCGTTGCCGAAGACGTCGCCGGACATGTCACCGACGCCGACGCAGGTGAAGTCCTCGTTCTGGCAGTCGACCCCCATCTCGCGGAAGTGCCGGCGCACCGAGACCCAGGCGCCACGGGCGGTGATCCCCATCGCCTTGTGGTCGTAGCCCACCGAGCCACCCGAGGCGAACGCGTCGCCCAGCCAGAAGTCGTAGTCGGCGGAGACGGCGTTGGCGATGTCGCTGAAGGTCGCCGTGCCCTTGTCGGCGGCGACGACGAGGTAGGGATCGTCGCCGTCGTGGCGCACCACGCTGCGCGGCGCCACGACCTCGCGCCCGTCGGGCTTCTCGACCAGGTTGTCGGTGAGGTCGAGCAGGCCGGAGATGAAGGACCGGTAGCAGGCGATCCCCTCGGCCATCCAGGCCTCGCGATCGGACGGGTCGGGCAGCTGCTTGCAGAAGAACCCGCCCTTGGCGCCCACCGGCACGATCACGGTGTTCTTCACCATCTGCGCCTTGACCAGGCCGAGCACCTCGGTGCGGAAGTCGTCGCGGCGGTCGGACCAGCGCAGGCCCCCGCGGGCGACCGCACCGAACCGGAGGTGCACGCCCTCGACCCTCGGCGAGTACACGAAGATCTCGAAGCGGGGCCGCGGCGCCGGCAGGTCCGGGATCGCGGACGGGTCCAGCTTGAGCGACAACCGGTCCAGCGGCTGGCCGTCGGCGTCGGTGGTGAAGTAGTTGGTGCGCAGGGTCGCGCGGATGTTGGTCAGGTAGGAGCGCAGGATGCGGTCGTGGTCGAGGCTGCGCACCTCGTCGAGGGAGTGCACGATCCGTTCCTCGAGGTCGGAGCACTTCGCCTGGCGACCCTCGCTCTCCGCGGGGATGTCGCCGGTGCGCCCCGGCCTGCTCGAGCGGCCCGGGTCGAACCGCGCCTCGAACAGCTGCACGAGGTAGCGGGTGATCTCGACGTTGTTGCGCAGGGCGTCCTCGATGTAGTCCTGCGCGAACGGCGTACCGCCCTGGCGCATGTACTTCGCGTAGGCCCGCAGCAGCGTGGCCTGCCGCCAGGTGAGGCCGGCCGCGAGGACGAGGGCGTTGAAGCCGTCGCTCTCGTTGTAGCCGTTCCACACGGCCGCGATGGTGTCCTGGAACAGCCCGCGCACGTGGTCGGGCAGCGGCCGGTGGTAGCGCAGCCCGAAGTCGTAGACGTGCGTCTCCCGGGCCAGTCCCTCGAGCTGGTAGGGCCGCTCGTCGACGACCTCGACGCCCGTCGTCGAGAGGATCGGCAGCACCTCGGAGAGCGAGAGGGGCGGGCCGATGCGGTAGACCTTCAGCCGCGCCTCACCGGGTGGGGACGTGACGTCCTCGTAGAGCGACAGCGTCATCCCCTCGTCGCCCTCGATCTCCTCCAGGCGCCCGATGTCGATCGCCCCGGTCTGGGGCAGGTAGTCCTCCTTGTACGCCTCGGGCCAGCACCCGGCGTACGTGCGGACCAGCCGGCTGCCCTGCTCCTCGCCGTACGTCGAGATCACCGCGGTCGTGAAGTCGTCGCGCCACGACCGGGCGGCCTCGGCGCAGCGGCGCTCCAGGTCGGCGACGTCGGGATCGCCGATCTGGACGCCCTGCGGCGGTCGGACCACGAAGTGCAGGCGGGCGGCGAACGACTCCCCGACGTGGGCGGTGTACTCGATCGACTCGCCGCCCAGCTGGGTCTTCAGGATCGCGGCGATGCGCTCGCGGACGCTCGTGTTGTAGCGGTCGCGCGGCAGGTAGACCAGGCACGAGAGGAACCGCCCGTAGCGGTCGCGCCGCACGAACAGCTTGAGCTGGCGGCGCTCCCGCGTGTACATCACCTGGGAGGCGATCGGGACGAGGTCCTCGACCGGCGTCTGGAACAGCTCGTCGCGCGGGTAGGTCTCCAGCACGTCCATCAGCGCCTTGCCGGCGTGGCTCATCGGCTCCAGCCCGACGGCGGCCATCACCGCGTCGGCCTTCTCCCTCAGGACGGGGATGCGTCGTACCGACTCGGTGTAGGCGGCCGACGAGAACAGCCCCAGGAAGCGGCGCTCCCCCACGACGTCGCCCGCCTCGTTGAACTTCTTCACGCCGACGTAGTCGAGGAACACCGGCCGGTGCACGGTCGCCCGGGAGTTGGCCTTGGCCAGCACCAGCAGCTGCCGGTCGCGCGCGTGCAGGGCGACGGCCTCCGGGAGCACCCGAGGAGCCGCCGGGTCCGCACGGAGGATGCCGAAGCCGGTGCCCGGCACGGCCACGAGGACGTCCTCGTCACCGCGACGCTCCAGCCCGTACTCGCGGTAGCCGAGGAACGTGAAGTGGTTCTGGGCCAGCCAGCGCAGCAGCTCGATCCCCTGCTCCACCTCCCCGGCAGGCAGGGGCGGCGGGTGCTCCTCGAGCTCCGTGGCGACCAGCTCGACCTGGGTGTGCATCCGGGTCCAGTCCTCGACGGCGTCGCGGACGTCGACCAGCACCTTGCTCAGCTGGTCCTGGATCTCCTCGAGCTCGTCGTCGGAGACGCGGTCGATCTCGAGGTGCATCCAGGACTCGCGGCAGACGTCGTGCTCGTCGGTCTCCGCGTGCTCGTCGAGGACCTCCAGCATCCGGCCGCTCAGGTCCCGGCGTACGACGAACTGCGGGTGGATGACCAGGTGGATGTCGTGCTGCGACTCGTTCAGGGCCATCGAGACCGAGTCGACGAGGAAGGGCATGTCGTCGGTGACGACCTCGACGACCGTGTGCCCGCCGGCGGACCAGCCGTTGACGCCCGAGCTGGGCGTGAACACCTTGAGGACCGCCTTGCCCTGGGGTCGGTCGGTGGCCAGCCGGAGCTGCGCCATCACCGCGCCGAACAGGTCGGCGGCCTCGCGCTCGAGGAGGTCCTCGGGGGCGACGTGCCGGTAGAAGGTGCGCAAGCGCCGACTGGAGGTCGATGCCGTCGGGTGCGGCCGCCTCGGCCTGCTGGCCACGACTTGTCGCGTAGCCGCACAGGGACGAGATCAGTTCGGACTTGTGCTCCTCGAGCGCTCCCACAGCTCGACGTTATGCCGCTGTGACGGCCGCCACAACGGAACGCGCGGACGGGCGTCCTACAGGGATGAACGCAGGTCCCAGAGGAGCGGGTAGTACTTCAGGTCCAGCCGGCTGCGCAGGTACGTCGCGCCGGTCGATCCGCCGGTCCCGGTGCGCGAGCCGATCATCCGCTCGACCATGACGACGTGGCGGCCACGCCACGCTGCGGCGAGCTCGTCGTGCTGCAGGAGCGCCTCGGCGAGGCCCCAGATGTCGGGGTACGACGAGCGGTCCCGGGCGGCCGCGCGGACCGACGCCGTGATCGCCTCGTCGGTGGAGGTGTCCAGCCCCGCCGCGTCGAGCACGTGCACGAACCCGTCCCACAGGCTCGGCTCCTCCAGGCGGCGACCCAGCCGCGCGTGCTCGTCGTCGGTGAGGCCACGGAAGCGGTCGACGTACGCCGCGTCCTTGGCGCCGCTGAGGAACTCCAGCTCGCGGAACTGCACGGACTGGAAGCCGCTGGCCGGTGCGAGGCGCTGCCGGAACTCCAGGAAGTCCTGCGGCGTCATCGTCTCCAGCACGTCGATCTGCTGCACCAGGACCCGCTCGATCACGTGCATCCGGCCGAGCAGGTGGCGCGCGAACCACAGGTCGCGACCGCTCGCTCTCGGACTCGGTCGCGACGAGGGCGTCGCGCACCGCCTCCGCCTCGTGCAGCAGCTGCTGGAACCACAGCTCGTAGACCTGGTGGATGGTGATGAACAGCAGCTCGTCGTGCGCGGGCGGGTCGCGACTCCAGGTGCTGGGAGTCGAGGAGCTGCCCCAGTCGCAGGTAGCTGCCGTAGGTCAGCTGACCGCCCTCCTCGCCGAAACTGACGAAGTTCTCCCCCGTGGTGTCTGCCGTCATGGGGCCAACCTAGGCGCCATCGGCGGCATGCAGCATGATCTCGCCCATGAAGCTGCGCCACGAGATCACCTACGACGCCCCGCTCGCCGACGTCTTCGCGATGCTGTCCGACCCGGAGTTCCGCAAGCGGTCGGCGAAGGTGTCGATGAACGTCATCTCGGCCGACGTGTCCATCGATCGCACCGGCGGACGGCATGACGGTGCACATCGACCAGGTACAGCCGACCGAGGGGGTGCCGAAGTTCGCCAAGAAGTTCGCCGGCGAGACCACGCGCTCGGTGCAGACCGAGGAGTGGTCGTCCACGTCGGCGGCGACGATCACCATCGAGACCCCGGGCAAGCCGACGTCGATCGCGGGCACGCTCGCGCTGACCGAGTCGGGCGGGCGCACCACCGAGACCCTCGACGTGGAGGTCAAGGTGAAGGTCCCGCTGCTCGGCGGCAAGCTCGAGTCGCTGATGGCCGACCTGGTGGCCGAGGGCATGGACAAGGAGCACGCCGCCGGGGTCGCCTGGCTGGCGGGAGACCGCTCGTGAAGAAGGTCTCCGAGGAGCTCCGCTACGACGGCGCCTCGCTGGAGCAGGTCCACGAGATGCTGGCCGATCCCGACTTCCGGCGCGCCGTCTGCGACTTCCAGGGCGTGCTGCGCAACACCGTGACGGTCGAGCGCGACGACCGCGGGATGACCGTCGTCGTCGACCAGGTGCAGGCCGCGCGTCACATCCCGTCGTTCGCCAAGAAGTTCGTCGGCGACGAGATCAACATCGTGCAGAGCGAGGACTGGACCTCACCGGAGAAGGGCAACATCCACGTCACCATCCCCGGCAAGCCCGGCGAGATCACCGGCACCGCCCTGGTCACCGAGGACCCCGACGGCACCACCGAGACCGTCAACATGACGGTCAAGGTCAACATCCCCCTCGTCGGCGGCAAGATCGAGGGCCTCATCGCCGACCTGCTCACCAAGGCCCTCCGGGCCGAGCACAAGGTCGGCGTGGACTGGCTGGCGCGGTAGCGGACGGTTATCCTCAGGTCCCCACCACCCCGTCGACGGACTCCCGGAGCAGGTCGGCGTGGCCGTTGTGGCGGGCGTACTCCTCGATCATGTGCACGAGGATCCAGCGCAGGTTGAAGTGGACGTCGGGCAGGCGGTGGCTGGCCTTCGCCGAGGGGGCGTCGAGGCCCTCCGGGCGGTCCAGCGCCCCGGCGATGATCTGGCGGGAGTTCGCGATCGCCGCCTCCAGCAGCGCGCGGAGCTCGTCCGGGGTGTCGTCGGCGGCGGTGTGCCACTCCCAGTCCTCGTCGGCGTCCCAGTCCACCGCGTCGAAGGGCGGCGCGCATCGGCTCGCCGGCGAAGATGTGCTGCAGCCACCAGTCCTCGACGAAGGCCATGTGCTTGAGCAGCCCGCCGAGCGTCATCGTGGACGGCGCGAGGGTCTGCGCAGCCCGGCCGCGTCGAGCCCGTCGGCCTTGAGCAGCAGGGTCTCCCGGTGCCAGTCCAGCCAGCCGAGCAGGATGTCGGCCTCGGGGCCGTTCAGCGGCGGCTTGATCCGCGGGTCGTCGCTCATGCGGTCAGCCCATGTGCGGGTAGCGGTGGTCCTTGGGCGGCACGAAGGTCTCCTTGATCGACCTCGGCGAGGTCCAGCGCAGCAGGTTGCTCGCGGCGCCGGCCTTGTCGTTGGTGCCCGACGCCCGCGCGCCGCCGAACGGCTGCTGGCCGACGACGGCGCCGGTGGGCTTGTCGTTGACGTAGAAGTTGCCCGCGGCGAAGCGCAGCCGCTCGGTCGCCCAGGCGATCGCCTCGCGGTCCTGCGCGATCACCGCACCGGTCAGGGCGTACGGCGCGAACGACTCCATCTGGTCGACGACGGTCTCGTACCGGCTGTCGTCGTACACGTGGACCGACAGGATCGGGCCGAAGTACTCGTCCTTGAACATCGCGTCGGTCGGGTCGGTGGACTGCACGATCGTGGGCCGGACGAAGTAGCCGATCGAGTCGTCGACCTGTCCCCCGGCGATCACGTCGAGCTTGGAGGAGCGCTTGGCGCGGGTGATCGCCTTCTTGTGCTTGGCGAACGCCCGGTCGTCGATGACGGCGCCCATGAAGTTCGACAGGTCGGTGGTCGGCCCCATCGTGAGGTTCTCGGTCTCGGCGACCAGCTGGTTCTTGAGCTTCTTCCAGACCGACGCCGGGACGTAGGCGCGCGACGCCGCCGAGCACTTCTGCCCCTGGAACTCGAACGCGCCGCGGATCATCGCCACCCGCAGCACGTCCACGTCGGCGGACGGGTGCGCCACGATGAAGTCCTTGCCGCCGGTCTCCCCCACGATCCTCGGGTAGGAGCGGTACGACGCCAGGTTGGCCCCGACGGTGCCCCAGAGCTTCTGGAAGGTCGGCGTCGACCCGGTGAAGTGGATCCCCGCGAGGTCGGGGTGGTTCAGCAGCACGTCGGAGACCTCGAGCCCGTCGCCCGGGAGCATGTTGATCACGCCCGGTGGCAGGCCGGCCTCCTCGAGCAGCTCCATGGTCAGGTGCGCGGCGAGCTGCTGGGTCGGTGAGGGCTTCCAGATCACCGTGTTGCCCATCAGCGCCGGCGCCGTCGGCAGGTTGCCCGCGATGGCGGTGAAGTTGAACGGCGTGATCGCGTAGACGAAACCCTCGAGCGGGCGGTGGTCGGTGCGGTTCCACACGCCGGGGCTGTTGGCGATCGGCTGCTCGGCCAGGATCTGGCGGGCGTACTGCACGTTGAAGCGCCAGAAGTCGATCAGCTCGCACGCGGCGTCGATCTCGGCCTGCCACGCGGTCTTCGACTGGCCCAGCATCGTGGCCGCGTTGAGCCGCGCGCGCCACGGACCGGCGAGCAGGTCGGCCGCCTTGAGGATGATCGCGGCGCGGTCGTCGAAGGAGAGGGCGCGCCAGCCGGGTGCCGCGTCGGCCGCGGCCCGGACCGCGGCCTGGGCGTCGCGCCGCGTGGAGTTCTTCATCACGCCGAGGACGCTCTTGTGCTCGTGCGGCTGCACCACCTCGATCTCGGCGCCACCGCCCAGCTTCTTCTGCCCGCCGATGGTGGCGGTCAGCTCGACCGGGTCGGCGGCGAGGTGGGCGAGCTCCGCCTCGACCGCGGCCCGTTCGGGGCTGTCCGGGGCGTAGTTCAGGTTCGGCTCGTTGGTGGGAGCCGGTGGGGTGCTGAAGGCGTCCATGCGACCGATGCTGTCAGACCCGCGGCCCGACCAACCCCGTGGCAACCCGCGACGTGGCTACTTCTTCTTCACCAGCTTCGCCGCCGACGCCGAGCCGAACCAGAGACCCCCGGGCCGCGTCAGCACCCGGTAGTACGTCGACTTCGACTGCTTGAGGGTCCAGGCCTTGGTGCCGCTCCTGCTGGTGGTCCCGGAGGAGATGTTCACCCAGCTGGACCCCGCCTTGCGCTGCAGGAGAACGGCCACGCCGGGAGCGGCCGCGCTGCTGCCGCGGCGCAGCACCCTGGCGGTGAGCACGAACGGCTTCTTCTTCTTGACCTTGGCCTTCGAGGAGGCGAGCGAGGTCGCCGTCGGGTAGATCACCCTGCTGACGGCCACACCCCTGCCGCCGTCGGCGGCCACGGCGGCCACCGACACCGCGACGGCGCTGGTGCCGCTGAGGCCCCGCAGCGTCAGCCGGCGCGTCGTCGGGGCGACGCTGATCGGCGCAGCACCGGTGCGCGTCACCAGGTAGTGGTCGACGGAGCCGGGGAACACCGCCGGCGTCCCCCAGGCGACCGTGGCCGCCCCGGTGCCCGCAGCCACCGAGATCGAGCTCGGCGCCGAGGGCAGCGGCGGGCAGGAGTACAGCTGGAGGTCGTCGACCCACCAACCACCGGAGAAGTCGGTGTCGGCCACGGCGTCGATGCGGAAGACCACGCGCGCGGTCTGGCCGGCCAGCGAGCTCAGGTCGAGCTGGCTCGAGCCGTAGCCGTGGCTGTCGCCGCCGAACACCTTGATGGTCGTGCCGAGCAGGTTCTGCGCGGGTCCGTTCACGAACGGCACGGTCACCGTCGTCCACGTGGAACCGACCAGCTTCTGCACGAACACCCGCCCACCCGTGGGGAACTGAGACCCCTGGTAGATCAGCTGGCGCGCCTGCTGGAAGTTGAAGTACGACGAGACGCCGGCCGGGACCGTGAAGGCGCCCGACACCACCGAGCTGTTCCGGGCGGACCCCGGGTCCCACGCGAACAGCGAGCTGTCCCCGCTCGCCGAGTAGCTGGGCGTCGGGACGGCGTCGCCGTCGGACACGGCCACGTCGGGCGTCCGCGCCCAGTAGCCACCGAGGGTGAGGCCGAAGTCCTGCGTCGAGTCGTCGTCCGTCAGGTCGACGGTCGGCGTGGTGGTCTGGCACGACACCGCCACCTTCGGCGCGGCCGCCCCGCTCGTCGCGGGCGCGTGCGCCAGCTCCGTCGCCGCCACCGCCTGGGCCACCGAGTCGCAGTCAGCAGAGCACGAAGCCGTGCGTGCCCACCAGGGTCTGGCAGGTGCTGACCAGCACCCGGCCGAGCTGGGCGTAGTCGGCGCCCGAGGTCAGCCGCGGGATCGTCTCGAGGTAGAGCCGGCCGGTCTTGGCCAGTCCGGTGTCCCCGGCTGTCGATGCCCGTGATCGTCTGGCCGTTGAAGGTGCCGCCCTGGGAGATGAGGTACGCCGTCTTGTTGCCGACACCGTCGTTGCGGTGGACGGCTCCGTTGTCGTCGTTGTCGCCGTAGAGGTCGGCGCCCGCCTCGCCCTTCTCGAAGTAGGGGCTGGTCATCCGGTCCGGCTGGCTCGGCTGCCCCTGGAAGCGCAGCGTGGGGTTCTGCATGCTGCGCAGGGCACCGCCGGGCATGACCTCGCCGAGGGTCCACGCGGAGTCGTTGTCGACGCCGTTGCGGTGGTCGACGATCTCGCCGATCGTGTCGGCCACGGACTCGTTGATGGCACCGCTCTGGTAGATCGAGAACAGGTTCGAGGTGCGCTCGACGTACCCGTGGGTGAGCTCGTGGCCCACGACGTCGTCCGCCGTGGCGTAGTCGGCGCCGAAGACCATCTGGGTGCCGTCCCAGAACGCGTTGTCGTAGGGGCACGTCTCGTTCGAGTAGCACCACCGGACCGTCGCCAGCAGTGTCCTGGAGCCGTCCGGCGCCGATGCCGATCAGGTTGGTGAGGTCGAGGCCGTCGAGGTCGCTGTAGGCCTGGGACGCCTCGCCGAGGTTGTCGTAGGCGGCGTTGACGTCGGCGACGCCCGATGGCAGGACCGCCCTCGACCCGGGCAGCCGTGCACGACGTCGGCACGTCAGCCGTGTCCGGCACGGTGTGGATGTTGCCGTTGTCGCAGACCTTGCGGTTGATGCCGGGAGCGTCGTTGAACGCGAGCACGACCTCGCCGCGGCTGCTGCCGACCAGCACCGTCTCGCGGACGTCCGAGCCGTGGGTCACGGTGAACTGCCAGACGGGCCGGGTGCCCAGGTCCACGTCGGCACCGACCACGGACGGGTCGTAGAGCCGACGGCCGACGGCGGTGGCCGTCAGCTCGGCGGCCGGCACGTGCTGCTGCCGTGCGGTCGCAGCCAGGGCCGTGGCGCGGGCGGTGGCCTCGTCGACGACCGGCGCCGGAGCGACGGTGTCGGGGTCGGTGGTGGCCGCGGTGATCGAGGTGACGTCGTTGTCGTCGTCCAGGCTCATCACGACCTGGCCGCCGAAGACCGGGAGGCCGTCGACGGTCTGCTGCGCGCGCACCACCGAGCCACCTGTCGAGGAGTCCAGGGTCTTGGTCACGACGGCCTTGGAACCGTCACCGTCGATGCCGACCGCGTCGCCGTAGTCCGCGAGGGTCTGCCTGACCGCCCCGGCCGGGGTCGACGCGTCGCTGTCGAGCATGGCGGTGCCGTCGGTGGAGCTCAGCGAGGTGACGGTGCCGTCGGGGTCGCGGGCCACCTTGACGGGACCGTTCGCGTCCTGGCGCAGCTGGCTCAGCGCCTGCGCCGCGTCGTCCGACGGCGCAACGCTGGTGCTGGCGACCGGTGCGGCGGCTGCGGCGGTGCCGGCCAGCACGGGAAGGCGGCAAGGATCAGGGACAGGGCGAGGGCAGCCCCGAGGGCGGCCGATCGTCGATTCATGGAGCTCATTTCCGAGGCAGCAAGTCCACGAAATCCTAGGGAAGAGGGCGCCACGAAATGCCCGAAACGCGAAAACTAGGGCGTGTCGGGGCGCTTGCGTCCGCGCGGGGCGCGCGGCCGGCTGTCGCTCGCGCTGTCGACGAGCTCGTCGAGGGCGTCGGGCACGCAGCCGCCGAGCACCTCGATGTCCGGCAGGGCGTCGAAGTCCGCGGAGATGCCGTAGTAGACCGCCCCGTCGTACGACGTCACGCCGACCGCCAGGGTGAAGCCCGGCTGCAGCGGTGGGACCGGGTAGGTCTCGACCATCTCGGCGCCGGCGAGGTACATCGGGAACTGGGGCCCGGGCACGTTGGTCACCACCAGGTTGACGTTGCCCCCGGCCGAGCGGCTCGCCACCCGTGAGCCCAGCGCGTGGAACGTGGTCGGGGCGAACCCGGCGACCCCGGCGATCCGGTCGGCCGCGACCGCGCGACCGGTCTCGCTGTGGGCCCGCAGCGCGTAGGAGACCTGGTGCAGCCGCACGACCGGCGACCCCTCCCCGATGGGCAGGTCGACCAGGTGACCGACGACCTGGGAGCCGAGCGACGTCGGCTCGAGGTCCTCGTCCATCACGCTCATCGGCACCAGCGCCCGGAGGCGGCGCCCGGCGCCGACCGACTCGGCCCGGGTCATCAGCCACATCCGGATCGCGCCGGCCAGGGTGGCCAGGATGACGTCGTTGACGGTGCCGCCGTGCACCCGCCGCACCTTGCGGTAGTCCTTGAGCGAGGTGCGCACCAGCACGAGGCGCCGCTGGGCGGACGGGTCGAGGTTGAACGGCGACTCCGGCGAGGTACGTCGCCCGGAGAACGCACCGGCCACCGCGCCGAACCGGGAGGTGGCCTCGCCGAGGGTGCGGCCGAGGGCGTCCAGCGTGCTGCGCGCCGTACCCACCGCGACCGAGGGGTGCCGCACCGACTCGGCGATGGCGTCGATCGCCAGCCCGGTCGGCGTCGGCTCGTCGTGCGGCACCCAGCCGTCGTGCACCAGCGTGCGCGGACCGGGGTCGACGTCGAGCAGCACCTGGCCCAGGTCGACCGTCGCGACACCGTCGACCAGGATCTGGTGGGACTTGGAGAACAGCGCCACCCGGCCGTCCTCCAGCCCCTCGACGAAGTACACCTCCCACAGCGGGCGGTCGGGGTCGAGGCGGCGGGACATGATCCGCGCCGTGAGCTCGCGCAGCTGGGCCATCGTGCCCGGGCGCGGCAGCGCCGAGCGGCGTACGTGGAAGCCGAGGTCGAAGTTCTCGTCCTCGACCCACACCGGGTTGGCCAGCCGGCCGGGCACCCGCCGCACGCGCTGGCGGTAGCGCGGGACGAAGGCGATCCGGTCGCCGATGTGCGCCACCAGGGCGTCGTAGTCGAAGCCCGAGTCGCCCGGCTCGAAGATCTCGAGCGTGGCGTTGTGCATCGGGGTCTGCGGGGAGTCGTCGGCGAGCAGGGCGAGGTCGTCCGCCCGCAACCGCTCGTTCATGACACCCCTCGTCTCTGGCCACCCACCGACATGGGATTCTGGCAGAGCCGGCCGAGGCCCCGTCGGTCAGGACCACTGGAGGAAACCGGATGTCCCCTGTTGTGCGCCACCGCTCGCTCGTCCTCGTCGCCGTTCTCGCCCTGGTGATGCTGGCAGGCTGCGGGTCGGGCGGCGACAAGGCGGACAGCAGCGAGAGTCCCGACTCCAGCGGGTCGATGACGATCGACATCACCCTCAAGGGCGACACGGTGAAGCCCTCGGGCAGCAAGGTCGAGGTCAAGGCGGGCAAGCCGATCAACCTGCACATCGTCGCCGACAAGGCCGGCGAGCTGCACGTGCACAGCTCGCCCGAGCAGCACATCGAGTTCAAGGCCGGCACCACGGACAAGACGCTGACCATCGACCAGCCCGGGGTCGTCGACGTCGAGGACCATGCGCTGGACAAGCTGATCGTGCAGCTCCAGGTCAGCTGACCTCGTGATCCCTCCTCAGCTGCTGGTGCCCATGCACGGCATCGGCGGGGCGAAGGACCTGCCGATCCCCCTGGGGCTGGCGATCGGCGCGGGAGTGGCCGCGCTGGTGATCTCCTTCCTGGTGCTGTCGCTGGCCTGGCGCACCCCTCGGCACCAGGAGCTGACGCCGGGCCGCCCGGCGCCCCGGTGGATCGCCGACACCGTCGACCGCCCGGGCTTCACCTGGACGCTGCGGGCGCTGGGCCTGCTCTTCTTCGGCTACCTGACCTGGGCCCTCGTCGCCGGGCCGGACCTGGTCACCAACCCGGTCCTCGGCACCTTCTACGTGCTGGTCTGGGTCGGCATCGTGCCGTTCTCGCTGTTCTTCGGGCCGGTGGTGCGCGCCGTCAGCCCGGTCCGCACGATCAACCTGCTGCTGGCCCGGCTCACCGGCGGCGACCCCGCGGCCGGGCTGCTCGCGTATCCCGCCCGGCTCGGGTACTGGCCGGCGGCGCTGGGCATCTTCGCCTTCGTCTGGCAGGAGCTGGTCAACCCCCAGAGCGCCTACCTCGGCTCGGTGCGGCTGTGGCTGGCCGTGTACGTCGCCGTGATGCTGATCGGCGGGGCGCTGTTCGGGGACGTGTGGTTCGAGCGGGCCGACCCGTTCGAGGTGTACTCCAGCCTGCTCGCCCGGCTCTCGGTCTGGGGCCGCTCGGACGGCACTCCCACCGGCCGGCTCGTCGTACGGCCCCCGTTGCGGAACCTCGCCACGATCGTCCCGCTCCCCGGCCTGGTGGCGCTGGTCTCGGTGCTCTTCGGCTCCACGGCGTTCGACACCTACAAGGACCAGCTGCCGTGGGTGAACTTCGTGCAGCGCGTGGACCTGTCCTCGATCGTGACCAACACCCTGGGGCTGCTGGTCTTCTGCCTCGTGGTGGCCGGCACCTTCACCGCCGCGGCGATGTCGACCGGGGTCGAGCACCCGACCGGACCCGACGACACCCACGGCGTACGGCGCCGGGAGCTGCCCGGGCTGTTCGCCCACTCCCTGGTGCCGATCATCGTCGGCTACATGGGCGCGCACTACCTCAGCTACTTCGTCGAGCAGGGGCAGACGACCCTGATCCAGCTCAGCGACCCGATGGTGCGCGGCGACAACTACCTGCTCACCGGCACCTGGTCGGTGAACTACTGGCTCTCCTTCCACCCGACCCTGCTCGCGGTCCTCAAGGTGCTGGCGATCGTGATCGGTCACATGGTCGGCGTCGTGGTGGCCCACGACCGCGCGATCGCGCTGCTGCCCAAGCGGCACCACGTCACCGGGCAGCTCGGCATGCTCGCGGTGATGGTGGCCTACACGATCACGGGCCTCTACCTGCTGATGGGCGGCTTCTGAGCCCGGTCGAGGATCGCGAAGGCCGCGTCGTGGACCTCCGTGACGGCGCGGGCCAGGGCCGAGTCGCCGAGCTCGACGGGTGAGCGGCCGGCGACCAGGGCACGGTCGGCCACGGCACGGTCCTCGGGCAGGAAGTGCACCCCGGCGGGGCGCACGTAGCCCTCGACCATCCCGACGATGTCGCGACGGCTCCAGCCCAGGGAGTCGCGCATCCGGTTGACGACGACCAGGAGCGGGACGGACGTCACGTCGCGGAGCTCCACGAGCGTCCGCGCCAGCCGGGCCAGCCCGACCGGCTCGGCCGAGCCCACCACCACGAGCAGGTCGGCCACCGCCACGGCGTCCAGGGTGAGCTGGTTGCGCGACCGGCCCGGAGCACCGCCCGCGGGGTCGACGTCCTCGAGGCTGAACCCGGTGTCGACGACCACGTCGCCCACGTCGGCCGCACGGTCCAGCACCTCCTCGAGCACGCCGGCACGCACCTCGACCCACCGGTCGGGGCGGGGCAGGCCGGTGAGCACCTCACAGCGATCGGCGACGCGTCGGCGGCACCGGGCGAACGAGGCCGCGTCGAGCCCGCCGGCGTTCACCAGCCGTGCCGCCGCGAGCAGGCCACTCACCTCGTCGAGCACCCCGAGGTGCTGGGCCACCACGCCGCCGTACGGGTCGGCGTCGACCAGGACACTGGGCTCGCCACGGCGTGCGTGCTCGGTCGCGAGGGCGATGGCGAGCGTGGTCCGGCCCGGTGCGCCTCCCGGTCCGTGGACCGCCACCACCCTGCCGGCGCGGGCTGCCCCGGCGGCCGTCGGCTCGGGCAGCGGGTCGGGATCGATCACGAGCTCGCGGGACGCGGCCGACCGCGCGGCGTCGGGCAGGGCGGCCAGGTCGCCGGCGGCCAGCGAGCTGACCACGCCGATGCGGTCGAGGAGCCGCGCGTCGCCCCCGACCGCGACGCACCGTACGTCGTGACGCAGCAGCTGCATCACCGCGTCGGCGTCCAGCCCGGCGAGATCGGCCGAGACCACCGCCACGCCCGCCTGGCCGGTCGCCGCACTCGCGAGCAGGTCGGCGAGGTCCACGCACCGCTTCAGGACGACGAGTCCGTCGGCCGCGAGAGCCCGCAGGGCGGTGGCCTCCCAGGCCTCGCCGCCGGCCGCGAGGAGCACCGGGACCTTGTCCGCCGGGGATCGGTCATCCGTGCCTGGCAATGACGACGTGCCCGTCGGACGTCGCACCGAGGGCCGGGCCGATCTGGCTCGCCCGCTGCTCGGGCACGCCGACGATGACCTGGCGGGTGGTCTGCGGCGCGAGCCGGTCGGACACGCCGGGGACGGCGACGACCACCACGTCGTCGAGCACCTTGGCCGCGGTGGGTCTGGCGCCGGCGACCGCGCTCACCTTGGGGGTCACCCAGACGTCGACGTGCGAGCCCTGGCGCACGGTGGCCGGCAGGTCGTCGGAGGCCACGCTGATCGGCACCTCGACCAGCGCCGGGCCGTCACCCCGGGCGAGGGCCACCCGCGGGAGCAGCTCGCCGGCCGACACGGCCCGCGCCAGCCGCGCACCCGAGGGCACCGGGTCGCTCGCGGAGAGGTAGGCGTCCGCCGTGGCGCCGTCGGGGAACCGGATGTTGCGGCTCTCGAGGTCGGCCGACGACACGGTGGCGCCGGCGGGCAGGTCGCGAGCCAGCGCCCACACCGGGACGGTGTCGTCGGCGGTGGCCATCAGCCGCGCGCCCAGCACCACGGAGGCGGCCACGAGGACCAGGCCGAGGAGCAGCCGGGGGTTGCGCCACCCCGGTGGTCTGCTGCGCGTGGCGGCGGGGGCCGTGCTCCGGCCGCTCCGGCGCCGTGGTCGAGGACATCAGGCTCATCGACGTACCCACCTTCGTTTCCACAGGCAACCGGCCCCCAGCCTTCGCAACCGGAGGCAACGGGTGGCACAGTGACCGACATGCCACTCGACCGAGCACCGCTGCTGCTGCTCTCGGACGTGGCCGAGCTGCTCAACATCTCGGGCTCGCAGGCCTACGCGCTGGTACGGCGAGGCGACCTGGAGGCCGTCAAGATCGGCGGCCGTGGCCAGTGGCGCGTCGAGCCCGCAGAGCTCGACGCCTACCTCGAGCGGGCGAAGGCCGAGGCCCGGAAGTTCGTCGACGAGCACCCGTTCGTCGAGGGCAAGGCCGTCGAGGACGTCGACGTCAACGACTGACCCGGGCCGGTCACGACTGCTCCTGCAAGGCGGTCACGCTCTCGACCTGCACGACCTGGATGCTGCGCCCGGCGCCCTCGCCGACGTGGAGCTCGACGAAGTCCTTGCCCACCCGGCCGATCCGCCCCTGCAGCTGCTGGTCGTCGACGAAGTGCACCACGCAGGAGGCAGAGTCCGCGGACAGCCGTCGTAGCAGCGCCCGGAGGCTGAGCCGGTCGGCCACCGACCAGGTCTCCTCGCTGTCGGCGCGAGGTGAGAGGCCGGCGATCGAGACGGCGCCCGCGGTGCGCACGAGCCACTCGGCGGCGCCGTCGACGAGCAGCAACCAGCCCTCGCCGACGCGCGCCAACCGCCCGGCGACCTGCCGTCCGCCGATCAGCCGCACCCGGAGGTCGCGGTCCAGGGAGGCGTGCAGCCGCTCGCCGAGGGTGATCCGGGAGTACTCCGTCACGGTCAGCTCGGCGACCTCGACGTCGCGCTCGACCAGGTGGAGCCCGGCCGCCTGCTGCTCGAGGTCCTCGAACAGGGCGAACATCGCCTCTTCCCAGCTCATGCTCGATGACTTGCCCGCACCGCCATGGCGGCAAACCGGGCTGTGGACAAACGTTTGACATTCATCTCTTCTGGACGTTGTCTGAGGCAAACGCAAGCAAATGAAGGTCATCTGCCATGTCGCCCCTCTCCTCCACCCCTTCCTTCGACCACCTGCTCCTCGGCCTCGCGCAGTGGGTGCTGGCCGGCTGCGCCGTCTGGGCCGGCCTGATCCTGGTCGCGGCCCTCGTCGAGGCCTCCACCCGAGGCCGGGTGGTCGCCACCAGCTGGGTGGCCACTCCCCCGAGCGTGCGCCGCCTCCTGCTCGCCGGCCTCGGCGTCGCGCTGGCCGGCGGGTCACCGGGGCCGGTCTCCGCCGCCATGGTCGGCGGGCCCAGTCCACGCCCCGCGCCGCTCGTCCCTCCCCGCTCCGCCGTCGCGCTGCCGGTCCCGGCCCGTCCGCTCGGCCTCGCGGTCGCGCCGGCGGTCGTCGTACGGCCGGGAGACAGCCTGTGGCGGCTGGCCGCGCGCGGCTACCAGCGACGGCGAGTGCTCACGACGTCGCGGCCGCCGCGCACCGGTGGTACGCCCGCAACCGCACCGTCATCGGTCCCGACCCCGACCTGATCCGCCCCGGGCAACGACTCCGGCCACCCCGTGGGGCCGACCAGGCCTCGGGAGCGCGGCCATGACCGTCACGATGAGCGTCCAGGGCACGCTGGCCCTCGAGTTCGGCCACCTCGCACGCAGTGCCGAGACGCCCGACCTGCGGCTCGTCCCGGGTGACCGGCTCGAGCTCGAGGGCTTCGCGCACCGGTTCGCCAAGGCCGTCGTGGAGGTGATGGGCGGCGACCGCGGGCCGAGCCAGCTGCTGCGCTGGACCAGCGAGCAGGTCTACGCCGACCTGTGCCGCCGATCCGCCCTGCTGCACCGCACGACGCCCAACGACCGCCGACTACGCCGGCTGCGCAGCCAGGTGCGCAGCGTCCACCTCTTCTGCCCGTCGGCCCGGGCGGCCGAGCTCAGCATCCACGTCCGCCACGGTCACCGCTCGCGCGCCATCGCGGCCCGCCTCGAGCTGGCCGAGGACAAGTGGACCTGCGTGGCGCTGCAGTTCGGCTGAGCCGCCGCGTTCAGCCGCCGGCGCGGGTGGTGAGGCCGGTGGGGCCGCCGCCGGGCGAGCCGTGGCACTTCTTGTACTTCTTGCCGGAGCCGCAGGGGCACAGCGCGTTGCGGCTCACGCCGGAGTACGGGTCGTCGGCGTTGCTCACCGTCTCGCCGCTCACCTCGGCCTCGCCCTGCTCGCCCGGGGCCGAGTAGGTGAGGTGCTGCGGAGCCCGCGGCGCCTGGAGTCCCTTGGCCCGGATGAGTGGCGAGTGCTCGTGCTCGTGCACGGCGCCGTTGCCGGCCGCGACCGGCACGTTGTCCTGGACGCCGAGGCACCGCTGGTGTCGGCGTCTTGAGCAGCGCGAGGTCGGGCTCGAGGCCGACGAGCTCCTCCTCGTCCTCCTCCTCGACCTGCACCTCGAGGTTGAACAGGAAGCCGACGGTCTCCTCGCGGATGCCTTCCTTCATGGCGTTGAACATGTCGAAGCCCTCGCGCTGGTACTCCACCAGCGGGTCGCGCTGGGAGTAGGCCCGCAGGCCGATGCCCTCGCGCAGGTAGTCCATCTCGTAGAGGTGCTCGCGCCACTTGCGGTCGAGCACCGACAGCAGGACCTGGCGCTCGAGCTCGCGCATGTTCTCCGCACCGACCTCGGCCTCACGGGCGTCGTACGCCTTGTGCGCGTCGGCCTTCAGGTCGTCGATGAGCGTGTCGCGGTCGAGACCGTCGCGGCCGCCCGCCTCGCGCTCGAGGTCCTGGTAGCGGAGGCCGACCGGGTAGACCGTGCGCAGCGCGGTCCACAGCGCGTCGAGGTCCCACTCCTCGGGGAACTCCTCGGTCGCGGCGGTGACGTAGCTGGTGACGAACTCGTCGATCATCGTGCGCACCTGCTCGTGCAGGTCGGCGCCGTCGAGGACCTCGCGGCGCTCGCCGTAGATCACCTCGCGCTGGCGGCTCATCACGTCGTCGTACTTGAGGACGTTCTTGCGGGACTCGAAGTTGAGCGCCTCGACCTGGCCCTGCGCGTTGGCGATCGACTTGGTGACCATCTTCGCCTCGATGGGCTGGTCGTCGGGGACCCTCAGGCTGACCAGCACCCGCTCGACCCAGTCGGACTTGAACAGCCGCATCAGGTCGTCGCCCAGGGACAGGTAGAACCGCGACTCACCGGGGTCGCCCTGACGGCCGGAACGACCACGCAGCTGGTTGTCGATACGGCGCGACTCGTGCCGCTCGGTGCCCAGGACGTAGAGCCCGCCGAGCTCGGTGACCTCGTCGGCCTCGGCGGAGACCTGCGCCTCGATGCGCTCGAGGGTGGCCGGCCACGCCTCGTTGTAGGCCTCGGCGTCCTCGACCGGGTCGAGGCCCTTCTGGCGCAGCTCCTGGTCGGCGAGGAACTCCGTCGAGCCGCCGAGCATGATGTCGGTGCCTCGGCCGGCCATGTTGGTGGCGACCGTGACCGAGCCCTTGTGCCCCGCCAGCGCGACCACCTTGGCCTCGTCGGCGTGCATCTTGGCGTTCAGCACGGTGTGCGGGACGCCGCGCTTCTTCAGCATCCCGCTGAGCAGCTCGGACTTCTCGACCGAGGTGGTGCCGACCAGCACCGGCTGACCGGTGCGGTTGCGCTCGACCAGGTCCTCGACGACGGCCTGGAACTTGGCCTCTTCCGTGCGGTAGACGAGGTCGGGCTGGTCGATGCGGACCATCGGCTTGTTGGTCGGGATCGGTACGACGCCGAGCCGGTAGATCTTGTCGAACTCCGAGGCCTCGGTCATCGCCGTACCGGTCATCCCGGAGAGCTTCTCGTAGAGGCGGAAGTAGTTCTGCAGCGTGATCGTGGCGAGGGTCTGGTACTCCTCGCGGACGGTCACGTTCTCCTTGGCCTCGATCGCCTGGTGCAGGCCGTCGTTGTAGCGCCGGCCCGACAGGATGCGGCCGGTGTGCTCGTCGACGATGAGCACCTCGCCCTCGATGACGACGTACTCCTTGTCGTTGCGGAACAGCTCCTTGGCCTTGATGGAGTTGTTCAGGAACGAGATCAGCGGGGTGTTGGCCGACTCGTAGAGGTTCTCGATGCCGAGGTAGTCCTCGACCTTGGTGATGCCGGGCTCGAGGATCGAGATCGTCTTCTTCTTCTCGTCGACCTCGTAGTCCTCGTCCTTGGTCAGCCGGGCGGCGACCTTGGAGAACTCGCCGTACCACTCGACCTCGTCCTGGGTGGGCCCGGAGATGATCAGCGGCGTGCGGGCCTCGTCGATCAGGATCGAGTCGACCTCGTCGACGATCGCGTAGTGCGGGGGACGCTGGACGAGGTCCTCCAGCGCGTTGGCCATGTTGTCGCGCAGGTAGTCGAAGCCGAGCTCGTTGTTGGTGGCGTAGGTGATGTCGCAGTTGTACGCCGTCCGCCGCTCCTCGGGCGTCATGTCGGGCAGGATCACGCCGGTCGAGAGGCCGAGGAAGTGGTGCACGCGACCCATCCACTCCGCGTGGTACTTCGCGAGGTAGTCGTTGACCGTGACGACGTGGACGCCGCGCCCGGTGAGCGCGTTCAGGTACGACGGGAGGGTGGCCACCAGGGTCTTGCCCTCACCGGTCTTCATCTCGGCGATGTTGCCGAGGTGCAGCGCCGCTCCACCCATGAGCTGGACGTCGAAGTGCCGCTGGCCGAGCACCCGCTTGGCCGCCTCGCGGACGGTCGCGAACGCCTCCGGCATCAGCGAGTCGAGGGTCTCGCCCTCGGCGAGCCGCTGCTTGAACTCGTCGGTCTGTGCGCGCAGCTCCTCGTCGGTCATCGCGACGAAGTCGTCCTCGATGGCGTTGACGGCCTTCGCGATGCTGTCGAGCTGGCGCAGGATCTTGCCCTCGCCGATGCGGAGGACCTTGTCGATGAGCGACACGCGCGCTACTCCCTGGGTCGCGTCGGGGATGGGGAAAGGCTGGATGCGAACCCGCCGTTCATCGTAACGGTCGGGCGTTCGGCGGGGTTCCGGAAGCCCGCACTCACGCCAGCGCGGCGCCGATCACCGTGGCGGCCTCCGGGCCCCGGGAGCCCTCCGGGAAGGTCAGCCGCTCCAGCGCGGTGACGGTGAAGCCGGCCCGCTCGATCGCGGCCACCGTGTCGCGCCCGGTGTGGCAGCCACCGAAGAGGCGCGGCCAGACGGTGGCGTCGAGGGCTCCCTGCACGCGGCGCACCACCCCCGGCTCCGGTGCCTGCACGTGCTCGAGGAAGCGCAGCTCGCCACCCGGCCTCAGCACCCGACGGGCCTCGCCGAGCGCCGCGTCCTGGTCGACCGAGCAGAGCACCCACGAGAACACCACGGCGTCGGCCACACCGTCGGCGAGCGGGAGGTCCTGGGCGGTCTCCTCGCGCAGCTCGACGCGCTCGTCGGCGTGCCGGGCGGCTCGTTCCCGCAGGTAGGGCTCGGGCTCGAACGCCACGACCCGCTCGACGGCCTCGCCGTACAGCTCGAAGTTGGCGCCGTCGCCCGCTCCCACCTCGACCACGGTGCCGCTGAGTCCCGCGAGGTTGCGCCGGCGCAGCTCGGTTCCGCCCTGACGAGCGGTTCCCGGGACGACGACCCGGCTGTAGAAGCGGGCGAACAGAGGGTGCCGGACCGTCATCGCGTCATGGTGCCACAGCGGGGACGCCACTCCTCCAGCTGCTTTCATGACAATGATGATTGACATGAATATTGATTTGGTGTTAACTGCCGTTGTCATGAATACACGACGCGGGTACACGATGACGGCGCGGGCGCAGGCCGTGGAGGCCACCCGCACCGGGATCCTCGACGCACTCGTCGAGCTGGCCGCGACGCAGCCGCTGAGCGCGATCGGCCTGGACGACGTGGCGGAGCGGGCGGCGGTGAGCGTGCAGACGGTGCTGCGCCACTTCGGCACCCGTGCCGGCCTCTTCGAGACGGCGGTCGAGTACGCGATGGGGGCCGTCGAGCAGGAGCGGCGCACGCCGGTGGGGGATGTCTCCTCCGCCGTGCAGGTCATCGTCGACCACTACGAGTCGCGCGGCACCTCGTCATTGCTCTTCCTCGCCCAGGAGGGGTCCGAGCCGCTGGCTGCCCAGATCACCTCGGGCGGCCGGGCGCTGCACCGGACCTGGGTCACCGAGGCCTTCGCGCCGCTCCTGCCTGCGAAGGCCGGCGAGCGCGACGCCGCTGTCGACCTGCTCGTGGTGGCGACCGACGTCTACACCTGGAAGCTGCTGCGCAAGGACCGGAACCTCTCCCGCGCGCACACCCAGCAGCGCATGGAACGTCTGGTGAGGGCGGTCCTCACCGATCTCGGGGAAACCGGAAGGACGCACGACTGATGTCCGAGATCCTCTTCGCCACCTGGGACGGTGGGGGCAACGTGCCCCCGGCCGTCGCCATCGCCACGGTCCTCCAGGAGCGCGGCGAGACCGTGCGCTTCATCGGGCACGAGACGCAGCGGCAGGCCCTGACCGAGGCCGGCTTCGCGTTCACGTCGTACGACGGGGTGCGACCGTTCTCCGCGGTGGAGGCGAACTCGGTGCCGCGGCTGGTGTCGATGTTCACCGACAAGGACCTGGGCCGCGCGGTGCTGGCCGAGCTCGAGAGGCGGCCCGCCGACGTCGTCGTGGTCGACTGCCTCCTGGTGCCGATCCTCCGGGCGCTGGCCGACTCCGGGCAGCGTTACGTGTCGCTGGAGCACTTCTTCGACCGCTACCTGCGCCGCAGCTGGCTCAAGGGGCCGGTCGGCCTGGTGGCACGCCTCAAGCGGCTGGCACCGGTGGAGTCGTGGAACGAGGCGGCCCTCACGCTCGTCGCGACCGCGCCCAGCCTCGACCCGGGGGCGGCGGACCCGCAGCCGGCCAACGTCCGGTTCATCGGGCCCGCACTGGCGCTCCCGGCCCCGCACGACCCGGCGCCACGAGCCGGCCGTCCTGGTCAGCCTGAGCACGTTCCGCTACCCCGGCATGGGTCCGGCGCTGCAGCGGATCCTGGACGCCACGGCCGGCCTCGATGCCCGGGTGATCGTGACGACCGGCCCCGTGCTCGACCCGGGCGAGCTGCGCACCGCTGCCAACCACGAGGTGCACCGCTACGTGCCGCACGACGAGCTGATGCCCCAGGTCTCCCTGGTCGTGGGCCACGGCGGCCACGCGACCACGATGCGTGCCCTGGCGCACGGCCTGCCGATGGTGATCATGCCGATGCACCCGATGCTCGACCAGCCGATGGTCGGCCGAGCGGTGGCCGACGCCGGCGCGGGCGAGGTGGTGAAGAAGAAGGCCGGCCCCGACCAGCTGCGACCGGTCTTCGAACGGCTGCTGCACGACGGTCCCCACCGCGAGGCCGCGCGCAGGCTGGCCGCGGAGATCCGGGAGCTCGACGGCGTGCACGGCGGTGCCGACCTGGTGCAGGGCGTGCTGGCCGGCAACGGCGCCCAGGCGCGTTAGTCGGGCCGGGAGTCGGCTTCGGACTGGTCCGATCGGCACCGTCGTCGGGGCCTTCCACGCGCTGCACGCCGACCAGCTCTGCAGGCGCTCGACCACCACACCACGCAGCGGTAGAGCTGTCACCAGAACGTGTCGCCCGGATCGCGGCAGATGAGTGTGGTCCACAGCAGTGTCTGACCGAGTGCGATTCGGGAACGACTATCGTGAAGAGGACTGCACGCAAGGGAGCGACCATGGCGACGATCGCTTGGATCCTGCTGTTGATTGCCGGAATCGGCTTGCTTGCCTTTCTCGCGATTCGGGAGCGTCGCTCTGGTCGCAGGGTCGCGCCGGACGCCCTTCGCCGTCGGCGCGACGACACATTCCGGATGCAAGCCGCCAGCGAGTTCCTCGAAGCGCCGAGGAAGGACCCGAAGAACCCTTAGGTCAAGGCTTTTCGGACCGGGCGTGCTGACCTGTCGCGCACGTTCATGACCGAGCGGATCGCGGCATGAGCGGACGTTGATCAAGGACGGTCCAAGGCGCCCAGGTAGCGCGAGGTCATCAATCGCTGCACGCTCCGCGTGATGATCAGCCGAGAATGGCGAGAAGTGAGACAGGGTGCGAGAAGGCCGTGATCACGAATGGTGATGGTCTCGTCGATGTGTTGTTCCAGAACGAATCGTTCTTCGCCGGAGTCGGGGTGGCGAGGAAGGGTGCCGTAGGCAATCCGCGCCGCGACGTCTCGTCGATCACGTATGCGACTCGGCAGGATCGAGCGGACGGAGCGCCCAGGCCGAGGTGCTTGAGCACCACGGTGCGTTGGTGGAGCGGTGACTCCGATGCCTGATCCAGGAGTCCCGCCCGCTCGCGGAGTCGCTAGATGAAGAGGTCCGAGGATGGGCGCTCAGAGTCTCGGCGGACCAACGGCGCTGACCGCTCGGACCAGTTGTGTCCCGCCGGTCGCCCAGATGCAGTCGGCACGACTCGTAGGTGAAGGGTGCCGAACTTAGTATTGCGGCACGCGATGTAGAAGGTCCGCCAACTGCGATAGGGATATCATCGAGGACCGGCGACTGCCGCCGCCTCGGCATGACCGCGCGGATCGCGGCATGCCCGGATGGCTATGCCACGCAGAACTCGTTGCCCTCGGGGTCGCTCATGGTGACGTGGCCGAGGATCTCGCCACCCGCTTCTTCGCTGTAGATCTCCTCGCGCACCTTGGTGGCTCCCGCCGCCACGAGATCAGTCACCTTGGCCCGGATGAGCGCTGCGCGTTCGGCCCAGTCCCACGGCGGTTCCCCGGCGACCCGGATGTCGATGTGGAGCCGGTTCTTCGCGCTCTTGTCCTCAGGGACGCGCAACCACCCGATCGCCGGACCACGACCATCCGGGTCGACGATGGAAGCGCCATCAGGGTCGTCGTACCCAGGCTCGAGAACGTAGCCCAGTGCTGTCGCCCAGAACTGCGCCAACCGATGGGGATCGAGCGCGTCGCCACCCAAGGTCCAATGAGTCGCCATGCGGCGCAAAGGTAGTCGCACATCGGGATGTGTGCTGGTTTCACGAGCGCATGGTCAACGCGCCGAGGCCGACGAAATCCCGCATCGGCATGAGCGGATGGCCGCAGCGCACGCTATCTGCGGCATGAGCGGACGCTGCGGCTACTCGAGGTGCGGGACGTCATGCGAAGTGGTCGTCATAGCGACCAGAACGCATGACGTTGTCCGGGAGGTCATGCGAAGTGGTCGTCATAGGGACCAGAACGTATGACGTCCGTCGCGAACAGGCCGCTCGTCGGCATGTTCGCGTGGATCGCGGCATGTGTGGAGCTTTTGGCGGCGCCTGGAGGTCGCGCGCGGTTGCCAAAGTTATTTGACGCCCGTGTGGGCTTCTAGGCCGGATCTAGCCCCCGGTGGCCAAGCTTCCGGGAACCGCTCCCGTGTCGTGATCCTCCTTGCCGCATCGCTGGCAGCGCAGGAAGGTGCCTACTCTCTCCCCATCGGAACCGGTCGGATAGGCGATCTTCAGCCACTTGTGACCCATCAGCGTGCAGACGGTGAACCGCCGCTTGAGGTTGTTCATGACCGCCGACCTCCCCAACTCCCAACTCTCAGAGTCCGAGCATCCCTGAGCACGAGCAAGTCATCCCTCCAACCCGACATCCCCGGGGTAGACCGGCCGCAGCGAGAGAATGGCGATGGGGCGAGCGCTCGTTCGCACATCGGCATGTCCGAACGGATCGCGGCAGATCCCAACGCTGAATGTTCGGGCCAAGCCTCTGGCTACGAAGCCGAATCTCCCTCGTCTGGTCCCGACGTACCGGCCATGATCTTCCGCGCAGTCTCGCGGTTGCGACGAATCCGGTTAGGCAAGTCCCGGTGCCATGCCCGGGAACGTCGCTCGTTGACAGCAAAGACCAGCACCGCGACAACTTCAACGATTGCGAGAACCGACCACGAGGGTGGGAACCCGTCGATCAGGCTTGCAATGAACACCCCACCCGCCAGATACAGCAGTTGGCTGAGCCGAAGACTGCTGCGGCTGGGCGGACCTTGGGGCTTCACAGGCCAACCGTACGGCGGAGTAGCTCGGATCACTTGGGGGTACGACGAGATCCAGGCACGCGGGCCGTGGGCAGATCCAGAGATGTACGCGCATCCGGTCGGCGGACAGGACACTGTGCGACGCATTCATCTCGGCATGCGAGGACGCTGAGAGACGCCGGAAAGCGGGGCGACGCGGGACGCGAACGAAGCTAGGGGCCGGACGCGTGTGAGTGGGGAGGCAGTGGCCGGCCACGGCGTTCAGGCGGAGTGACGTCTCGCGTGCCGATGTTGTCGACCACGTAGTAGTAGCCGTGCGGGCTGATCCAGACGTAGGTGCCGGGTTCGAGCGGGGTGTAGGACCATGCTGCGTGGGTCTTGAGGCGATGATGTCGCCGGCACAGCGGGGCGACGTTGCAGCTGCACGTGGGGCCGGTCTTGTCGTGAGCGACGACGTGATCGCAGTCGCATCTGCGTGCCGAGCGGGCGCACCAGGGGAAGACGCACCGCTGGTCGCGCAGGCCGACCTGCTCGCGCAGGCGGTCGGGGACCTCGTAGGCGTCGGACTCGAGGTGCTCGCGAAGGTCGATGACCGGCTTGACCACCACCTGCACCCGTGGGCCGCCGGGGCGCGAAGCGCACCACCGACGGACCTGCTCGACCATCACGAGCTGCCGCCCGTTCTCGACCCTGGCGACCACGTCACCCCCCGAGAGGGCGGCCTCGGAGAGGTGGACGTAGAGGACCACCCGCCGGGTGGGAGCCGCGCCGGTGGCCGCTGCGCCATGGTCGGGGGTGAGCTCGCCACGGGCCAGCGCGCCGAGAGCCTGCGACCGGCGGACGTCGAGCGACTCGGTCGACCCGAGGGACTTCAGGTGCTCCGCGCCGGCCTGCAGGGCGGCGTCGAGGTCCTGTGCGTCGGCCAGATCGAGCTCACCGGTGAGGTGGCTGGTGCCCCAGAAAGTCACCTGGTCGGTGTTGATCGCCACCGCACGACGGTCTTCTGCCGCGTCTGCCTCGGCCTGGGCACGCACTGGGTGGAAGCGCTTGAGGGCCTCGGCGACCAGGCGGTCCTGGGCGGCAAAAGACGTCTTGTGCAGGAACGGCGCCAGCTGGGCATCCACCCACGCGGCGGCCTCGAACGGCAGGCTCAGGGTCGCCTCGGCGAGCCGTCGTGCCCGCCACGCAGGCAGCGCACCAGACTGCAACCGCGCCCAGTGCCTGGGAAGTCGGTAGGCCAGCTCCACGGCCTGGCCGACGAACCTGTGGCCAGACCCGGTGGACATGCCCACGGCGGCGGCGAACTCCGGGATCGCGAACTCCGCCACCAACGGCGCACCCTCACCGGCGATCGGCAGAGAGCCCTCGTGCCCGGGCGTGCGGGCCGCGCGCACGTTCGTCGACTCGACGGGGTGCTGGTCAGCCCACGCCACTGCCGCCGCCAGCAGGTTGGCCTCCGCGCGCAGTGCCGCCCGGCGCTCAGCCCGGGCGTAGGCCAGCACCTGGCCCGTCGAGTCGGCGTCGTCCAGCTCCATCACGGCCGGCTCGGCGATGGTGCTCATGCATCGAATTCAAGCAGCCACCACCGACAAGACTCCCGCGCCGACAGGGGGGCTTCGACCACGAGGCAGACACGATCTCGAGGTGGTTCGCGCTCAGCGCAAGGAGCCCGAGGAGCCGAGCTCCCAGACGGCCAGGCCGTGCAGGTGCTCGGCGACGGCGAGCCGGCGGCGCAGCTCGACCGAGCGGGCGTCGTCCCACCAGAGCGTGCGCCCACCGGTCAGCGACGCGTGCCACTCCCCCGCCGTCGCGTCCCACACGGCCTTGGAGCCCGCCAGGGTGCGTGCCTGGGGCACGGTCAGCTCCGGGCCACCGCCGCCCCACCGGTAGCCGTACGCCGCCGCGCCCAGGTCGACCTTGGCCCGCGGCACCCGGGTGAGGAAGTAGCCGAGCTCGCGGCGCACCCACGGGAGCGCGGCGATCGGGCCGGGGCCGGACCAGGGACCGTGCTGGTCGTAGGTCATCAGCACGGCCACGTCGAGGACGCGCGCGAGCCGGGTGAGGTCGTACCCGCGAGCGGCGTAGCCCGCACCGTTGCCGCTGGCCATGAACGCCATCGACACCGTCTTGGAGCGTGGGAGCGCGCGACGCAGGGCCCTGGTGAACTGAGTCAGGCCGCGTCGGTCACGCGCGCGCAACGACTCGAGGTCGACCTGGATGCCCGCGAAGCCGGCGGACCGTCTGCACGAGTGCCCGCACCACCGCGGTGCGGTTGCGCGCACGGCTCAGCATGCGGTGGGCCCGGCGCTCGTCGAAGTCGCCCAGCCGGTTGTTGTAGTTGGAGACAAGCAGGACCGCCGGGCGGTGGGCCGCGGCAGCCGCCCGGCGCAGGGCGGCCGCGTCGGCCTCGAGGCCCGAGACCTTGCGCGGCCCGAGCAGCGAGACGCCGTCGACCCCCACGACGTCCACGAGGTCGCCGTCACGGGTGATGTCCGACGGCCTCGCCGAGCCCGCCAGGGCGTAGCCGGTGACCACGAGCGGTCGGGCCGTGGCCGTGGCGCCCTGGTCGCGCACCACGACGGTGCTCGCACCGCAGCCGGTCACGAGCACCGCGGCGAGGACTCCGCCCACCAGCCTCACCACTGCGACACCAGGGCCTCTCCGCGAGGTGACAACCGGTAGCCGATCTCGAGCGACTCGGTCAGCCCGAGCTCCTTGAGCTTGCGGACGTCACGCTTGAAGGGCAGCGTCTCGCGCCCCATCAGCTCAGCGAGGTCCGGCGCCCGCCGGGCCGGGTGCTCCCGGATCAGCGCGAGCACCTGCCGCGTCCAGGGACCGGAGCGCGAGGCCTCGTCGAAGCGGTCGAGCCTGGCGACCAGCCGAGCCCGCTCGGCGGCATCGAGGTCGGCATCCTCGCGCAGGGCCACCCGCGGGTCGGCGCCGGCATGGCGGAGGCCGACCCGCCAGATCGGCGCCGGCTCCTTCTTCTGCATCAGGGAGAGCAACCGCTCCCGGGAGTCGCCCGCGCGACGGGCATCGTCCTCGGTCACGTCCGCGACCTGCTCGACCGAGGTGACCTCGACCAGCCCGACCGACGTACGCATCAGGGTGCCGACCCGCAGGCGTGGCCGCTCCCAGCGGCGGAACGCGAGATCGACCTCGCCGTCGCGGATGCGGGCCAGGTCTGCCGGCCGGATCAGCACCCGGTCATGATGTCACCGACGCCGCCAGCGCGGCGGTCAACGACGCGGCGAGGTCGCCGCGGTCGGACACCACGATCCGGTCGAGGGCCAGCCAGGCGGCCATGTCGCGCAGCTCCTCCCCCAGCTCCGCAGCGGTCTCGGGCGGCGCGCCGGGCTCGGCCCACGCGGACTTCACCAGGAGGGCGCCTGCCTTGCGGTCGGCCTTGAGGTCGACGCGACCGACGATCCGGTCGCCGAGCAGGAAGGGCAGGACGTAGTAGCCGTACTGCCGCTTGGCCTCGGGGACGTAGATCTCGATGCGGTAGTGGAAGTCGAAGACGTGCTCGGTGCGCTCGCGCTCCCAGACGACAGGGTCGAACGGGCTCAGCAGGGCGCGGGCGCGGACCGTGCGGGGCAGCGCCGCGTCCCGGTGGAGGTACGCCGGGCGCTTCCACCCCTCGATGCTCACCGGGAGCAGCTCGCCGTCGTCGACCAGCTCGTCGACCGCGACCTGCGCGGCCTTGGTGCCCGCCCCCCGCTGCATCTGCAACCGGTAGTAGTCGGTCAGGCAGCGCACCGTGGCCACGCCGTAGCTGGACGCCGCCCGGCGGACCAGCTCCTTGGTCGCGGCCGACTCCTCGAGCGCCAGGCGCCGCCAGGACGGCGGCGGGCAGCACCCGCTCGGGCACGTCGTAGACCGGCTCGAACTGGGGGTTGCGCCCGGCGATCGCCAGGTCGCCGGTGAGGTAGAGCCAGTCGAGCGCCTTGCGCGCCTCCGACCAGTTCCAGCCCCAGTCGACCTTGCGCCGCGGGCCGCCGTCGTCGAGGTCGCGCGCCGTCGAGGCGCCGAGCGTCCTGGACCTGGTCGTGCACCCGCTCGACCATCGCGCGGTTGGCCTGCATCCAGGTGCTCCACCGTGGGCTGTCGCGGAAGGAGTCCATCCGGTGACGCATCACCGGCCACAGGTCGACCGGCATGAAGGCCTGCACGTGCGCCCAGTACTCCACCATCCGGCGAGGACTGCGCTCCGAGGCCCGCTTGAGCATCTCGACGTCGTAGGGCCCCATCCGTGAGAACAGCGGCATGTAGTGGGCGCGCTGGAGCACGTTCACGGAGTCGACCTGCAGCAGCCCGGTGCGGGTCAGCGTGCGGGAGAAGGTGCGCATCGTCGGCGTCGTGTGCCGGGGATCGCGGAAGCCCTGGGCTGCGAGGGTGACCCGGCGCGCCTGGGCACGGCTCAGGGAGTCGGGAGCAACCACGCCCGTGAGGCTACTGGGCGCCACCGACAGCGGGTCAGTTCGGAATGTCGAGGAGCTTCTCGCGCACGGCGTACATGACGGCCTCCATGCGGGAGTGCAGCTGCAGCTTCTCCAGGATGTTGCGCACGTGGTTCTTGACGGTGTTCTCGCTGATGTACAGCTCGCGCGCGGCGTCGCGGTTGTTCAGGCCCTTGGCCACGAGTCGCAGCACCTCGAGCTCGCGGTCGGTCAGCCGCGGGGTGGGGACCTGGTCGCGGTCGGTGCGCGACATCTCCTTGAACTCGTCGATCAGCTTGACCGCCATCGACGGGCTGATCAGCGACTGCCCCTCGGCCACGACCCTGACGGCCTGGGCGACCTCCTCGATGGAGGAGTCCTTGAGCAGGTAGCCGGACGCGCCGTTCTTCACCGACTCGTAGAGGTCACCCTCCTCGTCGCTGACCGTCAGCATGATGATCTTGACGCTCGGCACGAGCTCCTTGATCTTCATGCAGGCCTGCAGCCCGGACCGCTTGGGCATGCGTACGTCGAGCAGCACGACGTCAGGAGCAGTCTTGACGACCAGGTCCGTCGCCGTGACGCCGTCGCCGGCCTCGCCGACGACCTCGATGTCGGGCTCGACGCCCAGCAACATCACCATGCCGCGCCGGAACAGCTCCTGGTCATCGACCACGACCACGCGCACAGCGTCGTTGTCGATCACACCATTCTCACTGGTCACATGCGCATGATGTCAGAGCGGACCCGCATTTGGACACGTTCGGACCATCCCTTGGTAGCCCGTCCAGGCCAGCGATAGCGATACCGGGTGGCCCGTTCGGGTCCGGACCAGGTGGCCCCTATGCGTCGAGGTCGAGGGAGATCACGCCGTAGTCGTAGCCGCGGCGGCGGTAGACCACGGACGGCTTCTCGCTCTCCTTGTCGACGAACAGGTAGAAGTCGTGGCCGACCAGCTCCATCTCGTAGAGCGCCTGGTCGAGGGTCATCGGAGCGGCGGCGTGGGCCTTCTCGCGGACCACCAGCGGCCCGTCGCCGGTCACCGCGACCGGGCCCGACCGCGAGGTCCTGGTCGTCGGACTCCGGGAGCGGCTCGCTGCCGACCACGCCGTTGCCCTGCGACCTCGCCATCGCCTGACCCAGCGACTCCATGCCGTGCTGGCCGCGGTGGACCTTGCGCCGGTCGGCGGCCCTGCGCATCTGCGCGGCCATCTTGTCCAGCGCCAGGTCGAGGGCGGCCATCTTGTCCTCCGCGCACGCCTCGGCGCGGACGATGGGGCCCCTGGACTTCGCCGTCAGCTCGACGCGAACGCTCCGCTCGGGGTCGCGCGGCCTGGCCTCCTTCTCGAGAAGGACGTCGACCCGGATGATCCGGTGGTCGTGCTTCTCGAGGCGGGACAGCTTCTCCTCCACGTGCTCCCGGAACCGGTCCGACACCTCACAGTGCCGGCTGCTGACGACGACATCCACCACAGACCTCCTGTTGCCCCCACGTGCGGGGCGCTCGACGACTCGATCGGGTGTTATCCGGCGCTCCGGTGTCTCCCCCCTCGGAGCAGGCACCGCGTCACCTGGGTTCGCGGGCCGGGTCGGGTGGCGCGGGCGACGTGGGCCGGCCGCAACCCCGTGTGCGGGCGCCACGGATGCGGCCAACCTCGGGCCGGCGTCCGGACGCCACCTCGCCGGGATCGCGTGAGACCGCGGGCCCGGTTCTTCTCCATGTAGCGACGGTAGTCGGCACATCATGAAGTTGGTAGGGCCCATTGTGCATCAGGTCGCGCGCGGGCCCACCCGCCGCCGGGTCGCCGCCACCGTCACCACCGCCCGGACCGGGAGGCCCGAGTCCTCGAGCGTCCGTTGCGCCTCACGGGCCGTCGCACCCGTGGTCACGACGTCGTCGCAGACCACCAGCGAGAGCGGTACGCCGCGTCGGGCCAGCCGATCACGGACGGCGGGTCGCACCCGCATCGAGCCGGCCAGGTTGGCCGCGCGCTGCTCCCTGCCCAGGCCGACCTGGTCGGAGACGGGTGCGTGCTGCTCGAGCAGCGTGGCCACCTCGACGACCCGCCCCGCCCGTCGCAGCCGCCTCGCCGCGGCCCGGCTCACCCGCAGCATCGGGTCGTGCCCCCGCGCCCGCACCACGCCCGGGCGTGACGGCACCGGGACGAGCACCGAGGGTGTCGACGGGTCGAGCACCGGCGCGGCGGCCGAGGCGAGCACCACTCCCAGGGGCCGGGCGAGTGGGAACGCGGCGCGCTCCTTGTGCGCGACCACCATCCGGCCCAGCAGGCCGTCGTACTCCCCCGCCGCGAAGCAGGCGACCAGCCCCTCGGGGCACGGCGTGGGCCGGACCGGCCGGGACCTGTCGGGCAGGGCACGCCGGCAGCCGCCGCACAGCACGCCGGCCCGGACGGCCGCAGCCGACGCAACCGGACCCGTGGACCAGGTCCAGCCAGGGGTCGAGCCACCAGCCGAACCAGTCCTCACGCATGCGCCCGAGACTGCGCCGTCGGCCGGTCGCCGCACCGCGCGCCCGCACGGCGTCCTGTGGAGGAGGCCCGTCCGGGCCGGGCTGGGGACGCGCAGCGGTCAGCGGACGTACGTCGCCGCCGCCACCTTCGAGCTCGAACGCGGCCAGGCTCCGCCGGGACTGAGCGTGTAGAGGCGCTGGTCGGGCGTGATCAGGCGCAGCGGCAGGTCCGTGTCGGGCGAGACCACGAGTGCTGCGGCCGCGCCGCGGAAGACGCTCGGCTGCACGAGGTCCGGCGAGACCGGTGACCCGTCCGAGCTCACGAAGGTGACCTCGCTGGTCTCCTCGGTCGGCCGGGTCAGCACCGCCAGCGTCGCCGGGTCGCGCCAGCCGAGGTCGACGATGCGCGCCCCGTCGCTGCGACCGTCGGAGAACACGTGCGAGCTTCCCGGGCCGGAGACGATCCCCTCGTCGGTGCGCAGGATGTCGACGACCCGCAGCGCCGGCGCCGGGTTGCCGGCGTACGCCACGGCGATCCGGCTGCCGTCACGGGCGACCGCGAACGCGGCCACGTTCGCCCCGGTGACGCCCGGCACGTCGAGGGTGCGGACGTGCCGGCCACGGACGACCAGCACCCGGGCGCCCGACTTGGTCCGGTCGACCAGCCACAGGTCGCCGAACATGTCGTACTGGGGACGCAGCACGTCGGTGCCGTCGGCGACCACGCGGGTCACCTTGGACAGTGGCGTCGTCTCCGACGAGGGAGCCACGAACACGGTGCCGCCCGCCGTCGAGACGGCGGCGATCCGGCGTGGCGACTCGCTCACGGCCAGGCTGCGCATGGCGTACCCGGGGCGCCCCAGCGGGCCGCTGATCGGGACCGGGTCGGAGTCGAGGTCCACGACGCGGCCGCCGCGCAGGCCCCACAGGAACGACGCGCCCGTCCCCGCGGCGTCGAACTCGGGGCCGCTGGTGACGGGTGCGTCGGTGCTCGCCGTTGGGCAGCGGGACCGGCGAACCGCCGACGGTGATCCGCACCCGTTCGATGCCGGGCACCTGGCGCAGCGTCCAGGCGAGCTGGTCGACGGCGCGACCCAGCTCGGCACCGCGGCATCGTCAGGGCCTCCCGCGACAGCGGCACCTCGGCGACCCCGCTCTCGGTGACCACCACCGAGAGGTCGAGCTGGGTGCCGCGGGGCAGGGCCGACAGGGTGATGTCGCTGAGGCTGGATCCCGGCCCGGCCAGCAGACCGCGGACGAGGTTCGTCGCGGACTGCTCGCCCCGCGGGATGAAGACGGGGTCCGGCAGCAGGGTGCGGCCCGTCTGGTCGAAGAAGTAGAGGTTGAACCGCGCGAAGCTGCGGTCGAAGAACGACGACGGGACGATGAGGGCGTTGACGGGGTTGTCGATGCGCCACTGGCCGTCCTCGCTGACCAGCTGGAAGTCGATCGTCTCGGAGTGGCCCGGCGTGCCACCGCGCCAGCCGCCCCGGGAGTCCAGGCGCTGGGTGTCGGCCAGCCGCACGCGCACCCCGTCCGGACCCGCCAGCACGGTGGGCGCCTCGTAGACGATCGTGCCCCGGTTGGGCTTCCACGCCGCCCGCGCGCGATCGGTGAGGAACTCCCTCGCCACCGAGGTCGTCAGCGGGTTCGCCGACATCGCGGTCAGGAAGTCCGAGACGATCTGCGAGGGGGTGGAGTCCTTGGTCGGGCCCGGTGGCTGGAAGTACGCCGGGCCCTGGTCCTGGTCGGGACTGGCCTCGGTGACGCGGTGCACGGCGCCGCTCTCGGGCAACGTGGTGCAGCCCGCGAGGACCACCCCGCCGATCACCACGCCGAAGAGCACCCGGGCGAGGGCGATACGGCGGATCACCGGACCTCCTCGCGGACGTCGGTCGGCACCAGCGGCAGCGGGCTGTGCGTCAGCGCGTCGCCGGCGTGCCGGGGCAGGGTCAGCCGGAACTGCGCGCCGCCGCCGGGCGTCCCCCAGGCCTGCAGCCAGCCGCCGTGCAGGCGGGCGTCCTCGAGGGCGATCGCCAGACCGAGACCGGTGCCTCCGGTGGTCCGCGCTCGCGCCGGGTCGGCGCGCCAGAAGCGGTTGAAGACCATCGAGCTCTCCCCCGGCTGCAGGCCGACGCCGTGGTCACGCACGGTCAGGCCGGTGGCTCCTCGCTCGCTGGCGAGCCGGATCACGACCCCGGAGCCGTCGGCGTGGTCGATGGCGTTGGTCACCAGGTTGCGGACGATGCGCTCGACCCGGCGCAGGTCGGCCTCGGCGAGGTGGACCCCCTCGTCGGCGATGATCACCGGCACCCCGCGCTGGCGTGCCATCGGCGCGGTGGCGGCCACGACACGGTGCACGACGTCGGAGAGGTTGATGTCCTCGAGCTCCAGGACCGCCGCGCCCGCGTCGTACCGGCTGATCTCGAGCAGGTCGCCGAGCAGGTTCTCGAAGCGGTCGAGCTCGGTCTGCAACAGCTCGGCGGCACGGGCGGTGACCGGGTCGAAGCTGTTGCGGGCGTCGTGCAGGACGTCGCCGGCCATGCGCACCGTCGTCAGCGGGGTGCGCAGCTCGTGGGAGACGTCGGAGACGAAGGTGCGCTGGACCCGGGAGAGCTCCACCAGCTTGCGGATCTGCGACTGCAGCGCCTCCGCCATCTGGTTGAAGGACATCGCGAGCCGCGCGATGTCGTCCTCCCCCGAGACGTGCATGCGCTCCTCGAGCCGCCCGGAGGCGATCCGCTCCGCCACGCGACGCGCCATCCGTACCGGGGTGATCACCTGCCGGGTGACGAGCGCGGCCACGCCGGCCACGAGCAGCAGCAGGAGGATGCCGGCGGTCAGCAGCACGCGGCGGAGCAGGACCATCGTCTGCTGCTCCTGGCCCATCGGGAACAGGTAGTACAGCGCGTAGGTGCCCCCGTCGGAGGGGAGCACGATGTTGGCCCCGACGGCGACGCCCGGCTGGTCGACGCGCTCGCCGCCCTGCTGCGTTGCCGAGTCGGTGAAGCGGATCCGGGTGTAGCTCCAGGCCATCGCGTTGTCGCCGCCGCTCTCGACCGAGCGCCGCAGCGAGGCGGGCACGCTGTTCACGTCGACTGCCGGGGTGGTGCGCACACCGCCTGCCTGCGCCCCTTCGTCGACCGGTCCGCGGACGACGACCTCGAAGCCCTTGACCTCGCCACGGGACACCAGGCTCTCGACGAGGAGCCGCAGCTGGGTCTCGGGGTCGAAGTCGTTGCCGCCGGCCTGGCTGAGCCGGTCGCGTGCGGTCGAGGTCTCGCTGCGCGCCTCGGCCAGCGAGGTCGTCACCCTGCTGTGGACCAGGCCCGCCGAGATCTGGCGGATCACCAGGAAGCCGACCGAGCCGACGACCACCGCGCAGAGCACCACGATGGCCGTCACGACCCGGGTGCGCAGCGAACGACGCCAGAACGACGGCAGGCTGCGCCACGG
>CAWCFR010000020.1:0-52114 GCA_963794725.1 uncultured Actinomycetota bacterium
TCCTTGACCATGCTCAGCGAGGGGTTGGTGTGCGCACTGCCGTCGGCGTACACCAGCGTCGGGACGGTCTGGTTGCCGTCGGTTGACGGCCCTGACCACCTCGGCGGCGCTCGGGACCTGCTCGATGTCGACCAGGTCGTAGGCGATGCCCTCGCGGTCGAGCTGCCCCTGCAGTCGGTGGCAGTAGCCACACCACGGCGTCGTGTACATCGTCAGGCTCACAGTTGTCGTTCCTCGGTCCTAGGGTGTGCGTCGAAGGCACAACACATCCGGGGCGGAGAACATTTCACGCATGCTGGGACATCGACGGGGCCGACGAGCTGCTCGACGCGCTCGACCCCGAGCAGCGCGAGGTCGCGACGGCACTCCGTGGCCCGGTCCGGGTGCTCGCCGGCGCGGGCACCGGCAAGACCCGCGCGATCACCCACCGGATCGCCTACGGCGTCTCCACGGGCGTCTACAACCCGCTCGAGGTGCTGGCCGTCACCTTCACCACGCGGGCGGCCGGCGAGATGCGCAGCCGCCTGCGCACCATGGGCTCCGGCGCCGTCCAGGCCCGCACCTTCCACTCCGCGGCGCTGCGGCAGGTGCGCTACTTCTGGCCCAAGGTGTACGGCGGTGCGCCGCCCGAGCTCACCGAGTCCAAGATCCCGATCGTCGCGGGTGCGGCCCGGCGCAACCGCGTCGAGGTCAACCAGACGCTGCTGCGCGACCTCGCCAGCGAGATCGAGTGGTCCAAGGTCAGCAACGTCCGGCCCGACGACTACGAGCGCGTCGCGCCCCGCCGGCAGCGCGAGGTCAGCGGGCTCGACGCCGCCACCGTGGCCCGGGTCTTCGCCGGCTACGAGGAGCTCAAGCGCGACCAGGGCCGGATGGACATGGAGGACGTGCTCCTCTGCGCGGCGGCGCTGCTCAGCGAGGACGAGCGGGTCGCCGCCGAGGTGCGCCGCCAGTACAAGTGGTTCGTGGTCGACGAGTTCCAGGACGTCAGCCCGATCCAGTCCGCGCTGCTCGACCTCTGGCTCGGCGGTCGCGACGAGATCTGCGTGGTCGGTGACCCCGCCCAGACGATCTACTCCTTCGCCGGTGCCCAGGCCAGCCACCTGACCGACTTCGTGACCAAGTTCCCCGGCACCACCAGCGTCGAGCTGGTGCGCAACTACCGCTCGACACCGCAGGTCGTCGAGACGGCCAACACCCTGCTCCACGCCGCCAGCACGCCGCACGTGCGGCTGCAGGCGCAGCGCGATGCCGGGCCGGCGCCGACGTGGCACGAGGCACCCGACGAGGTGGCCGAGGCCGAGGCGGTCGCCGAGGCGGTCGCCCGGCTCCGCGAGGCCGGCACGCCCCTGCGGGAGATGGCGGTGCTGTTCCGCATCAACGCCCAGTCCGAGTCGTTCGAGGAGGCCCTCACCGCGCGCGGCATCCCCTACGTGGTCCGCGGCGCCGCGCGGTTCTTCGAGCGGCAGGAGGTCCGGCAGGCGCTGGCCCTGATGCGCGGCGAGGTGCGCGCGGGCGACGGCGCGACGGACGCACCGGGCTCCGACGACCTCGTGGCGCGCGTCACCGGGGTGCTCTCCGGGATGGGCTGGTCGGCCCAGGCGCCGACGGCGCGCGGCAAGGCACGCGATCGCTGGGAGTCCCTCCAGGCGCTCGTCTCGCAGGCCACCGACTTCGCTCGCGGGGGTGACGGCGGCGAGGCGCCCACCCTCGTCGGGTTCGTCGCCGAGCTCGACCGGCGAGCCCACGAGCAGCACGCCCCGGTCGCCGAGGGCGTCACCCTGGCGACGCTCCACGCCGCCAAGGGCCTGGAGTGGGACGCCGTCTTCCTGTGCGGCATGCAGGACGGCACGATGCCGATCACCTACGCCGAGGGGCCCGAGGCGGTCGAGGAGGAGCGACGGCTGCTGTACGTCGGCCTCACCCGCGCCCGCGTCCACCTCTGGGTCTCGTGGTCGCTGGCCCGCAACCCCGGCGGCCAGGCCCGGCGCAAGCCGTCCCGCTTCCTGACCGGCCTGCGTCCCGAGTCCGCCACCGACCGCGTCGCGGCCGCCGACGGCCGCACCAAGCGCCGCCGTGGCAAGAAGGCAGCGGTCTGCAAGCAGTGCCAGCGACCGCTCGCCAGCTCGCGGGAGCGCAACCGTGGCTACTGCGCCGACTGCCCGGTGCCCTACGACGAGGAGCTCTTCGAGCTCCTGCGCAGCTGGCGCAAGGAGCAGGCCGACGCGCAGAGCGTGCCGGCGTTCGTGGTCTTCTCCGACGCCACCCTCGAGGCGCTGGCCGAGGTCCGGCCGACCGACCACGCCGGGCTGCGCTCGATCAACGGCATCGGGCAGACCAAGCTCGACAGGTACGCCGACGAGCTGCTCAAGATCATCGCCTGAGCGACGTCAGGTCACGAACCAATCTCGACTCTGCTCGATCCACGAGTTAAATCGATTGCGCCCCTGATCGAGGCGGGCGTACCGTGCCTCTCACTGCCCCACGGGCGCCACGACCAGAGAAGGAGGTGCGACATGGAGATCTACAACCCGAACGACTGGACTGCCACAGCGGTCCCGCTTTGTCGCGCCCACTGCCTTCGCTGTCAAGGGTGGAGTGCGCCTGCAGGCCGCCGTCGACGCCACGTTCATGGGTCCCCAGTCCTGGAGACCGCCGATCACGTGAGACCACTCACGCACCGGCACTCTCCAGGCCGCGGAACCCGACAAGGGATCCGCGGCCTTCGTGTTTCCCGAGAGCTTTCCAGGACCTTCCAGGTCACCGAGAAACCATCCGCACACGAGCTCACGAGGAGGTGAACAGATGAGCATCAGCGCTGTCGACAGGGCTGGGATCGACGAGTCGGAGCTGCCGTGCCGGGTCAACGACCCGGACCTGTACTTCGCCGAGTCGCCCAGCGACGTGGAGCTCGCCAAGGCGCTGTGCCAGGACTGCCCGGTCCGGGCCGAGTGCCTGGCCGCGGCACTCGAGCGGCGCGAGCCGTGGGGTGTCTGGGGCGGTGAGCTGTTCCTCCAGGGAGTGGTGATCCCCCGCAAGCGCCCGCGAGGTCGCCCACGCAAGGACCAGTCGGCCGTCACCACGGCCGCCTAGTCGCGACAGATGACCACATGACCGACCACACCAGAACGGAGCAAGACGATGAGCTTCATCGACGCCGACCTGGCCCGCGAGCTGCATGCCGTGCGCCGCGTCGAGGTCGAGCAGAGTCGCCACGCCCGCAGGGCTGCCGCCGTGTCGCGGTTGCAGCGCCGGGCCGAGCGGTTGGCGCACAAGGCCGAGCGGGTCTCCCGCCGGGCCGAGCGCGCTGCCTCTCGGGCGCGACTCGCCGTCGCCAGGGTGATCTGAGCACCCGCCGACCCTCGACCACCACCGGCACGAGCCCCGGACGACCTCCAGCAGGAGGCGCCGGGGCTCGTGTCGTGTCTAGGGTGGCCACGTGGTCACCTGCTCGTTCTGCGGTACGACGGCCGAGGGCGATGTGCCCCCGCTGACGTGGACCACTGCGGTCGAGAACGGCAAGCCACGCATGTACTGCGACCGCTGCTCGCGTGAGCACCTCCGGGCCATGGAGAGCAAGCTGGACTCGGAGTGGTGGTGAGCGACGACCGGCGTCCGCTGACCCTGGTCACCGGCGGCTCGCGTGGCATCGGCGCAGCCGTCGTACGGCGTCTCGCCGGCGCCGGCCACGACCTGGTCCTCGGCTACCGGTCGGACGCCGAGGCCGCCCAGCGGGTGGCCGACGAGGCGGAGCACCACGGCGCCACCGTGCGCACCGTGGCCGCCGACGTCACCGATCCGGACGAGGTGGAGCGCCTGTTCACGGAGGCGGTCTCGCTCGGCCGGCTGACCGGCGTGGTGAACAACGCCGGCGCGACCCTGCACCTCGGCGACCTCGCGGACACACCCGTCGAGGTCATCCGCGACGTGGTGGAGGTGAACCTGACGGCGGCGATCTTCGTGGCCAGGCAGGCCGTTCGCCACCTGGGTGACGGCGGTGCCCTGGTCAACGTCTCGTCCGGGGCCGCCACGCTCGGCTCGCCCCACGAGTACGTGCACTACGCCGCGGCCAAGGCCGGCGTGGACGCGCTCACCTTCGGGCTCGCGCAGGAGGTCGCCGGCCGCGGGATCAGGGTGAACGGCGTCGCGCCGGGCCTCATCCGTACCGACATCCACGCCGGTGCAGGAGATCCGGGGCGTCTCGAGCGGATGGAGTCGCGGGTACCGCTCGGACGGGCGGGTGAGCCCGAGGAGGTGGCGGAGGCCATCGCGTGGCTGCTCTCCGACGCCTGCCCCTACGCGACCGGTGCCACCCTGCGGGTCGCCGGCGGGCGTTGAGGCGTGCCGGGCACGGCTCTCACTCGGCGAAGCCGGGCAGCGAGTCGATCAGCACCTGCCGGAACGGCACCGTCGCCTCGAGCTGGCTGAGCACGCCGACCCCGCCGGCGAAGGTGCGGTGGATCAGCATGTACGCCGGCGGCAGGTTCAGCCGCAGCATCGCCGTGTAGGCGTCGCCCCGGGGGTCGTTGACGCGCCGGAACTGCTGCTGCATCCAGGCCCGGGAGAAGTGGAACTCCTCGACGCCCGCCGGCTCGAGGAAGGGGGCGAGATAGGCGCGCAGCTGGTCGGCGTCGATCCGGACCCGCTCGCGGATGAAGCCCTCGTCGCGCAGCAGGGTGACCAGCTGGTCGTAGTCCTCGGTCATCGCGATCCGGATCAGCGCGCCGATCGAGCGGGGCAGGTGGCGCTCGGGCAGCCGGGCGACGGCGCCGAAGTCCAGCACGCCGAGCTGCCCGGGACTGCCGTCCGGCTTGGGGGATCAGCCGGAAGTTCCCGGGGTGCGGGTCCGCGTGGAGCATGCCGGTGCGTCCCGGGTGCCCCGAACATGAAGCGCAGGAAGTGGTGGCCGTAGTGGTCGCGCTCGGCCTGGGTGCCCTCGCGGATCACCTGGGCCAGCGAAGCCGGGCTCTCGAGCCACTCGGTGACCAGCACCGTCCCGGAGGAGGCCACCACGTCGGGGATCGTGATGTCGGGGTCGTCGGCGAACTCGGCGGCGAACTCCCGCTGGGCACCGGCCTCGAGCGCGTAGTCGAGCTCCTCGACGGCGCGGTCCTGCAGCTCGGCGACCAGTGGCTTGACGTCGAGGCCGGGGATGAGTGGCCCGATGCTGCGCGCCACGCGGGCGAGCTGGCGCAGGTCGGAGGTCAGGGCCTCGGCTGCGCCGGGGTACTGCACCTTGACGGCCACCTCGCGGCCGTCTGCCCAGCGACCGCGGTGCACCTGGCCGATCGAGGCCGCGGCGGCGGGGACCGGATCGAGCTCGACGAGCTGCTCGCGCCAGTCGGGACCGAGCTCGCGCTCCAGGATCGTGCGCACCGTCATCGTCGGCATCGGGCGGGGCGGAGTCCTGCAGCCGGGTGAGCTGGTCGCGGTACGGGCCGGCCAGCTCGTCGGGCAGGGCCGCCTCGAAGATCGACATCGCCTGGCCGAACTTCATCGCTCCGCCCTTGAGGTCACCCAGGGTCCGGAAGAGCTGCTCCGCGGTGCGCTGCTGGACCTCGGTCAGCACCGTCTCGGCGGAGGCGCCGCCGATCCGCTTGCCCAGGCCCAGGGCCGTGCGACCGGCATACCCCAGCGGCAGCGCCGCCAGCTTCGCCGTGCGGGCCACCGCCTTGCGCGGGAGCTCGCTCACAGGCGGCCTCGCGGGGTGTTCACCCCACCATCTTGCCCGAGTACGTGAGGGATCCCGGCCAACTGCACCCACACTCCGGATCGCGGGACCAGGCGGTATGGACCTGGCGCGACGGCTCCGGCCCCAGCTGCACGGTCGCATCGCACGTCGTCGGGCGCTTCCCGTCGACGAACGCGAGCACGTCGCGCACGGCCCAGGCCACTGCCAGGGCGACCAGCGCGGGCTCGGTGGGAGGGGTCTCGGCGCGCGGCCGGCGCGGTCGTGACGCCGCCACGTAGCGGGCGAGCACCGACACGTGGTCGGGGTCGTCGCGACCGACGCGGGCGTCGATGCAGCGCAGGCACGCGGTCTCGCCCGGCAGCACGAACGGACCGACCACGGCGCCGCCGTCGACGAGGCGTACGACGAGATGGGCGACGCCGTCGCGCACGAGCGGGTCGGTCAGCTCGCGGGACACCTCGCCGAACGACCCGACCAGCGCGACGTCCGGGCGTCGGAGGGCTCGGTCACGACCGAGGTGAGACCGGCCCGCTCGAGCGCCGCGGCAGCCAGGTCGTCCCCGAGCAGGCAGACCCGGGCGGAGCGCCGACGCCGCGCGCGATCGAGCACGTCACGTCGCGTGGTGAGGCAGCCGGCGGCCGCGAGCCGCTGCACGGTCGCCGCCACGGCGGCATCGCCCAGCTCGACGGGCAGGCCCTGCTCGAGAGCCGCCAGGACCCGCTCGGTGAGCTCGGTACGGGGCAGGACCACGCGCCGGTCGGCGTACAGGCCTACCTGGAGGTGGTGCGGACCGCGCCGGACCACCCGGAGCCCGGGAGCGAGCTGGAGGTGCATGCCCGGGAGGCTAGGCCGCGCGACGGGAGCCCGCGACTCGCGATCCACAGACGAACGACGGCGGGGCTCCCGTGTGGGGAACCCCGCCGTCGTGGCGTCTCGGTGGCGTGTTCGGCGTCAGGCCTTGCCGAGGATGCGGTTGAGGTTGGTGCCGCAGACAGGGCAGACGGCCTTGGCCATCCGGGTGCCCTTGTCGTTCACACGTACCTCGCCGCTTGCCTCGCGCTTCTCCTTGCACTTCACGCAGTAGAACTCGCCGCTCCAGGTCTCCGCCATGACGGCCTCCTTCATCTCTGGTCGTCTCGGCGGATCAGTGCGCAGCACGTCGGAGCTGAACACGTCGGGGAAACCCGCCGGGCCCGCTGTCGGGCGCTTTCGACCCTAGACCACGACCAGGCTCGATCGCGGCAGGGTCCCCGGTACGTCTCAGGCGTGTTCCGCGCCGGTATCCTCCGCGCATGTCCGAATCTCGACTCGGCTCGATCCAAGAATCGGCGGCCTTCAGCGACCTGCGCCTCGAGCGTCCCTCCGACGGCGTGGTCCGTCTGGTCCTGGACAACCCGGACCAGCGCAACGCCATGTCGGAGGCGATGACCGACTCGTGGGTGCGCGCGATCGAGCAGCTGGGCGCCGACCGTTCGGTGCGCGTCGTGGTGGTCACCGGGGAGGGCAGCTCGTTCTGCTCGGGCGGCAACACCGGGCTGGATCGCCAGCGAGCCCGACGCGGAGGTCGACTACCTGCGCACCCGGATGCTCGCCTTCTACCGGGCCTGGCTGTCCATCCGCAGCCTCGAGGTGCCCACGATCGCCGCCGTCAACGGCCCGGCCATCGGCGCGGGCCTCTGCCTGGCGCTGGCCTGCGACATCCGGTACGCCGCCGCAGGGGCGCGCCTGGGTGCGCCGTTCGTCAGGCTCGGGATGAACCCGGGGATGGCGGCCACCCACCTGCTGCCCGACGTGGTGGGCGAGGCCCACGCGCGCGAGCTGCTGCTGACCGGCCGGACGGTCGACGCGGAGGAGGCGCTCCGCCTGGGTCTGGTCACCCGCGTCTTCGCCGACGACGACCTCGCCGGGTCGGTCGACGAGATCGCGGCCGGCATCGCGGCCACGGCGCCGATCCCGAGCCGCTACACCACCCTCGCGCTGCGCGAGGGCCATCGCGACCTGGAGGCGGCGGTGCAGTGGGAGGCCCTCGCCCAGCCGGTCACCCTGGCGACCGCCGACCTGCAGGAGGGCATCCGCGCCGCCCGCGAGAAGCGGTCGCCCGACTTCCGAGGGGTCTAGCTGGTGCGGACGTCGCTGATGATCGCCTGGAGCCGGGGGATCAGCTGCTTGACCAGGTCGGTCTTCTCCAGGTAGCCGTCGGCGCCCGCGTCGATCGCTCCCTGACCGGCCACGGCGAACGGGAAGCCCGAGAGCATCACCACGACCGCGTCCGGGGCGGCCTCGCGGATCTGCGGGAGTGCCTCCATGCCGTCCATGACCGGCATCGCGATGTCGAGGAGCACGAGGTCCACGTCGTGCGCGATCGCAGCGTCGATCGCCTGTCGTCCGTCCGCCGCCTGGGCGACGACGTGCCAGCCGTCCGAGCGCCGGTCGATGACCCGGCTGATCAGCATGCGCAGGTCGGCGGAGTCGTCGACCACCATCACGCTCATGCCCGTCGTCGGCTCGGCGCTCACGTGGGTGTCTCCGACGAGCTGGCCGGCCGTTGCCGGACCGCCATGCCGGGCAGGAGCTGGTGGCCCTGCGCCAGCTCACCGATCCACTTGCGCGCTTCGAGGGAGGTACGGGCGATCACCGAGCGAGCGTAGTCGGCGTCGTCGAGGTCGAGCGCCATCTCGGCGGTGACCAGGCCCTGGACGATCGTGTCGTTCACCTCGCGGACGAGGTGGTCGCGCTCGTTGTCCGCGGCCCGCTGCGCCAGCTGCTGCTCCATCTCCTTCTGCATGGTGAGGTCGGTGAGCACCAGGCACCGCACCCGGACGTCCTCGATGTCGAGGTCGGTGGCCGCCACGAGGAAGGGGACCGGTCGAGCCCTTCGAGGCGACCAGGGACAGCTCACCGCGGCGGGTCCCGCCCTCGGCGGGGCTGACCAGCAACGCTTCGAGGGCCTCGTGCTGGGACGCCTCGACGTAGTCGACCAGGTCGCGTCCGACCATCGAGTCACGGGGGACGCCGAGGAAGGTGGCGAGCTGCGCGTTGGCGTAGAGCACGACGCCTCCCTCGGACACCGTGACCGCGCCCTCGCCCATGCTCTCCACGAGGACGCGGTAGGGGAGGTCGGCGCTGGCGAGGGTGTAGACCCGCTCCTCGTCACCGGTGCCCATCACCACCGCGTCGACGCCGCCGCTGCTGATCGCGGTGAGGACCTCTTCGAGGTAGGAGATGTGTCCGCGCAGCGCGTTCATCTCGTTCAGCTCGGTCACGCTCGGCCTCGGCGTCGGCGGCCGTCTGGTCGAGGTTCTCGGTCATGAGGTGGCTCCTCCCGGAGTCGCGTCCGGCTGCGGTCGCGTGAGGTCGAGGGCGTCACGCAGCCGGTCGAGGTCGCTGAGGTCGCCGACGATGTAGCGGCGCGGGCCGGGGGACTCCCGGACCAGGGTGGGCAGCGCGAGCACCCGGTCGCGCACGACCTTGTCGGGGTGGTCGGCGGCGTCGTAGACCGCGAGCTCGAAGCGACCCTCGAGCTCGGTGTCGCACAGCGTGCGGACCAGCTCGATCGCAGCGGCGGACCGCGGCCCGGCCCCGCTCACGTAGAGCGAGAGGGCCCAGTACGGTGCCTCGCCGGCGTCCGCGGTCACGGGCTCGAGGTCGCCGGACGGAAGCAGCTGCAGGCCGACCAGGACCTTCTCGGTGTCGGAGAGGTCGCCGATGATCTTGCGGATCGGCTCGGGGAGCTTGCGCACCAGGGTGGGGACCGCGATGATCTCGTCCCCCCGGGCGAGGGCGGGGTGCTCGAGCAGGTCGATCACCTCGACCTCGTAGCGGCCCGCCAGGTGCTCCTCACAGACCTTCTTGAGGTTGTCGAGCGCCCGCACCGAGCGCGGCGACTGCCCGGCCACGTAGAGGCGCAGCGCGTAGTGCTCTCCCTCGGGGGTGCCTTCACCGGTGCTCACTGTGCGTCCTCCGGGGTGTCGCCGAGGATGGTCCGCTCATGAGCCAGCGAGGCGCGGCGGCTCTCCTCGGCGCGGTCCTCCTCGGTGAGCTGGAGGCGTGACATGTGCTCGACGCGGGCCGACCCGGTCAGGACTCCCTGCTCCCCGACGTAGACGTCGACCAGCTCCGGACCGTCGTCGGTGAGCAGGAACTCGCGGACCTGGTTGGAGTGGGCCGATCCGCGGCTCTTGTTCACGAACAGCAGGCGGTTGCGCTCGCCGTTGCTCTCCACGTTGCGCAGCAGCAGCCAGGTGTCGGCGAGCGAGGAGATGTCGATCTCGCTGGTCTCCGAGTAGGTCCCGCGGGAGAGGGTGGTCAGCACGGTGGTGATGCCCCGGCCCTTGAGCAGGTCGAGGTCGCGGGAGACCACCGACGCGGCGTTGGTCCCGGCCCGGACCAGGCTCGCGATCGCGTCGAGGACGACGATCGAGGGGTCGTGGTCGTCGACCCACCGGCGGAGACTGGCCAGGTGCTCCTCGAAGCCGAAGGCGGTCGGCGGCACCGACCGGATCTGCAGGAGGCCGGCGTCGATCCAGCGTTGCAGGTCGTAGCCGATCGAGCGCATGTTGCGCACCAGCTGGGCCGGTGACTCCTCCATCGAGACGAACAGGGCACGTTCGCCCCGGGCGCACGCCGCGTCGACCACGGCCGCCCCGATGCTGGTCTTCCCGGTGCCCGCCGAGCCGCTGATCATCGTCGAGGACCCGCGGTAGATGCCGCCCGCGAGCATGTGGTCGAGCTGCTCGATCCCGGTGGACACGCGCTCGGTCGGAGCCGAGTGCGCGAGTCCGAGCGAGGTGATCGGCACGACGTCGATGCCGCGGTCGGTGATCAGGAACGGGTACTCGTTGGTGCCGTGGAGCGACCCGCGGTACTTGACCACGCGCAGGCGGCGGGTGGAGATCTCGTCGTTGATCCGGTGGTCGAGCGTGACCACGCAGTCGGAGACGTACTCCTCGATCCCGAACCGGGTCAGCGAGTCGCCGTCACCACGCTCACCGGTGATCACCACCGTGAGGTCACGCTCCTTGAGCCAGCGGAAGAGCCGGCCGAGCTCTCCGCGCACGATGCCGGCGTTGGGCAGCGCGGTGAACAGCACCTCGATGGTGTCGATGACCACCCGCTTGGCCCCGATCGACTCCACGGCGCCGGCGAGCCGGATGAAGAGACCCTCGAGGTCGTAGGCGCCGGTCTCGACGTACTCCGTGGGATCGAGCCGGAAGGCGTCGACGACCAGGAGGCCGTCCCGCTCGAGCCCGGGCAGGTCGAAGCCCAGCGAGGCAACGTTGACGGCGAGGTCCTCGGCCAGCTCCTCGAAGGCCAGGAACACTCCCGGCTCGCCGAACTCGACCGCACCGCGTACCAGGAACTCCATCCCGAACAGGGTCTTGCCGGAGCCGGCAGAACCCGTCACGAGGGTGGGACGACCGCGCGGCAGTCCGCCGTAGGTGAGCTCGTCGAAGCCGGCGATGCCGGTGGGGGCCTTGACGAGCGCCGTCGGCTGCTCGTCCACCGCGGTCATCGCGCGGTGCCAAGGGCGTGGTGTGAACCCGTTCACGCGCACAGTCTGTCCCTGTCTCGGCCGTCGTGGGGCCGTTTGACGCATGCCACGCATGCTGTGGTGTCGAAAATCCGGCCACGCGCGTGGCATTCCGACGATGACTGACGACGGGGCCCCCGCCGAGACCTCTGCGTTTGCCTTCCCCTTGCGAACGCAGAAGCGACTCGACGAGGGCCCCTTCTGGGCGGTAACGCTAGAAGAGTGGCGCGATGCGGTCAATGCGTGGAGCAGACCGGATAGGGCCGTGGCTCGAGGGCGGTTCCCCGAGTTGTGCACTGCCTGTGGAAAACCCTGTGGACAGCGTGTGGAGCCCGCACCGAGTGCTGTGGATCACATCTAGTGCGGAAGAATCATGGACATGGTGTCCCCGCAGGCGAGAGGCGCGGACGAGGGCTACGACGCTCGTCCGGTCGCGGCCCTGCGCCGGATCGCCTTCCTGCTCGAGCGCAGCCGGGCGGAGACCTACAAGGTCAAGGCGTTCCGGGCCGCGGCGGACACGATCCTGCCGCTCGGCGACGAGGTGGACCAGCGGGTGGCCGACGGGACGCTGCGCGAGCTGCCCGGCATCGGCGCCTCCACGGCGGAGGTGATCGAGGCCGCGGTGCAGGGCCGGATGCCCGCGCGGCTCGCGAAGCTGGAGGCCGAGGTGGGCGGCCCGCTCGTCGAGGGTGGGGAGACCGTCCGGGCCGCGCTGCGCGGTGACCTGCACTCCCACAGCGACTGGTCCGACGGTGGTTCGCCGATCGAGGAGATGGCCTTCACCGCGATCGAGCTCGGCCACGACTACCTGGTGCTCACCGACCACTCGCCACGGCTCACCGTGGCCAACGGCCTCTCCGTGGCGCGGCTGACGCGGCAGCTCGAGGTGGTCGAGGCCGTGAACGAGCACCTCGCCAGCTCAGGGGACAGCTCGGGGGGCGGCTCCTTCCGGCTGCTCAAGGGCATCGAGGTCGACATCCTCGACGACGGCTCGCTCGACCAGACCGAGGAGATGCTGCGTCGGCTCGACGTACGCGTCGCGTCGGTGCACTCCAAGCTGAAGATGGACGCCGAGCCGATGACCCGGCGCATGGTCGCGGCCGTGCGCAACCCGCTCGTCAACGTGCTCGGGCACTGCACCGGGCGACTGGTCACCGGCAACCGGGGCACCAGGGGGCAGTCGGAGTTCGACGCGGAGGCGGTCTTCGCGGCCTGCCTGGAGAGCGGTACGGCGGTCGAGATCAACTCGCGTCCGGAGCGCCGCGACCCGCCCACCACGCTGCTCGAGCTGGCCATCGAGATGGGCTGCCTGTTCTCGATCGACAGCGACGCCCACGCGCCCGGGCCAGCTCGACTTCCAGGTCTACGGCTGCGCGCGTGCCGAGGAGCTCGGCCTGGAACCGGAGCGGATCGTGAACACCTGGCCGCTCGACAAGCTGCTGGAGTGGGCGCGGCCCGCCTAGAGGCTCAGCCAGGTGAGCACCGCGCGCACCCGGCGGTGGTCGTCCTCCCCGACCGGCAGGTCGAGCTTGGCGAAGATGCTGTTGATGTGCTTGGCCACGGCCTTCTCGCTGACCACGAGGGCGGCCGCGATGCCGGCGTTCGAGCGACCCTCGGCCATCAGGGCGAGGACGTCGCGCTCGCGTGGCGTGAGCCGGTCGACGGGCTGGGCAGGACTGCGGGCCATCACGGTCGCGACCACCTCGGGGTCGAGCACGGTCCCACCGGCGATCACCCGGCGCAGGTCGTCGACGAACTCGGCCACGTCGGAGACCCGGTCCTTGAGCAGGTAGCCGACCGCCCCCTCGCCGCTGGCGAGCAGCTCGCGGGCGTACAGCTGCTCGACGTACTGCGAGAGCACCATCACCGGGAACCCGGGACGAGCCGCGCGGGCCGTGATGGCGGCGACGAGGCCCTCGTCGCTCTGCCCCGGAGGGAGGCGTACGTCGACCACGGCGGCGTCGGCGTCCGGGTCGAGCAGGGCATCGGCGAGGTCGGCGGCGTTGTCCACGGCGTGCAGGATCGTGAAGCCGTTGGCCTCGAGGAGCTGCGTCAGGCCGGCCCGGAGGAGGGCGTGGTCCTCGGCGAGGACAAGTCGCACGGGACCTCCAGGGTGACGACGGTCGGGCCGCCGGCCGGGCTCGACACCACCATGCTGCCGTCGAACGCGGCCAGCCGCCGCATCACCCCCAGCATGCCGCTCCCGCTCCCGGGATCGGCGCCACCACGGCCGTCGTCGCCGACGACGGCGCTCAGCACACCGCCGGTGTGGGTGAGCCAGATCCAGGCGTTCGTCGCGCCGGAGTGGCGCACGACGTTGGTCAGGCACTCGGCGACGGCGAAGTAGACGGCGGACTCGATCGCGTCCGGCGGCCGCCCGTCCACCTGCACCCTCACCTCGACGGGGACGGACATGTCGAGGGCGAGCGCCTCGATCGCCCCACCGAGGCCGCGGTCGGCGAGCACCGGTGGATGGATGCCGCGGACGACCGACCGCAGGTCGCTGATGGCGCCCGTGGCGGTGGCCCGGGCATCGGCGACCAGTCGCTTCGCCTGCTCCGGGTCGGACTCGAGGGCCGCGTCGGCGAGGCCGAGCGTCATCGAGAGGGCGACCAGCCGGGCCTGCGCCCCGTCGTGCAGGTCGCGCTCGACCCGGCGCAGCTCGGCGGCCGCGTGGTCCAGGGTCTCCGAACGCGTCTCGGTGAGCACCTGGACGCGCTGCTCGAGCACCTCGGCGTGCCCGTAGCTGAGCAGCCAGCGGTCCATGCTCGACCTGGCCCGCATGATCGGCTCGATCCCGAACCACCAGAGGGCGCCGGTCACGACGAGCACGAGGAGCAGCACCGAGAGCAGGGCGAGGGCGAAGCCCAGGGTGCACGTGGCCAGCAGCCAGGCCTGGTCGCGCCAGGTCATCGGGTCGGAGGCCCACCCGACCAGGCGGGCCACGAGGTTGCCGGGCCGGGGTGCGCGGTACTGCGGGGGGAGTGGGGTGCCGAGCACCCGGCCTGCCATCACGCGGTGCTGGTTCGCCAGCCAGCGGGTCGCCGGGATCGTCAGCGAGGAGCACCGGGATGCCGATGACGATCAGCGCGAGGCCACCGGCGACCGCGTTGAGGATGAAGAGGACGAGCGCGGGCACGGCGAGCACCAGCTGGGCCGCGGCGTACGCCGTCATGCGCAGCCGGCTGGGCGGGGGCGGCACCGTGCCGACGAGCTGGCTCACAGGCTGCATCCTCCCCGATCGCAGGGTCGCAGGCGGTGGTGCAGGCACCACCCCGGTTCGGGTCCTGGCGCCACTGATCGCGGCCCTCGGAGTCAGTTGGATCGATGTCATCCCTGCACGCCACCGAGGAGACGTCATGTCGGACCGCAACCCCCTCACCCAGATCCCGATCCGGGCCGCTCGCTGGAGCGCGACCCACCCGTGGCGGGCGATGCTCGGCTGGCTCGTCTTCGTGCTGGTCGCCGTCGGCCTGGCCGTCGCCGTGCCGACCACCCAGACCAAGGACTCCGACTACCGGCTGGGGGAGTCGGGTCGCGCCGACGCCCTGGTGCACCGGGCCGGGCTCGAGGGGGCGACGACCGAGAACGTGCTGATCACCGCGCGAGGACACGCCGCCCTCGACTCGGCTGCTGCGAGCGCCGCCGCCGAGGAGGTGCGGACCGGGATGCGGGACCTCGCCGGCGTCCAGCAGGTGTCGCCGGCCCAGCCCGACGCGCGCCGGTCGGCCCTGCTGATCTCCGTGCAGCTCTCCCGCGACCAGGACGACGCGTCGTCGCTGCAGGCCGTCACGAAGCGGGTACAGGCCGACCACCCGGACCTGCAGGTCCGCGAGGCGGGTGACCTCTCGATCGACGCGGCCATCAACGACCGGGTGGGCTCCGACCTGTCCTCGGCCGAGGGGATCAGCCTGCCGGTGACGCTGATCCTGATGCTCCTGGCCTTCGGCGCCCTGATCGCCGCCGGCATCCCGGTGCTGCTCGCGGCCACCAGCGTGGTGGCCACCATCGGCCTCACCGCGCCGCTCTCGCACCTGATCCACGCCGAGCAGACGGTCAGCAGCATGATCGTGCTGATCGGGATGGCGGTCGGGGTCGACTACTCGCTGTTCTACCTCAAGCGCGAGCGCGAGGAGCGTGCCGCCGGACGCAGCACCCTCGACGCCGTCGAGATCGCCGCCCAGACCTCCGGTCACTCGATCCTGGTCTCGGGAGGCGCGGTGATCGCCTCGATGGCCGGGCTGTTCGTGATGGGCGGCGCGACCTTCAACTCGCTGGCCGCAGGTGCCATCCTCGTGGTCGCCATCGCGGTGCTCGGCTCGATCACCGTGCTGCCGGCACTGCTCGTCAAGCTCGGCCGCTGGGTCGACCGGCCCCGCGTGCCGCTGCTGTGGCGCCTCAACCGCCGGATCGGCCCGGGCGGGATCAGCCGCCGCATCCTGTCTCCCGTCGTACGTCACCCGGCTGTCGCCCTGACCGTCTCCAGCGTCGTCGTCCTGCTGCTCGCCGCGCCTGCGCTCGGGATGAAGATCCACGAGAGCAACCTGAAGACGCTGCCGGCCTCCATCCCGGAGGTGCAGACGTTCACCCGGATCTCCACCGCGTACCCGGCCGAGGGGACGACCGCCACCGTCGTGGTCAAGGCATCGCCGGCCGACCGGGTCGCGGTGGGCCAGGCACTGCGGCAGCTGGACCGCCGGGCGGTCGCCACTGCTGCCTTCGTCGGGTCCGGGCACGATGCCGTGCGGGTGTCGGGGGACGGCGGCACCTCGCTGCTCTCGCTCGCGATGCCGTACGGCTTGTCGGACGCGAAGGTCGACAACGCCATCACCGCTCTCCGTACCGACCTCGTGCCGGCGGCGCTGGGGCACCTGCGCGCGGAGCACGCCGTCGGCGGTGACGCGGCCGAGTCCCTGGACTACGTCCACCGGCAGCACGACCGGTTGCCGATCGTGATCGGCGTGGTGCTGCTGCTGACCCTGCTGATGATGGGCCTCGCCTTCCGCAGCGTGCCGATCGCGCTGGTCTCGACCGCGCTCAACCTGGCGTCGGTGGGGGTCGCGTTCGGCATCCTCACGATCGTGTTCCAGCACGGGTGGGGCGCGGGTGCCCTCGACTTCACCAGCCCGGGCTTCGTGATCGACTGGATCCCGCTGTTCGTGATGGTGGTGCTGGTCGGGTTGTCGATGGACTACCACGTGTTCGTGATCAGCCGGATCCGCGAGCACGTGCAGGGTGGCCTGCCCACCCGGCTCGCGGTGGCCCGTGGCGTCAGCGAGTCGGCCGGCGTCGTGACGAGCGCAGCCGCCGTGATGGTCTCGGTGTTCGCGATCTTCGCGACCCTGTCGATGATGGAGATGAAGATGATGGGCGTCGGTCTCGCTGCCGCGATCTTCGTCGACGCCACCGTCATCCGGCTGATGATGCTGCCGGCGATCCTGGTGCTCCTCGGTGACCGGGCCTGGTGGCCGAACCTGCCGACACCGCCTTCCGGCCGGACCGTCGAGGAGAGCGAGCCGGCGTACGCCCTGGCCGGCCGGTGACCGCACGCACGTGCCGCACACACTGACCGCACCCCGAGCCTCCCGCCGGGCGTCGGTGCGCCGAGATACTTTTCTGCCATGGAGGCAGAGGTGGCGGGAGCGCCCGAGGTGGAGGTACGTCGCTCGCGCCGCCGCAAGCGCACCGTCTCGGCCTACCGGCGCGACGGCCGGGTGATCGTGATGATCCCCGACCGGTTCACCCGCGCCGAGGAGGCCGAGTGGGTCACGACCATGCTCGAGCGCCTCGAGAAGTCCGAGCGTCGGCGCCGGCGCACCGACGACCAGCTGGTCCGCCGGGCGCGCGAGCTGTGCCGCGAGTACCTCTTCGACAAGGTCGAGCCGACCTCGGTGCGCTGGGTCGACAACATGACCACGCGCTGGGCCTCGTGCACGACCACCACCGGTGAGATCCGGCTCTCCGACCGGCTCCAGCCGCTGCCGGCCTGGGTGGTCGACTACGTGCTGCTGCACGAGCTCGCCCACCTGATCGAGCCGAGCCACAACAAGCGCTTCTGGCACTGGGTCGACCGCTATCCCCGCGCCGAGCGTGCCAAGGGATACCTCGAGGGCGTCGCGCACGCGGCCGCGCTCGACATCCCGTCCTGCCCGGAGGAGTAGCGGGTCAGCGGGCCAGGGCGAGCGCGATCATCTCGAGCATGTCGGCGTCCTGCGTCGGCAGCCCGTCGACCGGCCACCAGCGCACCTCCAGCGACTCCTCGCTGACGACGGGTTGCTCCACCGGGTCGGCGAGGGCGAGGAAGCGGACGTCGAGGTGGTGCACGGTGCTGCCCGGGTCGCAGAACTCCACCGGGTGGCGCGAGAGGTGCAGCGGCTCGGCCTCGACCATCAGCCCGGCCAGCCCCGACTCCTCGGTGGCCTCGCGCAGGGCGGCGCCGGCGAGGGTGGCATCACCGTGCTCGAGGTGGCCGCCGAAGTGGAACCAGCGCCCGGCCTTGCGGTGCAGGTTGAGAAGGACGTTGCGGCGGTCGTGCGAGACGACGAGCGCCCCCGCCGTCAGGTGGTCGGGCAGGCAGGAGCGCCACAGTCCGTCGGGGTGCGCCGCGAGGTGCTCGACGTACGCCGCCCGGAGCTCCTCCTGCTGCTCGTCGGGCGCGCTCCAGTGGGTGAGGACGTCGAGCGCGTCGGCGTGCAGGCTCACGCGTCGGGACGGTCCCCGTCCTGCGGCCCGTGCGGCCCGTCCTGAGGCCCGTCGTCCGGGCCGTCCTGCGGGCCGTCGGAGCTGTCGAGCAGCTCGCCGAGCGCCTTGTCGAAGTCCTCGTCGCTGATCTCGGCCACCTCCGGGAGGTCCTCGCGGAAGCCCAGCGGGTCGTCGAGGTCGGCGGCGGTCGGCAGCAGGTCGGGGTGCGCCCAGACCGCGTCGCGTGCCTCGGCGCCCTGACGCGAGCGCAGCGAGCCCCACAGGGTGGAGGCGTCGCGCAGCCGACGCGGTCGCAGCTCGAGGCCGACCAGGGCCGCGAAGGTCTCCTCGGCCGGTCCGCCGGCGGCACGCCGCCGCCGGATCGCCTCCTGGAGCTTGGTGGCGTCGGGCATCCGCTGGGCCGTGGCCTGGCCGACGACCTCGTCGACCCAGCCCTCCACCAGCGCAAGGGTGGTCTCGAGGCGCTCGAGGGCGGCCTTCTGCGCCGGCGTCTGCTGCGGCTCGAACAGGCCGCCCTGCAACGCCTCCTGCATCGCCTCGAGGTTCGTGGGGTCGAGCTGTCCGACGGCCGACTCGATGCCGGAGATGTCGATGGTGACCCCGCGGCCGAAGTCCTCGACGGCGGAGATCAGGTGCTGACGCAGCCACGGCACGTGGGCGAAGAGTCGCTGGTGCGCGCACTCCCGCAGGGACAGGTAGAGCAGGAGGTCGTCGTCGCTGACGTCGAGACCCTCCGCGAACTTCGCGATGTTGTGCGGGAGGAGAGCGGCCTTGCCCGCCGGACCCAGCGGCAGGCCGATGTCGCTGGCGGTCAGCACCTCACCGGCCAGACCGCCGAGTGCCGCGCCGACCTGGCTGCCGAACAGGGCGCCGCCGGCCTTGCTGATCATCCCGATGAGCGGGCCGGCCATGGCCCGGGCCTCCTCGGGCATCGCCTCGCCCATCGCCCCGACGACGTGCTCGGCCACCGGCTCCACGAGCACCTTCCACACCTCGGTGGTCTGCTCGATCCACTCGGCGCGGCTCCAGGCCGCGGTCGTGGTCACGCCGGAGGGCAGCACGGTCGCCTCGTCGAGCCAGTGGTCGGCCAGCCGCATCGCGTCGGCGACCCGGCCCTGGTCGCCACGGTCGGGGCTCGGGTCCGGCTCCTGCGCGCTGGTGCGACGAGCGATGTCCGTGGCGAGCTGCCAGTTCACCGGGCCGTCGTACGGCGCCATCATCGCCTGCATCTGGCCCATCAGCGCCGACAGGTCGGGCATGCCCGCGCCGCCCGGGTGACTGGCCGGCAGCGCCACCGAAGGCGCCGAAGATCTGCTCGAAGGGCGTGCCCTTGAACGGGTTGTCCCGTGACTCGTCGGAGGGGTCCTCGGAGGGCAGGTCGGGCTCGTTGCTCATGGCCCCCAAGTTACCGCTCGTTCCGGTGGCCGCCTCAGGCCCCGACCTCCGTTCGCGCAGGGCGGACAGCGGGTTCCCGGGTGCCTCACTACGCTCGGTCGGGTGAGCCCTGACCGCGTCCCCGCCGACGTCGTACGACTCTGCGACCTCCGCGAGGAGCCGTTGAGCGTCGACGAGGTCCTCGGCGCCGTCGCCGACGCGGGGGCCGGAGGGGTGAACCTGTTCGTCGGCGTCGTGCGCGAGCGAGGACCACGGCGAGGAGGTCGACCACCTCGACTACACCGCCCACCCCTCGGCGCTCGAGCGGCTCCGCGAGGTGGCCGAGGGCGTAGCGCAGGAGTTCGAGGTCGTCGCGCTGGCCGCCGTGCACCGCACCGGGCTCCTGCGGATCGGCGACACCGCCGTGCTCGTCGCCGCCTCGGCCGCGCACCGTGCCGAGGCGTACGCCGCCTCGCGGGCGCTGATCGACCGGCTCAAGGCCACCGTCCCGGTGTGGAAGCACCAGGTGTTCAGCGACGGTCGCGAGGAGTGGGTCAACAGCCCGTGAACCCGCGGGTCCGGACTCCACGCGTGCCGCTCGGCGAGGGCCCTCCATCTGTTTTGTTGGAACGTGTGATCAAGACCGGTCTTGATCACACGTTCCAACAAGACGAGGGCAAGGGCTCCGTCTGCTCGCATGGAGCGCCTCGACGTCTCCCACGGCGCGGTCGGCCGATCGCGTCGGCGTGTTGGTGTCCGCCTCGCCGCTGCCCCGCCAGCATCATGGGCGGGTGGAGATTCTCTGGTGGTGGGCGCCCCCTGCCGTCGTGACTGCTGTCGCGATGCTGTGGGTGGGCTGGCTCGGACGTGCCCGGGACATCAGCCCCGACCGGTCGGAGGCGGCCCAGGAGCGGTTCGCCGCGGCGATCCTGCGTGAGCTGCCCAGCGAGGTGACCAGCAGGGCCGGCTCGCAGCGCCCTGCTCGTGAGCGCAGCACCGGCGTGGCCGTGCGTCCCTCGCAGGCTCCCGTCGACGACACCACGCGACGCAGCGCCTGAGCACTGCCTAAGCAGTCCGTGAGCACTTCCCGAGGTGTGCGCCAACGGGTTGGGCGGGGTGAGAGGGTGACGCCATGACACGGCGGACGGTGGCGGGGATCGTCGCTGCCCTGCTGGTGGTGGGGTTGGCGATCACGGCTGTGCTGCGCCCGGTGCCCTACGTGACGTTCGCGCCCGGCCCCACCGTGAACGTGCTCGGCCAGTACGACAAGAAGCCGATCATCGAGGTCTCCGGCCACCCGTCCTACCGCGACAAGGGCGGGCTGCGGCTGCTCACCGTCGTGCCGAGCGGCCCGGAGGACCACGTCAGCCTGGCCCAGATGGTGCTGGCGTGGGCCGACCCCGACAAGTCGGTGTACCCCTACAAGGCGATCTACGGCTCGGGTGACACCCAGAAGGCGGTCCGCCAGCAGTCCACGGTCCAGATGGACACCTCGCAGAGCGATGCGGTCGCCGCGGCGCTCGGCGCCCTGAAGGTCCCGTTCACGACGTACGCCCAGATCGCCTCGGTGCAGGACGGCGGACCCGCCGACGGGAAGCTGAAGCCGGGTGACCGCGTCCTGCGCGCGAACGGCACCAAGGTGACCTCCTACGACCAGCTCGCGAAGATCATCCGACCGCTGCCGGTCGGCTCGCCGCTCACCATGACCGTGCGACGCGGCGGCAAGGTGCAGACCGTGCGGATGCGGACCGTCAAGTCACCGGCGGACCCGAAGTCCAGCGCCGTCCTCGTGACCGTCGGCGCCCGGCTACCAGTTCCCCTTCGACGTCAACCTCAACATCGACAAGAACATCGGCGGGCCCTCCGGCGGGCTGATGTTCTCGATGGGCATCTACGACGTCCTCACGCCGGGGTCCCTGACCGGCGGCAAGGTGATCGCCGGCACGGGCGAGATCGACCCCCAGGGCAAGGTCGCCCCGATCGGCGGGATCCAGCAGAAGATGGTCGCCGCCCAGGCTGCCGGCGCGAAGCTCTTCCTCTCGCCCGGCCGACAACTGCGCCGAGGCGCTCGAGGGCAACTACGACCCGAAGAAGATGCGCCTGGTCAAGGTCGACCGCCTCGACGGCGCGATCGCCGACGTCCGCGCCTGGGTCAAGAACCCCGACGTCGCCCTGCCCCGGTGCACGAAGTGACCGGCCCCTGATCGGCCCCCTGATCGGCCAGCCGGCGCTGGAGGAGGTCGTCCTCGAGGTCGAGCGGCACGCCGCGAAGTCGGGCTGGGACCAGGCCGCGTCGGTGTTCGCGCTCGTCGACACCGCCGAGCTGGTGCAGCGCGAGCCGCAGCTCGCCGCCGTGCTCGGCATCGAGGGCGGTGGCCACGGGGCGCTCACGCCGGTCGAGCAGGAGCCGGCCTCCGAGACCCTGGAGGAGCTGCTCGCCACGATCCTCTGGCCACCCGAGGTGGCCGGCTGTGCCGTCGTGCTCGAGGCCAGCACGGACCAGGGCGGCGCCACCCCCAGCCCCGAGGATGCCCGGATCGTCGCCGGCGCCCTGCGCAGCGGCGAGGGTTTCTGCGCCGTACGGCAGCGGGCCCACGACGAGGACGACCTCGTGCTCACCGGGCCGGACCTTGTACCCGGCCTTCTACAGTTGCTTCACGCCACCCTCGAGCCAGACGCCGGAGACGCGCCAACCATGACTGAGCAGCACCATGAGTGACTTCTTCGCCGACGAGCCCGAGAGCGGTGGCCCGGGGCGACCGGTCGCCCCGCCCCGGTCGCGGCGCCCACGGCCACTGCTGCTGACGGTCGTGGTGATCGCCGTGCTGGTGATCGGCTTCTCGCTGTTCACCGGCATCTACACCGACAAGCTCTGGTTCGGGATGCTCGGCTACGGCTCGGTCTTCTCCAAGCTGATCTGGACGCGCATCCTGCTCTTCGCCGTCTTCGGCGGTCTGATGGCGCGTCGTCGTCGGCGTCAACATCTGGCTGGCCTACCGGCTGCGGCCGATGTTCCGCCCGCACTCTCCCGAGCAGGCCAACCTCGAGCGCTACCGCGAGGTGATCACGCCCCTGCGCCGCGTCCTGCTGATCGGCGTGAGCGTGGTGTTCGGCATCTTCGCGGGCATCTCGGGCTCCGGCAAGTGGCGCACCTTCCTGCTCTGGGACAACCGCTCGTCCTTCGGCAAGGCCGACCCCTACTTCCACAAGGACATCGGCTTCTACGTCTTCAGCCTGCCGTGGCTGCACTTCCTGGTCGACTTCGCGATGACGGCCGTCTTCACCGCCCTGCTGCTGGCCGCGGTCGTGCACTACCTCTACGGCGGCATCCGGCTGCAGTCCGCGGCCGACAAGGTCTCCGGCGCCGCGCAGGCGCAGCTCTCGGCGCTGTTCGGCCTGTTCCTGCTCCTCAAGGGCATCGACTACTACATCGACCGCTTCGACCTGACCTCGGCGTCCGGCGGGCTGGTCACCGGGATGACCTACACCCGCGACCATGCCGTGCTCCCGGCGAAGACGATCCTGCTGTTCATCGCGGTGATCTGCGCCGTGCTGTTCTTCGCCAACATCGTGCGCCGTACCTGGCTGCTGCCCGGCGTGGGCCTGGCCCTGTTCGCGGTCTCGGCGGTCCTGCTCGGTGGTGTCTGGCCGGGCCTGATGCAGCGCTTCCAGGTCAAGCCCGACGAGCCGGACAAGGAGGCGACGTACATCGGCAAGAACATCCAGGCCACCCGCGCCGCCTTCGGGCTCGAGGACACCGCGGTGTCGAGCTACGACGCCAACACCACGCTCTCGCCGACCCAGCTCAACGCGGACGCCGCCTCCAAGCCCGGCATCCGGCTGCTCGACCCGCAGCTCGTCTCGAGCACCTTCGACCAGCTGCAGCAGGTCCGCGGCTACTACAGCGTCCCCGGTGTGCTCGACGTCGACCGCTACAACATCGAGGGCAGGGAGCGCGACATGGTGGTCGCGGCCCGAGAGCTGCACCTCGCGGGCCTGCCCGACACCCAGAAGAAGTGGGCCAACGAGAAGACCGTCTACACCCACGGCTACGGCCTGATCGCCGCCTACGGCAACCAGCAGGACGCCTCCGGGAAGCTGCCGGCCGACAACGACGGGGAGCCGATCTTCGCCGAGGAGGACCTGCCGCCGACCGGGCAGATCAGCGACCTGCAGAAGGACAAGACCTACCGCGGACAGATCTACTTCGGCGAGAACAGCCCCAGCTACTCGATCGTCGGTCGCGCCAAGGGTGGCAAGAGCGTCGAGCTCGACGTCCCGCAGGGAAGCGGCACCCCGGGGCAGTCGAAGACCAACACCTACGCCGGCAAGGACGGCGTCGGCGTCGGCAGCATCTTCCGCAAGCTGCTCTACGCGACGAAGTTCGGGGACTTCAACATCGTCTTGTCCTCCCGGGTCAACGCCAACAGCAAGATCCTCTACGACCGGTCGCCGCGCGAGCGGGTGCAGAAGGTGGCTCCCTGGCTGATCGTCGACTCCGACGCGCTGCCCACCGTGGTCGACGGCAAGATGGTGTGGGTCCTCGACGGCTACACCACCAGCGACAAGTACCCCGGCTCGGAGAAGAAGTCGCTGCAGGAGATGACCTCCGACGCGATCAACCCGCGCTCGGCGTACGCCACCCTGCCGACCGACCAGATCAACTACATGAACAACTCGGTCAAGGCGACCGTCGACATGTACGACGGCACGGTCAACCTCTACGCCTGGAACACCAAGGACCCGATCCTGCGCACGTGGGAGAAGGCGTTCCCGGGGGTGGTGAAGAACAAGTCGAAGATCCCGCCGGACCTGCTCGCGCACATGCGCTACCCCGAGGACCTCTTCAAGGTGCAGCGCGACATGCTCGCCGCCTACCACGTGCTCGACCCGAAGACGTTCTACGAGGGCAACGACCAGTGGGCGATCCCCGAGGACCCGTCGTCGTCGACGCGCAAGCAGCCGCCGTACCGGCTCTCGGTGGCCACCAAGGCCGGCCAGACGCCCGAGTTCTCGCTGACCACGGTCTTCGTGCCGCAGAAGAAGCAGAACCTCGCCTCGTTCATGGCGGTGGGCGCCGACGCGGCCGACCCGTCGACGTACGGCAAGTTCCAGATCCTGCGGCTGCCCGACACCACCCAGGTGCCCGGACCCTCGCAGATCGCCAACCAGTTCAGCAACGACCCGAAGGTCGCCGAGGCGGTGCGGCCGTTCAAGCAGGCGGACGCCAAGATCGAGTACGGCAACCTGCTCACCCTGCCCGTCGGTGGCGGCCTGCTCTACGTGCAGCCGCTGTACACCACGCGTCAGAGCGGCGCGGGCACCTACCCCGTGCTGCGGTTCGTGCTGACCTCGTTCGGCCGCGACGTCGGCATCGGCAGCACGCTGGACCAGTCGCTGGTCGACGTGCTCACCTCGAGCGGGTCCACGACGCCGGCGACCGACCAGCCGACCACCCCGGGCAGCACGGGCGGCACGAGCGGCACCCCGACCCTCCCGGCCGGTGCGCAGCGGCTGCTGCAGCAGGCCGACCAGAAGTTCGACGAGGCCGACGCGGCGCTGAAGGCGGGCGACCTGGAGGCCTACGCCAAGGACGTGAAGCAGGCCCACGACCTGGTCACCCGCGCCCTGGCCGCCATCAAGTAGCGGTCAGGGCAGGCGCCGGTCAGCCGACGTCGACGTTGCGGGCGCTGGTCGACCGACCGAGCCGGCGTACCTCGTCGTCCATCTGCGTGAGCAGCAGAGGGGTGTGCTTGAGGGCCTGACGCGTCGGCGGCAGGGCAGTTGATGACGTTGCGCAGGAGCTTGGCCGCCCGCGCCCAGCCGGGCACGAAGACCGTTCGCCTCCGCCCCTCGATGCCCGCGACGAACGCCGTGGCGCAGGCCTCGACGGACGTGGTCCGGTTGAACGGGTAGGGCAGCTTGGACAGCATCGTGCCGAAGGAGGGCATGTCGTCCTTGGCGTCACGCACCAGCGGGGTGTCGATCCAGCTCATGTGTGCCACGCCGACGTCCACGCCCTCGTGCGCGACCTCGATCCGGAGCGCGTTGGCGAAGTGCTCGGCTCCCGCCTTGCTGGCGTTGTAGGCGGCCAGCCCGGGTGATGCGGCGAAGGCGGCGAGCGAGGACACGACGAGGACGTAGCCCTGGCGCTCGACCAGGCTGGGCAGGGCCGCCCGCACGGTGTGGAAGACCCCCAGGACGTTGATGTCCAGGACCTGCTTGAACACCTCGGGATCGACCGCCCGCACCGAGCCGTAGCTGGCGATGCCGGCGTTGGCGACCACGACGTCGATCCCGCCGAACCGCTCGACGCCGGCGGCGACCGCGCGCTCCATGTCGGCGAGCTCGCGCACGTCACCGGTGACGGAGACGACGTCGGCACCGATCTCACCCGCCGTCTTCTCCAGCGCCACCTCGTCGACGTCGACGAGGACGAGCTTGGCGCCCTCGTCGTGCAGTCGACGGGCGGTCTCGGCACCGATGCCGAGCGCGCCTCCGGTGATCAGGACGGTCTTGCCACGCAGGTTGTCTGACATCGGTCTCCTAGAAGAGTGTGTAGCCCCCGTCGGCCACGAGCACGGTACCGGTGGTGAAGGAGGCCGCATCGCTGGCGAGGTAGACCACGCTGGGCGCGATCTCCTCCGGCGTCGCGTAGCGCTGCATCGCGGCGTCGTCGATCCAGCGGGCCTTGAACCGGGGCTCGTCGACCGGTGCCATCTCGGTCTTCACGTAGCCCGGCGCGAGCGCGTTGACCCGGATGCCGTGCGGCGCCCACTCGGCGGCCAGCGACTTGGTGAGCTGGTGGACGGCTGCCTTCGACGCGTTGTACGCCGGCTGCCACTGCGGTCGGTTGACGATCTGGGCGGAGATGGAGCCGATGTTGACGATCGAGCCGCCGCCGGCCTCGATCATCCCGGGCGCCACGGCCCGGCTCATCGCCCACAGCCCCGCGACGTTGACCTCGAAGACCTCGTCGAACTCCTCGTCCGGGACCTCCAGCGAGGGCCGGTGGTAGCAGATGCCGGCGTTGTTGACGAGGACGTCGATCCGCTCGTGACGAGGCCAGCGCGTCGGCGACGATCCGCTTCGGCTCGCCCCGCTCGGCGACGTCACCGGCCACGGCCGTCGTACGGCGGCCGGTGGACTCGGCGATCTCGCGGGCGGCCTGCTCGTTGCGGTCCTGGTGACGGCCCACGACGACGACGTCCGCGCCGGCCTCGGCGAGGGCCTGGGCGAAGGCGCGACCGAGGCCGCGGTTGGCGCCGGTGACCAGGGCGGTGCGCCCGGTGAGGTCGAACGGGTTGCGGGAGGCACGCATGGTGGTCATCCACCCCATCCTGCCCCGGACGGTTTCCCAGGTTAAGAACCCAAACTGTCTCTTCACACAGGTTGCAACGTGTGTGAAGAGGCAGGTTGGTGTGTTAACACAGGAAACTGCCGGCCCGGGCCCCTGAGATCAGCCGCGAGGTACGGCGGTGACCGTCTCGGTGCTCCGGCCCCGCAGGGTGACCGTGTCGTGGCGTTCCCAGTGCTCGGCCTCGTCGGGGTCGGCGGCCTCGACGGAGTCCCACGAGACGAGCAGCCGGCCCTCGACGTCCTTGGCCAGCTCGGTGAGGCGGGCGGCAGCGTTCACCGCGTCGCCGATGACGGTGTACTCGAAGCGCGACTCCTCGCCCACGTTGCCGGCCACGGCCTCGCCGGTGGAGACGCCGATCCCGGCCTTCAGGTCGGGCACCTCCTCGGCCAGCCGCGACGCCATCGCGCGGGCGGCGGCCAGCGCCTGCCCGGCGTGGTCGTCGAGCTCGACGGGCGCCCCGAAGACGGCCAGCGCGGCGTCGCCGATGAACTTGTTGACCAGGCCCTGGCGCCGGTCGACCTCCTCGACCACCACGCCGAAGAAGCGGTTGAGCAGCTCGACGACCTCCTCGGGGTCGCGCTCGGAGGCCAGGGTGGTCGAGCCGACGATGTCGATGAACAGCACCGAGACCACCCGCGACTCACCGCCCAGCACGACGTCCTTGCCCGCGGCCGCCGCGGCCACCTCCTTGCCGACGTGGCGCCCGAACATGTCGCGCAGGTGCTCGCGCTCGCGCAGTCCGTGCACCATCTGGTTGAAGCCGGCCTGGAGCTGGCCGAGCTCGGTGCCGTCGTACACCTGCACCTCGGCCTCGAGGTCGCCCTCCTCCACCCGCTGCATCGCGTTGCGCACCGAGAGGATCGGGGCGACGACGGCGCGGGCGTTGAGCCAGGTGACGAGCAGGCCGAAGCACAGCACGACGGCGCCGAGCGCCAGCATCACGCCGGCCAGCTTGGTCGCCGACACGTCGCGGACCGGTCAGCGCGAGGATCGGCGGTCACGACCAGGCCGACCGTGGGGGCGCCGGTGCCGAGGCTCCAGAAGATCAGCATCCGGCGGCGTACGCCGAAGACGCTCGCCTCGACCTGGGTCTCCTCGGCCAGCGCCCGGGCCGCGATCGGGCGCAGCGAGAACTCGCTGAGCAGGTAGGCGATCGCGCTCACCACGACGCTGGTGATGCCGACGGCGAACACGGTGGTGAGCGCGCGGGCGGGCTGCAGGACCAGCGCCAGCATCGTGAACAGCACGGTGGCGCCGAGCCAGAGGCAGGCCTGGATCAGGGTGAGGTACCACGGCACCCTGAGCGCGGTCAGGCGCTCCTCACGCGTCGGGGTCTGCTCCTGGGTCGCCCAGCGCAGGGCCCGCAGCGAGATCGTGGTGCCCACGCTCGCGCCGATGACGACGGCCACGCCGACGTAGACCGGCACCCCGATCGCGAGGGCCAGCGTCATGGCGTGGTTGGGCGCCGGTCCGGGCAGCACGAAGGTGGACAGGACGAAGACGATCACCGCGCCGACGATGTTCGTGCTCACCAGCAGGATCGTCAGCAGCGTCTGCACACGCGTTGCGCAGGTGGCCGGCCTGCTGCTCGACGGGACCGAGCAGGGCCGAGCCGAACCCCGCTTCGCTCGCCGTCACGCGCTCATCGTAGGGAGCGCCGGTCAACGGCCGAGGGAGATCGAGCACGACAGCTCGGGGGCCGGCAGCCCCCGCTGGCGGTCGATCCAGGCGTCGATGACGGCGACGGCGTCGGGCGGGAAGGCGGTCGCGCGACGGGTGTCGTAGGCGACGTAGGCCTCCAGCGCCTCCATGCTCGCCGCGACCTCGCGCTGCGTGTGGTCGACCAGGTAGCTGACGAAGTGGATGAGCTTGTCGCTCCGGTCGAGCATGCGCAGGTGCACCGCGACCTCGTCGCCCACCAGCACCTCGTGGCGGTAGCTGAGGTGCTGCTCGAGCGCGAACATGCCGCCGGTCCCGGCCGCCGAGGCGTCGTTCCCCGCCCCGAACTCGTCGAAGAGCACCCACTCGGCGTCGTCGAAGATGCCGAGGTAGCCGCGCACGTTCAGGTGCCCGTTGCCGTCGCCGAGCTCGGCGGGCACGACGCGCGTCGGTGCCGCGGGAAGGGTCAGCGCCTCGTCGTACGTCGGCAGCGGGGGTCGGGGCACGCGTCGCATCATGCCGTGCGGGAACAGGTCGTGCGGCCATCGCGTTTGCACGTACATGTCGCGACCCGTCCTGCAGCCCTCCGCCGAGCACCCCATCACCGTCGAGCAGTCGACCGAGAAGGTGACTGTCTCCCTCGCCGGACGCACCATCGCCACGAGCGACCGCGCCCTGGTGCTCCGCGAGGCGTCGTACCCGCCCGTCTACTACGTGCCCAGGAGGATCTCGTCAGCCGACGAGTTCACCTCCAGCGACACCTCGAGCTACTGCCCGTTCAAGGGTGACGCCAGCTACGTCTCCGCCGGTGAGGTCACCGACGTCGGCTGGACCTACCTCGAGCCGTACGACGCCGTCGCCGAGATCGCCGGCCACGTGGCGTTCTACCCGGACAAGGTCGACGTCCGGGTCGCGTGACCTCCCGCGATTTGGACCGTCCCAGCTCTCCCGGTAAAGTCTCCCGGGCGACGCGGGGTGGAGCAGTTCGGTAGCTCGCTGGGCTCATAACCCAGAGGTCGCAGGTTCAAATCCTGCCCCCGCTACCAAGCGTAGGAACCGCAGGCAGTGGCCGTTTCCGGTGCAAGCCGGGAACGGCCTTCTGCATGTCCAGGCCGCGTTGACCACGAATCCGGTGCCCAAGCGGGTGGACTCTCCTGGGAACTGGCAGCAACTGATCGGGTCCGGGGTGAATCCCTCCGGAAAACCCTCGCAAATCACTCAAGAACGACATAGTCGGCACCGACAACTCTTCCCACCGTTCGGAGTCGGCTGATGCGCACCACGTTCTCGGGAGTCTCCCGACGTCCCGCTCGGACCGTGCGATGGGTCGCGCTCGTGCTGGGGAGCCTTGTGCTCGCAGGGCTGGGGGTACCGGCGGCGAGCGCCGGCGCCGGGACTGCGACGGTGGTCGACCGGTTCTTCACGACCGGCGACGGGGGATCGGTCGTGGCACTTCTCATCGCTGAGGACGTCGCCGGAAGCTCACCGACCTTCGCCCTGTCGGCGACGAGCGACGGCGGGCAGGCCAACTTGGTCGGGGGACCCGAGTGCCACTCGGGGACCTGCGCCCAGTGGGCCACCTACTACACGCCGACCTCCATGCCGGAGTCCCAGCACGACGGCTTCACCTACACGATCACCGACAGCACGGGCACGAGCGCTCCGGCGGACGTGTCGATCTCCTACCTGCCCGCCCTTCCCCGGCCCTCCGACCAGCTCGCGAGGGTGAGCCCGAAGGGGGTCGGGACGATCCACTTCCGGGCGTTCCCCACCGACTCCCACCCAGTGACCTTCTGGCCGTCGTCCCTGCCGATGCGGGGAACCATGGGTGCGGTGAGCGCGTCCGACTGCAACAGGGACTTCGCGGGCATCTGGAGCTGCACGGCGACCGCGACCTTCACCCCGGACCTGGCTGCGACCTCCCGCGACTCCGACTCCTTCTACTGGCAGGTGGAGGACGACGTCACCCACGACTGGAGCGGGACGGCGTACACGGTGATCACCTTCGAGAACGCACCAGTCGCGCAGGCAGACACCGCGAGCGTGCCGAACGACCGCCCCACCGGCATCGACGTACTGGCCAACGACACCGACCAGGACGGTGACGCGCTCGCCGCCTGGACGTTCGATGAACCGGCGCACGGTCAGCTCAGCTGCGCGCAGAAGTGCACCTACACCCCTGACCCGGGCTACCTCGGTACCGACTCCTTCAGCTACAACGCCTACGACGGCCAGATGTTCTCCTCCGTGACGCCGGTCAGCGTCACCGTGACCGTCCCACCGCCCCCGGTCCCCGCTGCACCGCGGGCACCCGTCACCTGCGTCCCTGGCGCTCCGGCGATCCTGTCCGCTGCACCCGGGGCCAGGCGCGGCCCGGTGACCGCAGTCGTGGCCTGGGCGGGTCCGAACAGCGCCTGCGCCGGGAAGATCTCGCGCTTCAACATCACCGCGCTCAAGGCCAACCGCCGCGGTGCGGTCGTCTCGACCCGCCGCTACACCGCACCCGGGTCGGCGCACCGGCTCGAGGTGCGTCTACCCGCCACGCGCAGCTGGCGCTTCCAGGTCTCGGCGACCAACTCGCGCGGCACCGGCGCCCGGTCGAGGCTGTCCAACCCCGTGGTGGCTCGCTGAGGGAGCGAGCGGGGCTCCCGAAGACCGCAGAGGTCGCGGTCAGTGCTGCCCCTCGCGGGACCGAGAATCGAAGGCTCTACAAGGAGCGCCCGCGGCGCCCTGACTTGGCGGGTGTGCACCTGCCGATGGATGCTGCCATCGATGCCATCACCTGGTCAGCGGGACGAGAAGACGGGAACGACCATGAAGAACTGGGCGGGAAACATCACGTACTCGACCGAGCAGCTCAGCTCTCCGCGTGACGTCGAAAGTCTCCAGCAGGTCGTGGCAGCGGCACCGTCGGTGCGTGCTCTCGGGTCCGGCCATTCGTTCAGCCCGATTGCGGACACCACGGGGGTTCTCGTCTCGACGAGGGAGCTCACGCTCACGGTCGAGATCGATTCCGACGCGCGGGTGGCCGTCGTACCCGGAGGTGCGACGTACGCCGAGGTGAGCCGCACCCTGCACGCGAATGGCTGGGCCCTGCACAACCTGGGGTCCCTGCCGCACATCTCGGTGGCCGGGGCCTGCTCGACAGGCACGCACGGTTCCGGCTACACCAACGGGTGCCTGGCCTCGGCCGCAGTGGGCGTCGAGCTGGTGCGTGCCGACGGCGAGCTGATGACCGTGCGTTCGGGCGACCCGGACTTCCCCGGTGCCGTCCTCGCCCTCGGCGCCATCGGCGTGGTCACTCGCCTCTGGCTGCGGATCGAGCCGACGTACGACGTACGACAGAGCGTGGTGCTCGACGTGCCGTGGGGTGACGTCGAGGACCAGGCCGAGAAGATCCTCACGTCCGCCTACAGCGTGAGCATGTTCACCACCTTCGCGCAGCAGCGACTCGTCGACACGGTGTGGTTCAAGAGTCGAGTGCGTGACGGCGACGGCGAGGCGGACGAGGAGGCATTGTGGGGCGGCCGGGTGGCGGTGGAGGCGGTGCATCCCATCCCCGGGTTGGACGCTGTCGCGGCTACGGAGCAGCTCGCGCTACGAGGGCCGTGGTACGACCGCCTGCCCCACTTCAGGATGGAGTTCGTGCCCAGCAGTGGTGACGAGCTGCAGTCGGAGTTCTTCGTCGATCGAGCGCACGCGTCTGCGGTCCTCGAGGCGCTGGACGAGGCAGCGCCGCAGGTCTCCCCGGCACTGCAGGTCTGCGAGATCCGCACCATCGCCTCGGACGACTTGTGGCTGAGCCCGTTCAACGGCCGCGAGACGATGGCGGTCCACGTCACCTGGGTCCCGGACCTGGACGTGGTGCGACCGGCGTTGGCCGCCCTCGAGGCCGCTCTCGCGCCGTTCGACCCTCGGCCTCACTGGGGGAAGGTCTTCCTCGACTTCGACGCAAGCCGGATCGCGCGGTGCTTCCCGCACCTGGCGCGGTTCCGGGAGCTGGCAGAGCGCCTGGATCCGGAGCACTGCTTTGCCAACGACTACCTGTACGGCGTCGGCGTGCGCTGAGCAGCTGACGCTGATGTCCGGCGACCTCGGGCCGACCGGCGCCAGCTTCACCCAGAGAGGGTGAAGCTGGCGTCGGAGGGGCGCTCTACTTTCGACCTGGAGTGGACAACGCAAACGACGTCATCTCCTGTCGACTGCAGGTGACCTCCTTCTACCGCCGTGGAGGCGACATGGACCTGTTCGAGATCGCGACGACCCACCGCGTGCGTCGCGAGGAGGCGGCTGCCCGACTGCATGCGCTTGCTGACGCCTTGGCGCGGAACAACTCCGTCGAGTTCGAGCGCTCGGGCCGACGCGTCACCGTGGCCGTGCCCGACGAGGTCGACCTGAAGATCGAGGTCGAGATCGGCGACGAGGAGAACGAGCTCGAGATCGAGCTGACCTGGTGACGCGCAGGACACCCTCGACCCGCCTGAGGCCCTAGGCCGACGGCGCCGGTGCCGCCGGACGTTCGAGAAGCTGGAGGGCCCCGCCGACGACGAAGCACACCGCCCCGGCGAAGGTGCCCCAGTCGACCAGGCCGAGGTTGATCGCCGTGGACGTCGCCGGCCGGGTGAACGCCGCCACCCCGGCGAGGAAGAAGAGGACCGAGCCGAGCTGGTTGATCGCGACGATCCACCAGCCGAGCTCGTGCACCCGGATCCCGATCCGTCCGTGGCAGACCTCGAGGAGGGCGAGGTGGCCGGAGACGAGGAAGCAGACGCACCCCGTGATGTCGGGCAACCAGATCCAGCCGTTGGTCTGGCGAGCGGTGAGGTCGGAGGCGAAGGCGGCGACGAGGCTGACGCCGAAGAACAGCGTCCCGACGAACAGCACGAAGACGCTGAGCCAGCCGATCTGCCGCGGTCGCCACGTCCACCAGGTCCACCGCAGCGAGCTCAGCGCCCCGTTCTCGTCGATGCTCGTCGGCATGTTGGAGGCCTGGAGCACCGAGGCATAGCCACCGATGCTGAAGAAGGCGCCGCCGACGAGGTAGACCGTGTCGACGACGCGCGCGCTGTCGGTCCCCTGCTCGGCGAGGAGCGGCCCCAGGGCGAACAGGGCTCCGCCGAGGACGAAGGCGACGCCGGCCACGACGTTGACCCGGGCCAGCCGTTGCGCGGTCGTGGGCGCCGCTTCGACGACACCGGTCACAGTGCCGTCCGCGTCGCGGACCTCGACCCGGCCGAGCCGGCGCGCGGTCCGGGAGGCCCAACGGATCGTCGAGCCGTCACCGACGTGCCACGTCATCCGGGTGGCGAACCACCCGGAGCGCTCGACGTGACCCAGCACCCATCGCGCCGGATGGGTGATCGTCAGGCCCGCTGAGGCGTCTGCCACAAGCGGAAGTTAGCAGTTCTCCAGCCGCAGCGACGTCGGGCCCGAGGGTGACCCCGAGCGGGTGGGGCCCAGCGGGCCGTTCGGTGATCTGACTCGCACGCCTGACCAGTCAGACCGGGTCCCGGGACCACCCCGGACTGCCGCTCATTGGTGCAGATACTTCAGTACGGCCAGAACGCGCCGGTGGTCGTCGGGCGTGCTGTCGAGGTCGAGCTTGGTGAAGATGTTGCGGACATGACCCTCGATCGACTTCGTCGAGAGGTTCATGATCCGCGAGATCGCCTGGTTGGAGCGGCCCTCGGCCATCAGGCTGATCACCTCGCGCTCACGGTCGGTCAGCACGTCGAGTGGGTTGTCCCGGCGGGCGCGTCCGACCAGCCGCGAGACGACCTCGGGGTCGATGACCGAGCCACCCGCGCCCACCCGTCGTACGGCGTCGGTGAACTCCTGGATGTTGGAGACCCGGTCCTTGAGCAGGTAGCCGAGACGGCCGGCGCCGGCGGACACGAGCTCCATCGCGAAGTCGGTCTCGACGTGCTGCGAGAGCAGCAGCACCGACACGTCAGGAAACTCCAACCGGATCTGGTGGGCCGCCTGCAGGCCCTCGTCGGTGAAGGTCGGCGGCATGTGGATGTCGGTGATCGCGACGTCCGGAGGGTTCCGGCGGACGTTCGCCAGCAGCTCCTCGGCATCTCCCGCTGCGCTGGTCACCTTGAACCCGGCTTCGGTGAGCAACCGCGCGATCCCCTCACGGAGCAAGACCGAGTCCTCCGCCAGCGCCACACGCATGGCGCCCTTCGCCGCGGCGACGCCACTCAGCTTCACCATGGCATCGTCCGGGCCGGTGATGCGAATGACCGGCACCGGTTCGGGCAGGCCCTTCAGGCGCACCTCGCCACGATCGGTGTAGGTCACCCCCTCCTGCGGCCCGGCCAGGTGCACCACGGTGCTGCTGGCGAGGATCTCCCCGGGACCGGCCTGGCTGCACAGCCGGGCCGCGAGGTTCAGCGCGCCGCCGCGATAGCCACCCTCCACCGCCAGGGCCTCTCCGACGTCGAGCCCGATGCCGACCAGCAACGGCGTGTCGGGATCGGAGAGCGCCGACCTGGCGAAGTGATCCTGGAGGTCCACCCCCGCGGCGATGGCGGCGCGTGCGGACCGGAAGAGGCACAGGGCCTCGTCGCCCCGCAGCTCGAGCAGGGTTCCGCTGTGAGCCTCGACGACGTCGCGAGCCAGTTCCGCGAAGGTGCCGGCGAGCCGGGCGGCCTCCGAGTCGCCGTGCTCCTCGGTGAAGGAGGTGTAGCCGCGGATGTCGGCGATCAGGAACGTGTTGATGTCGCCGGTGGGGGGTGGGACGAAATGGGTCTCGGTCACTGCCCGGCTCCTTGCGGTACGGCGGTCGGGGCGGCGTGGTCGACCCGCTGGGTGGGTTGATCCCCAGGTAGAGGAATCGCGCATGTGAGGTGCAGACCTGTTGCTGCGCCGTCCGACAACGTGAGGGTGCCGTCCACCACGGCGGTCCGGTCCAGCAACCGCTGCCGAGCGAGGCGGCGGGCTGGGTCGTCGCCGGTGGGTCCGTCGTCGTCGATCAGAAGGGTGACGAGCTCCGTCGTCAGTTCCAGTCGGAGCAAGACCTCACCAGCGCGGACGCGCGCGCAGCCTGGGATCACCTCCGCGGCAACGAAGTAGAGGGCGCGCTCGACGCCGGGGGACAGGCGCCGGTCCAGCCGGTCCTCGACCACGACCGGGACGGGTGACCGCTCGGCCAGGGACGTGAGTGCGGCGCCGAGACCGCTCTCCGCGAGCACCGCCGGATAGATCCCGCGGGCGAGCTCCCTGAGCTCCTCGATCGCCATGCCCAGCTCCTGGGCAGCCTGGTCGAGAGTGGCGCCCACCCGGGCGTTCTCCACCGCTACGCGGGACTGGACGAGCCGCATCATCAGGGCGACCGCGACCAGGCTCTGCTGCGCTCCGTCGTGCAGGTTTCGCTCGAGCCGCCGACGTTCCTCGTCCTGCGTCGCCACGAGCCGTTGCCTCGAGGTGCGCAGGTCAGCGATCAGTCGGACGTTGCGGAGCACCGGACCGGCCTGGGTGGCCAGCGTGTCGAGCAACCGGTCTTCGACCGGAGTCAGCTCCCTGCCGGAGCGGTTGGTCACCGCGACCGCACCGAGCAGGTCGCCACGGTCGCTCACCGGCGTCACGCGATCCCCTTCCACCTCCTCGAGCGTTCGCGGCGCCCACGGGCCCTCGGGGCTCACCGGCCAGGTCGCGGCGAGCACGAAGCCGTCCTCGCGCCGCAGCCAGACCTGGGCCTTGTCGGCGTCGACTCCCTGCGCCACCGTCCTCGCCATCACGGGGAGCAGCTCCGTGGCGTCGTAGGCGCCGCCGACGCGGTCCGCGAAGGTCGAGAGCACCTCGTAGGGCGTCGCCCGCTCGCCGTACACGAGCCGGTTGGCGACCCGCTGCAACCGGTCGCGCACCGGTTCGAAGGCCACCGCCACCAGCGCGGTCGCGGCGACCGAGAGCGCGAGGTCGGGGCGGTCGCCGGCGCCGACGAGGCGACCGATGCCGACGACCACCGTCACGTAGACCACGGTGATGAACGTGGCCAGGGCCCCGAAGACGAGCGAGCGGCTGATCACGACGTCGATGTCGTAGAGGTGGTACCGCAAGACGGCTGCGCCGATCGCGAGGGGGAAGAACACGAACGTCACAGGAAAGACGAAGTTCACGCTGTCGGTGAGCGTCTTGTTGTCGTGGATCGCGGGGAGGGTCCCGAGCAGCAGGATCAATCCGAAGAACGAGGCGAAGAAGGCACCCGCGGTGACCAGCCACTTCATCTGCTGGCGCTCGACGCCGGTGGATCTGCGGTATCTCCCGATCGCCGCCACGGCGGCGGCGAGCATGCAGAGCGGGAAGAGGACGAAGATGCCCTCCACGACCGACCGGACCCAGTCAGGAAACTGGACAGCCAGAGGGTTTGCGACCTTCTCGAGCGAGCTGTCACTGAAGGCGTGCGGGTCGGTCATGAATCCCACTGACAGCACGATCATCACACCGGCCGACAGTCGGGCGAGCCATCGCCAACGGGGCGAGGGAAGGTGCCCGTCGGGGAACAGCAGCACGATGAAGATCGCCATCATCCCGACGGCGGGCACCCAGGTCCACACCACCAGGGCGTTCGCAAGGGCCGGCGCCGGGACCGAGCCGGGCTGCACGTTGACGCCGTAGTCGGCGTACACGCTCAGCGTGAGCCCCACCGCCCAGAGCGCACCGACGGCCAGGAGCAGCCAGCCGATCGTGTTGCGCGGTTGCCGGCGCACGATGAGGGTGCCGACCGCGGCGAAGACGAGACCGTCGATGAGGAAGATGAAGCCGGAGAAGAAGTCCACCGACTTGCCGGGCGCGACGTGTCGGGCGACCGCGACGGCGCCGAAGGCGACGGTTCCGAGGGTGAGGGTCGCACAGACCGCGAAAAGCCCCCCGGCCGAGCGTCGCAGCGTGCGGTCCTGGATCATCGTCCCCTCCTTCCGGCGCCTGCCAGATCGAGCCGGGTGGTGCCGCTCAACGGGATGTCGCACGCGAGGCGCGTGCCGCCACCTGGCGGGCTGAAGATCTCGAGGGTGCCGTCGACCGCCGCGACGCGGTCGCGCAGACCACGGACGCCGGACCCACGGGTCTCGTCGACCCCGCCGATGCCGTCGTCGCTGATCTCCAACGAGGTGTGCGCCTCGTTGGTGCGGAGCGCGATGCTGACCGAGGTCGCGTGGGCGTACTTGGTGACGTTCGTCAGTGCCTCGGACGCGACGTAGTAGAGCGTGGCCTCGATGTTCCTCGACATCCCCGCGTCCCCACGGACGTCGACGCCCACGGGGAGTGGTGACCGGTCTGCCAGTGCCCGCACGGCCGGCCCCAGGCCGAGCTCGGTGAGCATCGCGGGGTGGATGCCCCGGGCGAGCTCGCCGAGCTCTTCCGTGGCTGCCTGCAGCTGGCTCGTGAGCTGGTCCAGCGTCGTCACTGAGTCGAGTCTGTCGCGACCGAGCTGCGAGCGGGCTTCAAGCATCAGCGAAGCGACCGTGTGCAGCCGCCGCTCCGCGCCGTCGTGCAACCGGCGCTCCAGGTCTCGCCGCTCGTCGTCCTGGCTGGTCATCAGGCGCTCCCTCGAGCTGCGGAGGTCCTCGACCAGCCGGACGTTGCGCAACACCAGACCCGCCTGGGCCGCGACGTCGTCCAGCAGCGTCATCTCAGCGGGTCGCATCGACTCACCAGGTGGTTTGGTGACCGCGAGGGCGCCGAGAAGCTCGCCCTGGTGCCGCACCGCGATCACCCGGTCGCCGGTGATGGCCTCCACGCTCACCGTGTCGCCCTGCGGTGGGGCTGTGGCGTCGGACGTGCCGTCACTGGGCCAGACGGCCTCGCGCACCAGGTGGGACCCCGAGGCGAGCCAGACCTCCACACGGCTGGCGGCCAGGCCTTCGGCCACCGTCCGGGCCATCACCGGCAACAGGTCCGCTGCGTCGTAGGCGCCGCCCACGCGACCGGCAAAGTCCGAGAGCACCTCGTACGGCGTGGCGCGTCTGCCGTAGACCAGCCGGTTGGCGAAGCGTCTGACCCGTTCCCGGACCGGCTGGAACGCCACCGCGACAACGGTCGTGGCCACGATCGAGAGCACGATGTCGGGCCGTTCACCGCGTCCGGCAAGTCGGCCGACACCGACGACGATGGCGACGTAGACGACTGTGATGAATCCGGCGAGAAGCGCGAAGACAAGGGCTCTGTTGATGACGAGGTCGATGTCGTAGAGCCCGTGCTTGAGGATCGCCAGGCCGATGGCCACGGGGATCAGGGCGAAGGACAACAGGGTGATGTCTTCGATGATGCGCAGCCAGAGGGGATCGGCGGCATCCCAGTTCCCCTTGCCCACGGCGTTGCCGGCCATCGCCACCGCGTAGCAGAGGGCGACCACCGCACCGGCCGACGCCAGCCACTTCAGCTGGCGGCGCTCCTTCCCGGTGGCCCGCCGGAACCGCACCACGAGGCCGACGGCGCAGAGCACGAGGCTGACCGGGAAGAGCACGAGGCTGGGGAGCAGCAGCACCTGACCATGACTCTCGAGGAGGGGAAGGCCCAAGGGGTTCTCGATCGTCTTCCCGGACTGGACGATCTTGCCGGGGGTGAAGGTCACGGCGAGGTAGATGTAGGCGATGGAGAAGCCTGCCAACCAGCCGACGAGCCGCCAGCTGCGCGAGGGCAGGTGGCCGTCGGGGAACAGCAGGATCAGGTAGGTGCCCATCAGGCCGAGGAGGGGCGCCCAGCTCGCCGAGGCCAGGGCCGCTGCGACGCCGTCTCCAGGCAGCGGGCTGCGGTGGGCAGCGGCACCGTAGTCGGCGTAGACCGACAGCGGGAGAGACGCGACGATCCCGACCGCAAGCATCACCCACCCGACCGCGTTGCGCGGATGGCGGCGGGCCACGAGCACGCCGATGACGGGGAACATCATCGTCATCACCGTGAGCAACATGTCGCCCACGGGGACGTCCCAGTACCAGCCGTGACCGGTCGCGAGGCTCGCGAACCCCGGGCAGAGGATGTCGACGAGGTAGAACACGACGCACAGGGCGAAGGTGATCTCCGCCAGCCGGCGGGCCTTCGTGTCGCTCAGCTGCATGACGCGTCCTCCTCCAAGAGTGCGCGGAGCCGGTCGCCGGACAGCTCTGCCTTGTTGAGGAAGCCCACCGCACCCGAGGTGCGGACCTTGTCACCGTAGTCCGACTCGTCGCGGCTGGACACCAGCACGATGCGCGGTGTGAGTCCTCGCTCGAAGATCCGCCTGGCGACGTCATACCCCTGCGCGTCAGGAAGCTGTACGTCGAGGAGCACGAGCTCGGGTCGCAAGCGCTCGACCGCCTCGATGGCCGACGCGCCGTCCGCAGCCTCACCGACCACCTCGAAGCCCTCGATCTCCAGCAGGAATCGGGCGGAGGTGCGGAACCCGGCGTGGTCGTCGACGACCAGTGCGGTCATGCTCATGGAATCGATGGTCCTCGCGGCCGGGGTTCGAGGACAGCGGGCTGACCCTGGACTTCGGTGGTGCCGTTCAGGGTTAGCCCTGACCCGACGTTCCTCGAGCCGAAGAGATAGCCCGTAGCGGGTGATGCCACGCCTGCGTTCGGTGGTTTGAATCGCAAGCATGACCAGCGAGACCCATGACACCCCCGCCCAGATGCTCTTCGGCAACCGCTTCCTCACCGAGCCGGCGCCGTCGCAGCACTTCCCGCAGGGCGGCATGCGCCCGGTCGACGCGATGCGGCTGCTGGGCGAGGACCTCGCGATGGAGGGTGATCCGCAGCGCAACCTGGCCACCTTCGTGACCACCTGGATGGAGCCCGAGGCGCAGCGGATCATCGCGGAGAACCTGCACACCAACTTCATCGACCACGCCGAGTACCCGATCTCCGCCGAGATCGAGCAGCGCTGCGTGCGGATGCTGGCCGACCTCTTCCACGCGCCCGGCGAGACCACCGGCTGCCGCACCCAGGGTTCCTCGGAGGCGATCATGCTCGGCGCACTCTCACTGAAGTGGAAGTGGAAGGAGCGCCGCGAGGCCGCGAACCTCCCCGTGGACAAGCCCAACCTGATCTTCGGTGGCGACGTGCACGTGGTGTGGGAGAAGTTCTGCCGCTACTTCGACGTCGAGCCGCGGATCGTCCCGCTGGCGGAGGACAAGTACACGATCGGGCCCGACGACGTGGCTCCGCACATCGACGAGAACTCCATCGGGGTCGTCGGTGTGCTCGGCACGACGTTCACCGGGCACATGGACGACATCGTCGGGATCAACAAGCTGCTCGTCGACCTGAAGGCCGACAAGGGTCTCGACGTCCCGATGCACGTCGACGGCGCCAGCGGTGCGTTCGTCTGGCCGTTCCTCTACCCGGACTCGAAGTGGGACTTCCAGCTCGAGCAGGTCCGCTCGATCAACGTCTCGGGGCACAAGTACGGCCTGGTCTACCCGGGGATCGGCTGGCTGATCTTCCGGGAGAAGTCCGACCTCGCCGAGGACCTCGTCTTCTACGAGAACTACCTCGGCAAGACGGACGCGACGTTCACGCTGAACTTCTCCACGGGCGCCTCGATGGTGCTCGCGCAGTACTACAACTTCGTCAGGCTCGGGCGCGACGGCTACACCTACGTGATGGAGCAGATGCAGACGAATGCCCGGGTGCTGGCAGAGAACCTGCGCCAGACCGGCCGGTTCGAGGTGATCGGTGAGGACCTCGAGCAGCTCCCGCTGGTGGCCTTCCGGCTCAAGCCGGGCCACGACGCGTCGTACGACGAGTCCGACGTCGCCTGGCAGCTCTCGGCCGAGCGAGGCTGGATGGTGCCCGCCTACACGCTGCCGCCCAAGGCGGAGAAGGTGAAGATCCTGCGCGCCCTGGTCAAGGAGACGATGAGCCGCGCCCAGGTGGACATGCTCACCACGGACATCGAGGCGGCCTGCCAGACGCTCGACGAGAAGGGCGGGACCACCGGGAAGGAGCGGGAGCAGGTCAAGCAGGGCTCCGGCTACTGATCCCGCGCACCGCTCAGGCCGCGGGCTCCCGCTCGACGTCCTCGTCCGGGGAACCGCCCCGGTCACGCAGCACCCGCGCGAGGTAGAGCACGAGCCCGACGGCGACGGTCAGCCCCAGCAGCAGGCGAGGTTGCCGGCGTAGTCGCGGAGCAGGATGGCCTTGATCGCCGGCTGGGTGTCCCGGCGGCGGATCAGCGGGATGGCGATCACGGTGATCAGGGCACCGACGATCAGGACCCCTTGCACGTAGCGGCGCGCACGCGGCGGGACCAGGGTCAGCGCGACGCCGGTGCCGACGGTCGCCGGAGCGACGACGAAGTCGTGCAGGACGATGGCCATGGCCAGCCAGATGCCGAGGACGAACAGGTCGCCGTGGTCGAGCTGCGTCACCAGCCGGAAGGCGCCGAAGGCGAGGAGCAGGCCGCCGGCGGCGATCAGGGCGATCCGGTACTTGCGCACCTCAGCTCACCTCGATCCTGTCCAGCCACTTGGTCTGCAGCACGCCGGGGCGGTTCGGGCTGATCAGGCGCAGCGGGTAGCCGTGGTCGATGTCGAGCCGCTCCCCGTTGAGGTGCGTGGCGAGCAGCGCCGCCGAGACCTGCGGGCCGTCGAGCGTGCTGTGCTTGTAGGGGCCGTCGGGCTGCAGCGAGAAGACGTCGACGCGCGAGGAGGCGTTGCCTCCGGCCCGGCGGACCAGGTCGATGACGGGGATGCCGCGCCAGTCGGCACCCACACTCCAGCCCTCGACGCAGCTGATCGGGAGGTGGCGCTCGTCGGCCGCCATCGCCTCGACCTCGGCGAGGGTCAGCACGAACGGCCGTGGCCCGGCCACCTCGAGGCGCCAGTCGGGCTGCTGGGCCAGGTCGATCACGCCCGCGGAGTGCGCGGTCTTGTTCACCGGGACCCCCTGGGGTCCCTTCGAGGCCTGCCGGGTCGCGAGCAGGCCCACGCGTGCCAGGGGCGTGACGGTCTGGCCGACGGTGGTCAGCACGATCGCCCCGATCCCCGACCCGACGGCGACGAACAGCCCGCGCCGGTTCATGGCCGGCATCGTGGGCGGCTCCACCTTGCCGGCGTTGCTGTGGGCGTCGGGGTTCTCGCTCCACGGGATCTCGGTGAGTACGTCGGCCTCGGCCAGCTTGGCCTGCAGGCCGTACTTGATGTCGGGGAGCTTGATCCCGATGTGCAGCAGGATCGAGCCGATCACGACGTAGCCCATGTACCGGTGGGTCGAGGCGAACGACCACGGCCAGGGGTACCAGTCCAGGGTGTTCAGGAACCCGGTCGTCAGCTGGACGATCGCCGAGGACACGAGCACCGCGACCGACAGCCGCTCCAGGGCGTGCCCGGGTGAGCGGACGATCGGCCACCGCCACAGGTTGGGGTAGACCGACCAGAGCTTGACCAGCAGCAGCGGGATCGCGGTCACGCCGGTGGCCACGTGCAATCCCTGGGTGACGCGGTAGGCCCAGATCGGGCTGGCGGGCTCGGGCAGCCAGCCCCAGGGGTGGTACTGGTAGTGGCTGAGCATCCCGGTGACGAAGCAGATGCCGAAGCAGATCCCCACCAGGCGGCCGAGTCGAGCGGTGACCGCTGTCGAGCGGAGTGGGCTGCTGAAGTGCGGCCACACGCGTGGACGACTCATGCCCACGCCTCCCTCCGCGCCACGCGTCTCCGCGCCGGACCACTGGCAGGGTCCCACAGGGGTTCGGCGTGCGCGCGGATCCGGATGGCCCGGATGGACGGTCAGATTCCGAGAAGCTTGGCCTTCGCCGCGCTGAACTCCTCGTCGCTGAGCAGCCCTTGCTGCTTCATCGAGGCGAGCTGCTCCAGCTGGGCCATGGTGTCGCCACCGGCCGGTGGGGCGGCTGCCGCCTGCTGCGCGGCGACCGCAGCCATCTGCTGCTGCGCCTGCTGGTCCTCGTAGGCCTGCGCGTCGTAGGCCTGTTGCTGCTTCTCGTCCTGGCGTCGTTGCACGCTGCCGCTGACGGCAGTCGCGGTGCCGGCGACGACGGCGGTGCGCGCCGCCATGCCGAGTAGCCCGGGCCGGCCCATCCTGCGTCTACCAAGTGGCATGACGTGTGCTCCTTCTGTTCGATCAGTTCTCGGCGGCGTCGAGCGCGTCGAGGATGAGGTCTACGTCGGCGGTGGGGATGTGCTCGTAGGAGAGCACGACCGCGCCGGCGTCCTGGGCGGCCTCGGCGATGTCGGCGGCCCAGGCGTTCTCCCACACGATCAGGGCGACGGCGAGGCCAGGGACCAACGCGTCGGCGACCGCGAGGGCATCCGCCTCACCGATCAGGCCGGGGTACGTCGCCTCGAAGCCGAGCTGCTCCTGGTCGTCGACGCCGTCGGCCTCGAGGACGTCGACGCTGCCGTCCTCGTCCATCCGGACGTAGAGCACGTCGAGGATCCGGATCAGGCCGGCCTGCTGCGCCTCCAGGATCGCGGCGGCGGTGCGCCCGGTCGGCTCGCCCGCCAGCGCCAGCACGATCATGTCGACCGGCCCTCGCGGTCGGTTCCCGTCGGTCATCGCAGCTCCTCGGTCCTCGAAGGTGTGGTTCCGAGCCAACCAGCCTCGGCGGGCAGCGGAACCACCCGTAGTGGGTGAGTAGGGTCGTTTCCGTGACGCTCGTGGTCGAGGCCGGGCGGCTCGTCGATGTCGAGGCCGGGCAGGTGCTGGCAGACCGACGGGTCGTGGTGGAGAACGACCGGGTGACAGCGGTCCTGGGCCCCGACGACCCGGTCCCGCCCGACGCCGAGGTGCTCGACCTGCGTGACTGCACGGTCATGCCGGGCCTGATCGACCTGCACACCCACCTGGTCGGCCCGGTGGAGGCCGGTGACGCACCCGGCATCCTGGACCGGTCACCCGCGGAGGAGGCCCTCGACGGCGTGGCCAACGCCCGGGCGACGCTCGGCGCTGGCGTCACGACGGTGCGGGACGTCGGCACCTTCTGGGCGTTCGTGGACCTGGACCTGCGCCGGGCGATCGACACCGGCGTGGTCGAGGGGCCGCGGATGCAGTGCGCGGGTGCCTACCTCACCTGCAGCGGCGGTGGCGGCGAGATCACCGGCGTTCCCGACGGGCGGGTCGTGCCACCCGAGATGCGGGTGGGCGTCGCCGACTCCGTCGCCGACGTACGGCGGGCCGCGGAGCGGATCATCGCGGCCGGGGCGACCGTGCTCAAGATGATCGCCACCGGCGCAGTGCTGGCGCCCGGCACCGAGCCGGGAGAGGCCGAGCTCTCCGAGGAACAGATCCGCGCCGCCGTCGAGGTCGCCGCCGAGCACGGGCTGTTCGTCGCGGCGCACGCTCACGGGGCCGAGGGGGCCAAGCGTGCCACCCGCGCGGGGGTGCGCTCGATCGAGCACGGGTCGCTCCTCGACGACGAGGCGCTCGACCTGATGGGGGAGCACGGCACCTGGCTCGTCGCGGACGTCTACAACGGCGACTACATCGACGAGACCGGTACTCGCGACGGCTGGCCCGAGGAGCTCCTGCGCAAGAACCGCGAGACCACCGGGACGCAGCGCGAGGCCTTCACCAAGGCGGTGGAACGGGGGCTGAACCTCGCCTTCGGGACCGACGCAGGCGTGTATCCGCACGGCAAGAACGCCCGCCAGCTGCCCATCATGGTCCGGCTCGGCCTGCCGCCGCTGGAGACCCTGCGCGCGGCCACCGCCGACGCGGCCCGCTGCATGGGCTGGGAGCGCGACGTCGGCGCACTGGAGCCGGGGCGCTTCGCCGATCTCGTCGCCGTCCGTGGCTTCGACCTCGGCGACCTCTCCGTCCTGCAGCAGCCCGTGCTGGTGATGAAGGGTGGCGTCACGGTGGCCGACCATCGCGGCGCGCCCACTGCTTCGTAGGCTGGGCCTGACCACCCCCAGGAAGGACCCCGTGGCCGAGCCCGTACGCCGCAAGCCGCGCCACCTCATCGACTTCGACAACCCCCGACCTGCGCCGAGCAGCTCCGGCATGTCGCTGTCGCAGGTGCAGAAGTGGGTGATGGCAGCGCTGGCGTTCGTCACGATCGAGCACCTCGCCGCCGGCATCGCGCTCGCGGCCGTCTTCACCGACGAACGTCACGCGTCCGCGCGGGTGGGGATGAACGTGATGGCCTCGGTGACCGGGGTGCTCGCGGTGGTGCTGGTGCGGGTGATCCACGGCAAGCGCGTGCTCAGCCCGTGGCTGCTCGTCGGGCTGGTGCCGGGACTGGTCGGCGCCTGGTTCTGCTTCGGCCGCTGAGTCGCTGGACGAGGTCGGCATCGCCCCGTGCGGGAGTGCTACGGAGTACCGCACACGTGTGCGGTACTCCGTAGCAGTGACGGCGGATGCCTGGGCCGACAGCGTGCTTGGCGACTTCGTCAGCTCAGCTGCTCGGTGGACCGGACGGGTCACACAGCACCGCTCAGCGGCTGAGGGGCAGGGTGTCGTCGATGTCTGCGGCCTCGGGCGTCGGTGGTCGCGGGCGGGCGGGCGATCAGCTCGACGACGAGCAGGATGAGCCCGGCAACCACGAGCACGACGATGGTGAAGGCGCCGGTCGGGTGCGCCGCCATGATGTAGACGAGCAGCGCGAGCCCGAGGACGCCGACGCGGACCGGGGTGCGGTACTGCCACAGGGTCACGCCGAAGCCACCGGTGCGGAGCCCGGCGCGGTCGGAGCGGTTGCGCACGTAGTCGAGCGCCTGGTTCGCCCCGCGTCGTACGGCGGTCGGGGCCGGTGCCGGGCCGATCACCCACGCAATGAATGCGACCGCGAGGAAGAGCACCAACAGGGCACGCAGGTTGAGCCTGATGAAGTAGGCGAGCTGGTCGTAGACGGAGCCAGCGGCATCTGATGGGAGCACGTCAGGCGGCACCGCGTTGAGGTAGACCGCGCGGAAGGCGTTCAGGGCGACGCCGAGCAGCAGCATCGAGCCCGCGACGACGAGGGCACCCGCCACGAGCGCACGGCGGCGCGACCGGGCGACCGCGATCGCGAGCCCGAGCAGGATCAGCGCGACGATCGGCAGGCCGCGGGCGAGGGCGCCCAGCAGCCGGAAGCCGTTCTGCGCCCTGGTGATGTCGGCGGACTGGAAGATCGTGAACTCGGCGTTGACCGTCGGGATCTTGTCGGCCAGCGCGAATCCCTGGGCGCTGAGCTTGTCCGTGACGGAGTTGATGATCGTGGCCAGGTTGACGCTCACCGTGTTGCCCTTGACCGAGACGGCCCCGCTGGTGTCGCCGGTGAGCACCGCCACCATCTGGCCGTGGGCAGAGCGGTTGGCCGCCTCCCAGGCCTGCTGGAACTCGCTGGTCTTGACGAGCTTCAGCACCTGGTCGTGGACGTAGCCCTCCACGCCGTTCGCCAGGGGGGTGGCCAGCGCGGAGAGGCCCGCCGAGGCGGTCGGAGGCAGTCCACGCGACTGCAGGGCGGCGACGGCGTCCTGGGTGAGTCCCTTGACGTCGAGCCGGTCGAAGATCTCCTTGGTCACGCGGTCGGCGATCGCGTTCTGCACGGCGGGGTCCGAGGCCAGCGGCGCGACGGTCTGGACGTAGCGGTCGGTGTCGCCGATCTGGTCGTGGGCCCAGATGGCCACCACCGACAGCGGGGCGAGCAGCCCCACGAGGACGAGCAGCACCGTGACGAGCGCGGTGCGCCACCACCCGGATCGATCGCGTTCCTCGGTGGCCGGCGCGGGGGTGGGTGCAGGACGAGCCGCCAGCTCGCCGCGCAGACGCGCCAGCTCTGCGCGCAGCTGGTCGACCTCCTCGCGGTCGCCGCCTGCCTGCTGGTCGGATTCCGTCATGTCACCGTCCACCCGTCTCCCGGAACCTCGATCGTGGCGGGAGGGCTGGTCCGGATCGTCACCCTCAATGGGTGAACTGGGCTGCTCAGGCGGTCAGGAAGTCCCGGATCATCGCGTTGGTCCGTTCGGGCTGCTCGAGGTGCAGGAAGTGCCCGGCGTCGTCGACGACGTGCGCCCGGCTGCCCCGGGGGAGGACGACCCCCACCTCGGCGGCGAGCTCGGCGCCCAGGCACCCGTCGTCGCGGCCGTGCAGGTACAGCACGGGGGTGATCGGCGGGTCGGTGGCGGCGGCCTGCCAGGCGCGGTACTCCGGCGGGATGCCGAACGGCCGTGCCGCTGCCCGGTAGTAGCCGAGCGCGGCACGCCGGTTGGCCGGGTCGGACAGCGCGGTGCGGACGTGGGCGAGGTCCGTCGTGGCGTCGTACGCCGGTGACCAGTCGCGCCACAGCTTCGCCACGAGGGGTTCCAGCGTGCGCTCGGGCAGCAGCGGCAGCTGGTTGAACCCGATGTACCAGCTGCGGCGCAGCTGACCGGGGAGCAGCCGCCAGGACGCGCGGCGGAGGGCGGCGAACGGCGGCACCGCCAGCGACACCACACGGGAGTACGGCGAGTCACGGTGCGCCGCCAGGGCGTTGGCGGTCACGGCGCCCCAGTCGTGGCCGACCAGCACGGCGTCCGTCCCACCACCCAGCAGCCCGTGGACCGCCACGGCGTCGGCCATCAGCGCCCCGATGTCGTAGCGCCCGTCGTCGGGCAGGCCGCTCGGTGCGTACCCGCGCGTGAACGGAGCGACGACGCGGAACCCGTCGTCGGCGAGCGCGGGCCCCAGGTGACGCCAGGTGTGCGCGGTGTCGGGGAACCCGTGCAGCAGCACGGCCAGCGGGCCGCTCGCCGATCCCCACGTGAGCGCGCTGAGCCGCACGTGCGGCAGGTCGAGCTCGAGGGTGGCCACCGCACGACCCTAGGGCCGTGGTTGGCTCGACCGATGGACGAGGTGGCTGCCTGGCAGGAGACCCAGCAGCGCGTGTGTGCGCTGGTCGAGGACGTCGGACCCGAGCGCATGGAGCGGCCGGTGCCGGCCACTCCCGGCTGGACGGCCCGCGACCTGCTCTCGCACATGGTCGGGCTCGGCGCCGACGTGCTCGCCGGTGACGAGCCCGACGACCACAACGCGCGCTGGACGCAGGCGCAGGTCGACGCGCGACGGGAACGCTCCTCGGCCGAGCTCGTCGCGGAGTGGCGCGGTCTCGCCGACGACCTCGTCACCTGGATGCGCGAGCACGGAACCCGACCTCTGGGCGACGCGATCATCCACGAGCAGGACCTGAGGGGCGCTCTCGGTGAGCCCGGCGCCCGCGACACCGAGGCCTTCGCGGTGATCCGGGAGCGGATGGCGAAGCGGTTCGTGTCCACGCTGGGCGACCGGGACGGACTGGCACTCGTGGGCGAGCAGTGGTTCCTCGGCGACGCCGACTCGGCCTCCGTCGTCGTGCAGGCCGGCGACTTCGACCTCGGCCGCGCGCTCATGTCGCGCCGCAGCGCCGCACAGCTGCGCTCCTGGACGGTCCGCGGCGACCTCTCGCCGTACGTCAGCTGCTTCGAGGTGCTGGGCCCGCTCCCGGACCACGACCTGTCGGACTGGACTCACGTCAGATCGTGGCCTGGCCTGCACGGGCTCAGCGGTGCCCGGCGATCGCGTGCGGCACGTAGTCGGCCGACAACGACGCGAGCTCGTCGTCGTCGAGCACCAGGTCGACCGCCGCGACGGCGTCGTCGAGGTGCTCGGGCTTCGTCACGCCGACGATCGGTGACGTGACCGCGGGCTGCGCCATCACCCACGCCAGGGCCACCTGCGCCGCGGGTACGTCGTGCCGCTCGGCCACGTCGAGGACCTTCTGCACCGTGGCGGCGTCCTCGTCGCGGTAGAGCGAGCCCCCGAACTCGTCGGTCTCGGTGCGTGCCGTCTTCGTGTCCCACGGCCGGGTCAGCCGGCCGCGTGCGAGCGGGCTCCAGGGGATCACTCCCACGCCCTGGTCGAGGCAGAGGGGCAGCATCTCCCGCTCCTCCTCGCGGTAGAGCAGGTTGTAGTGGTCCTGCATCGAGACGAACGGCGTCCACCCGTGGTCCGCGGCGACCTGCTGGGCCTTGGCGAACTGCCAGGCGAACATCGACGAGGCGCCGAGGTAGCGCGCCTTTCCTGCCCGTACGACGTCGTGCAGGGCCTCCATCGTCTCCTCGATCGGGGTGTCCGGGTCCCAGCGGTGGATCTGGTAGAGGTCCACGTAGTCGGTGCCGAGCCTGGTCAGGCTGTCGTCGATCTCGCGCAGGATCGCCTTGCGGGACAGGCCCGCGCCGTTCGGACCGGGCCGCATCCGACCGTGCACCTTCGTGGCGAGGACGACGTCGTCCCGCACGGCGTACTCACGCAGCGCCCGGCCGGTGAACTCCTCGCTGGTGCCGCCGGAGTAGACGTTGGCGGTGTCGAAGAAGTTGATCCCTGCCTCGAGAGCGGCCTTGATGGTGCTGCGCGCGAAGTCCTCGTCCTTGGCCCACGGGTGGCCACCGCGGTCGGGGTCGCCCCAGCTCATGCAGCCCACCGTGACGGCGGAGACCTGGAGCCCCGAGCTGCCCAGCCGCTCGTAGCGCATCAGCCGGCCGCCTTCCCGAGCGCCTCGAACTCGTCGTCGGTGAGCTCGATGGCCGCGGCGGCGGTGTTGGACTCGAGGTGGTCGACGCTGGAGGTGCCCGGGATCGGCAGCATCACCGGCGAGCGCCGCAGCAGCCAGGCCAGGGCCAGCTGCGACGGGGTGGCGTCGTGCTCCTTCGCGGCGTCGGCGAGGGGGCCGTCCTCCTTGGAGAGCTCACCGGTCGCCAGCGGGAACCACGGGATGAACCCGATGCCCTCGTCCGTGCAGTGGTCGAGCAGCTCCTCGCAGTCGCGGTTGGCGAGGTTGTAGAGGTTCTGCACCGAGACGATGTCGGCCGTCTTCTGCGCCTCCTGGAGCTGCTCCACGGTGACTTCGGAGAGACCGATGTGGCGGATCTTCCCCTCGTCCTGCAGGGCCTTCAGCTCACCGACCTGGTCGGCCACGTCGTACGACGAGTCGATGCGGTGCAGCTGGAACAGGTCGATCCGCTCGAGACCGAGCCGGCGCAGGCTCATCTCGACCTCCTGGCGCAGGTACGCCGGCTGGCCGAGCGGCGTCCACTCGCCGGGACCCTGACGGGTCAGCCCCGCCTTGGTCGCGATCACGACGTCGTCGCCATATGCGTGACCAGTCGGGTTCAACGCCTCGCGCAAGAGGTCCTCGGCGACGTAGGGGCCGTAGGAGTCGGCGGTGTCGAAGAAGGTGATGCCGATCTCGACGGCCCGGCGCAGCACCCGCACCGCCTCGTCGTGGTCGCGTGGTGGGCCCCAGACGCCCTCTCCGGGCAGCTGCATCGTGCCGTAGCCGAGGCGGACGACGGGCAGGTCGCCTCCGATGCTGAAGGTGCCGGACGGTGCAGCCAGGTTCTCGGCTCACGCAGTGCTCCTCTGAGCTGTCGGGGGAGTGGTCCTCTCTGGTGCCAAGGCGCCAGTCCCCCTCGATGTTCCCGAGACACCTCGCCGCATGCACGGACACGGTGCGAAGATGCCGGTGTGAACGAGAAGAACGACGTCCCCGTGCCCGAGAGCTTCGATGGTGACCTCACCGGGCCCTTCGTGTCCTACATCGGCCTGGAGTTCACCGAGGCCACCGCCGACCGCGTGGTGGCGACGTGGCCGGCCGAGCCCAAGCTGCACCAGCCCTACGGCATCGTCCACGGCGGTGTGCACTGCGCCGTCGTCGAGACGCTGGCGAGCGTCGGGGCGGCGGCATGGTTCGGCGACCGTGGCCAGGTCGTCGGGGTGAACAACAACACCGACTTCTACAAGGCGGTGAGCAGGGGCAACATCACCTCGACCGCGACGCCGCTGCACCGCGGGAAGTCGCAGCAGGTGTGGGTGGTGGAGTCGGTCTCCGACGACGGCACCGTGGTCTCGCGCGGCCAGGTGCGCCTGCAGAACCTGCTGACCCGGAGATGCCCCGGCGCACGATCGGCAACATCCGCTAGCGCCGGCCGGGGACGAACCTCTCCTCGAGGGCGGCGAAGAACGCGTCGGCGAGGCGGTCGAAGGTGTCGCGGTCGAGCGCGATCCGCTCGCCGGGTTCCAGGCCGGTCACCGAGCCGGCGGCGTCGTACGTCACCACGCTGCCGGTGCGCAGCACGCCGTCGTTGTTCATCAGCGACTCGGTGAGCAGCTCGACCTCGTTGAGGGCGTTGTTGCCGTTGCCGGTGACCATCCGCACCCGGTGCACGAAGTCACGGTCGAGCACCATCACCAGGCCGTTGAAGAACTCCGGCTCGAGGGCGTCCAGCGCCGACCGGGCGTCGGGGTCGACGGTCGCCTTGTCGAGGTCGTCCCAGGCGCGAGCTGCTTACGGAGCGCCGCTCGGGCGTGGGCGAGCTCGCCGGGCTCGTAGGTCTTGCGGCCGAGCATCGTGCGTCCTTCCGGTCGGCTGGGCGTCCCCGATGACGGGTCCAAGCCTGCCGCAAGTCCGGGTCAGCAGGCGTCGGTGTACGTCCTCTGGGACGCTGCGGGTGCGGTGATCGACCGGGCGTTCTTGCGCTGCAGCGTGTAGTAGCGCACCCAGTCCATCTGCATCCGGCCCTTGCGCATCGTCGCGCCGGGCGTCGAGAGGAGCCGGAACCGGGGCCGGTACGTCGCGCCGGAGAGCGCCGCGGGACGGCGCTCGGTCATCACCACGCGGGTGTCGACGAACCACGAGACGTGGTCGGGCGTCACCTCGACGGCGTAGGTGTGGAAGACGTTGGACAGCGGCAGCGACTTGCTCGTCGTGAAGTCGGCGTCCGGGGTGTTGCGCACGTGCATCGTCGCGGCCGAGGAGCCGATGGCGTAGTCGCTGAGCTCGATCCCGCGGGCACCGCAGTGCTCGCCGCCCGAGCTGGGCGCGAGCTCCCAGACGGCGCGGAACGGCGTGCCGGAGCCCGGGTAGT
>CAWCFR010000021.1:0-45813 GCA_963794725.1 uncultured Actinomycetota bacterium
TGGGGCACCAGACCTCAGCGCACCTCACCAGAGCAGCCGGCTCCGTCCGACGCGAAAGGTCGCCAGCTCGACTCTGGCCTGGGGCACCAGACCTCTCGGTGCACCGGGTTTCGACAGGCTCAACCGGCGGTGGTGCGGACGGCGACAGGGGTGAGGGCGACGGACCCCCGGGTTGTCGTGCGAGGCAGTAAGGATTACCTTACTTAAGCAAGCCTTACCTGCATCGCCTTGACCGTCGAGCGCTCCGGAGCCACCGCCATGTCGTCCTTCCCGCTGGGGAACTACCTGATCGGGTTGCGTGAGGGCCTCGAGGCGAGCCTGGTCGTGGTGATCCTGGTCGCCTACCTGGTCAAGACGGAGCGGCGCGACCTGCTCCCGCGGATCTGGGCCGGGGTCGCGGTCGCCGTCGTCATCTCGTTCGGCTTCGGGGCGCTGCTCACCTTCGGTCCGCGCAGCCTGACCTTCGAGGCGCAGGAGGCCCTGGGCGGCACGCTGTCGATCATCGCGGTCGGCTTCGTCACCTGGATGGTCTTCTGGATGGCGCGCCACGCGCGCGGGCTCTCCGGCGAGCTGCGCGGCAAGATCGACGCCGCCGCCGTGCCGGCCGGTTCAGCCTCGCGGTCGTCGCGCTGCTCGCCGTGGGGCGCGAGGGCCTCGAGACGGCCCTGTTCATCTGGTCGGCGACCCAGGCCACCACCAACACGCGGCTCCTCGACCCTGGTCCCGTTCCTCGGCGCATGCTCGGCATCCTCACCGCCGTGGCGCTGGGTTTCGCCTTCTACAAGGGCGTGCTCAAGATCAACCTCGCGAAGTTCTTCCGCTACACCGGCATCATCCTGATCGTCGTGGCGGCCGGCGTGCTGTCGTACGGCGTCCACGACCTGCAGGAGGCCGGCGTCCTGCCGGGCCTGAACAACCTGGCCTTCGACGTGAGCAACGCGATCCCGCCCGCCTCGTGGTGGGGCACCCTGCTCAAGGGCACGGTCAACTTCTCCCCCGCCACCACGTGGCTGGAGGCCACGGCCTGGGTGCTCTACCTGGTGCCGACCATGACGATCTTCCTTCTCAGGACCCGCCAACCCCGGCCGGCGTCCGCGTCCACCACACCCCGTCAGCCTGCAGAAGCCGCCTGACTGCCCACGAAAGGCCCCTCTGTGAACCGTTCCACCACTGCCGCCTGCGCTCTCGCGTTGACGACCTTCGCCGTCACCGGGTCGGCGTGCGGCCTGACCCAGTCCAACGACCCGGCCAAGGCGCAGCAAGGGCACCGGCACGATCAACGTCGAGTCGTCGGGCGGCGCCTGTGACCTGACCGCGAAGAAGGCCCCGTCCGGCAACGTCGTGTTCAAGGTGAAGAACACCGGCAACGAGGTCACCGAGTTCTACCTCTACGGCTCCGACGGCCTGCGCATCGTGGGCGAGATCGAGAACATCGGCCCCGGCCTGACCCGCGACCTGGTGGTCCGGGCGCAGCCCGGCAAGTACGTCACGGCGTGCAAGCCCGGCATGAAGGGCCAGGGCATCCGCTCGGCGTTCCAGGTCACCGACTCCGGCAAGGACACCGCCATCAAGGGCGTGGACCAGGCCGACATCGACACCGCCACCTCGCAGTACGCCGCCTACGTCAAGGACCAGTCGCAGGAGCTCGTCGACGCCACCACGGCGTTCGTGAAGGCCTACGAGTCCGGCGACGCCGCCAAGGCGCGGACGCTGTTCCCGGTCGCGCGCGGTCACTACGAGCGCATCGAGCCCGTGGCGGAGTCCTTCGGCGACCTCGACCCCGAGCTCGACCTGCGCGAGGCCGACCTCGAGAAGGGCCAGGAGTGGACCGGCTGGCACCGGATCGAGAAGGACCTGTGGCCCCCGGCCAAGGGCTACACCGCCCTCGACGCCGCCGGCCGCAAGAAGTACGGCGACAACCTGCTGGCCAACACCCAGGACCTCCAGAAGCGCGTGCAGACCCTGAAGTTCACCGTCGACCAGATCGGCAACGGCTCCAAGGGCCTGCTCGACGAGGTCGCCGCCAGCAAGATCACCGGCGAGGAGGACACCTGGTCGCACACCGACCTCTGGGACTTCCAGGCCAACGTCGACGGCGCCCGGGTCGGGTACGAGGGCCTCAAGCCGATCCTCGACGTCAAGAACCCCGCCCTCTCGCAGCAGATCCAGGCGGCCTTCGACACGCTGCAGCCGCTGCTCGACCAGTACAAGACGGCCAACGGCTACGTCTTCTACGACAAGGTCACCCCGGCGCAGCGCAAGCAGCTCTCCGACGCGGTGAACGCCCTGGCCGAGCCGCTCTCCAAGATGACCGGAGCCATCACCCTGTGACAGACCCGCACGACCAGCACACCCGCCCGACGACACCGGCCAGGGCGCCTTCTCGCGACGGCGCCTGCTCGGTGTCGCCGGCGCGGGCGCGCTGGCGGCGGGCGCCGCGGGCGTCGGCGGCTACGCGTGGGGCAGCTCGGACGACGACCCGTCCGGCGGCGGCTCGGGCAGCGGCTCGGCGTACGCCTTCCACGGGCGAGCACCAGGCCGGGATCACCACCCCGGTGCAGGACCGGCTGCACTTCGCGTCCTTCGACGTCACGACGACCTCGCGCGACGCCCTGATCGCCCTGCTGAAGGAGTGGACGCGTCGCCGCGCGCCAGATGACGGCCGGGGCCATGGTCGGCGGCAACACCCCGACGCCGTACGACGCGCCACCGACCGACACCGGCGAGGCCCAGGGGCTGCCCGCCTCGGGACTGACCCTCACGTTCGGGTTCGGCCCCTCGCTCTTCGAGAGCCACGGCAAGGACCGGTTCGGTCTCGCCGACCGCAGGCCGGCGTCACTGCGCGAGCTGCCGCACTTCCCGGCCGACAACCTCGACCCGACCCGCAGCGACGGCGACCTGTGCATCCAGGCGTGCGCGCAGGACCCCCAGGTCGCGGTGCACGCCATCCGCAACCTCGCCCGGATCGGGTTCGGCACCGTGGCGATGCGCTGGGCCCAGCTCGGCTTCGGCCGCACCTCCTCGACCTCCACGCAGCAGCAGACCGCGCGCAACCTGCTCGGCTTCAAGGACGGCACCGCCAACCTCAAGGTCGAGGACCGCACCAACGTCGACAAGTTCGTCTGGGTGCACCCCGGTGACGACCCTGCCGGCGACTGGCTCGCCGACGGCTCCTACCTCGTGGCCCGCCGGATCAACATGCGCATCGAGCCGTGGGACCGCACCAGCCTGAGCGAGCAGGAGACGCTGATCGGGCGCGACCGGGCCGAGGGCGCACCGCTGTCCGGCGGCAAGGAGTTCACCGAGCCGAACTTCGAGCTGCAGGGACGCAACGGCCCGCTGATCGCGGTGGACTCCCACGTCCGGCTCGCGCACCCCACGATGAACAAGGGCGTCAAGCTGCTGCGCCGCGGCTACAACTTCACCGACGGCTCCAACGACCTCGGCCGCCTCGATGCCGGGCTGTTCTTCATCGCCTTCGTCCGCGACCCCGTCGAGCAGTACATCCCGATGCAGACCCGGCTCTCCGCGCAGGACGCCCTGATGGAGTACCTCCAGCACACCGGGTCCGGCCTGTTCGCCGTGCCCCCGGGCGTGCGGTCGCGCTCCGGGTGGCTGGGCGAGACGCTGTTCTCCTAGTCGTCAGACCTCTTCGAACCGGATGCCCGCGGCCTGCAGGCGGCGCAGCAGGTTCTCCGCCATCGCCTGGGCGGTGGTGACCTGGCCGGCGGTCTGCGGGTTGTCGTCGAGCGCGAGGCAGAGCGCGGACTCGGCGAGCATCTTCGCGGTCTCGTCGTAGCCGGGGTCGCCGCCGGAGACGCGCGTGTGCACGGTGCGGCCGGCGCTCTCGCCGACGAAGTCGACGGTGAACCACGACTTGGCGCGACGCTCCTTGGACGGGCCCTCGCCCTGCGGCAGCCGCTTCTTCAGGAAGTTGCGCAGCGGCGGGATCTGCGCGGAGACGGCGAGCGCGCTGACGGCCGCGACGCCGCCGACGGTGTAGCGCAGCGTCTTCAGGCCGGCGAAGTGGCTGTAGCGGAAGTCCGGTCCGTACGACGCCAGGGCAGCGCCCGAGCGGGCCACGACGAACGGGTCGATCGTGGGCATCGGCAACAGGTACAGGCCCAGCGCCGAGTCGCGGTGCGGCTTGCCGGCCACGGCACGGGACTTCCGGCCGGCCGGGCGCCCCTCCTTCTTCTTGCGGGCGACCATCGCCTCGCGCATCTGCTTGGCCCTGCTCATCGCTCCCATGGCGGAGGCGAAGGTCCCGCCGGAGGCCATCCCGCCCGCACGGACCACGCCACGCAGCGTGATCGGGTCGGTCGAGCCGAGCTTGCTCACGGCGTACCAGGCGCCGAGGTCGTGCGGGATCGAGTCGAACCCGCAGGCGTGCACGATCCGGGCGCCGGAGGCGACGGCGGCGTCGTGGTGCTCGAGGTACATCCGGTCGACGAACTCCGGCTCACCGGTCAGGTCGACGTAGTCGGTGCCGGCGGCGGCGCAGGCGGCGACGAGCGGTCCGCCGTGCTCCAGGTAGGGGCCGACGGTGGTGATCACGACGCGGGTCGACTCGGCCAGCGGCGCGCAACGACGCCTCGTCGGAGCTGTCGGCCTGCAGCAGCGGCAGGTTCTTCAGCTCTGCGTCGACCTGCGCGAGACGGTCGCGGACCGCCTCGAGCTTGCCCTGGTTGCGACCGGCCAGCGCCCACCGCAGGCCCTGCGGGGGCGTGCTCGGCCAGGTAGGCAGCCGTCAGCTCACCGGTGAAGCCGGTGGCGCCGAGGATGACGATGTCGTGGTCGCGGGCAGCTGTGTCAGGCATCCGCCCATCCTGACGCACCGGGGAACCGTTGCGGCAGGACGTGCGTCACATCGCCATGGGAAACAGCCTCCTGGGTGCGCGTGCCCGCACCCGCCTCAGCAGCGGAGCCGTCGCGGCGGCCGTCGGCCTGGTCGGCACCGATGCTCCCGACGCCGCCTTCGGCCGGTCCGCCCAGCGCGACGGGGCTGGCGCCGTTCGCGTCCTGCGAGGCCCTGCGCGAGTGGTACGTCGACCGCACGATCGGGATGGTGGGTCCGCACGGGCTGGGTCGTCCCCGCCGTCGCGACGTACGCCGAGCGGTCGGTGCACGGGGCGGTGCCACTCGCGGCGGCCGACGACGCGGTCGCCAACGGCCCCACCGGCACCAACACCCAGGAGACCGGCGTCGACGAGCCCGACGTCGCCAAGACCGACGGGAAGACCGTCGTCGCAGGTGCGCGGCCGGGAGGTGGTCGTCACCGACGCCACCGGCCCTGCCCCGCGCGAGCTGGCGGCCTGGACCCTCCCCCGTGGCCTGGTCGCCGGCGGGCTCCTGCTCGTCGACGGGCACGTGCTGCTCACGGCGACCCAGCCGGTCGCCATCGAGGACTTCGGCCTACGGATCCGAGACGGCCGGCAGCACGAGCACCGACCTGTTCGACCTCGACGTCACCGACCCGGCGACCCCGCGGCTGGCCGGGCACACCACCTGGTCCGGGTCGGTGCTGTCGATGCGGCAGTACGGCGACACGGTGCGCCTGGTCACCTCGACGGGGTTGCCCGCGCTGCCGTTCGTGCACCCCCACCGCGGGGTCTCCCCCGCCGAGGCGACGGCACGCAACCGCGAGATCGTGCGCGGCGCCGACATCGACACCTGGCTCCCGTCGGTGCGCGTCGGCGCCACCAGCCGGCGTGCGGTCGACTGTGCCGAGACCTACCACCCGGCGACGTCCTCGACCGACGATGCCGCGACACCGTGGGTGTCTTCACGCTGCACCCGGGCGACGACTCACCCGTCTCCTCGGTCGCGGTCACCGGCAGCGGCTCGCAGGTGTACTCCTCCACGGACCGGCTCTACGTGTGGTCCACGGACGTCGGCCAGCCGTTCCGCCGACCGCTGGACCTGTCGTCGCGCGTGCGGCCGCCGAGCGTCGTCCCCCACACCGACGTGCACGCGTTCGCCATCGACGGTGACGAGACCAGGTACGTCGCCTCGGGCCGGGTCGACGGAGAGGCTCGCGACAGCTGGTCCTTCGACGAGCACGACGGCCACCTGCGGATCGCCCTGAGCTGGCCCGTCCGCGAGCTGGTCCGGCTCCCGGACGACAGCCGCTCGTCGGTCGGGCGCAGGGAGGACAACGGGATCGCCGTGCTCGACGAGCAGGGCGACCAGCTGGTGCAGGTCGGGCTGCTGCGCGGCCTCGGACGCAACGAGGAGATCCAGTCGGTCCGCTGGTTCGACGACCTGGCGGTCCTGGTCACCTTCCGGCAGACCGACCCGCTGTACACCGTGGACGTCGGCGACCCGACCCAGCCTCGCGCGCTCGGGGCGCTGCACCTGCCCGGCTTCTCCTCCTACCTGCACCCGATCGGCGACGACCGGCTGCTGGGCCTCGGCACGGCCGGCTCGACCGGCACGCCCGGGCAGGCGGAGGGCGCCAAGGCGGCGGTGTTCGACCTCCGCGACACCTCGCGGGTCCGAGAGCTCGACGAGGTCGGACTGGGGGACGGCACCTGGCTGCAGGTGGCCAACGACCCGCACGCCTTCACCTGGCTGCCGGCCGGCGAGGGTGCGGGGACGGCGATCACGCAGCTCGAGGGGGCGGCAGACGGGGTCAGGCTGGTGATGCTCCGCGTCGCCAACGACGGGAGCGTCACGGCGCATGCGCTGCGAGGAGCGGGCGGGTGGGAGCAGCGCGCCCTGCCCCTCGACGACGGCCGGGTGGCCCTGGTGGGCGACCGGGTCGAGCTGATCACGCCTTAGAACCACTCCGCTCGCGTCGTACGCTCGGGGCATGTGCCGCAACATCAGGACTCTCCACAACTTCGAGCCACCGGCCACCCGCGACGAGGTGCACGCGGCGGCGGTCCAGTACGTCCGCAAGATCAGCGGATCGACGCGACCCTCGCAGGCGAACCAGGCCGCCTTCGACCAGGCCGTCGCCGACGTCGAGCACGCCACCCGGCACCTGCTCGAGCACCTGAGCACCAACGCGCCGCCGAAGAACCGCGAGGAAGAGGCCGCCAAGGCGCGCGCCCGGGCGGAGCTCCGTTACGCGCGTGGATGATCTCGATCCGCTCGATCCACGGTCCTGGGCGGCCGCACGGTCGTGCTCACCGGCGCCGGCCTGAGCACCGACTCGGGCATCCCCGACTACCGGGGGCCCGGGGCGCCGGTGCGCGCGCCGATGACCTACCAGGAGTTCGTCGCCGCCGAGCAGAACCAGCGTCGCTACTGGGCCCGTGCGCACCTCGGCTGGTCCCGGATGGGCGGGGCCGAGCCGAATGCCGGCCACCGGGCGCTGGCGCGGCTCGAGGCGCTCGGCGCCGTCTCCTTCCTGATCACCCAGAACGTCGACGGCCTGCACGAGCGTGCCGGGCAGCAGGCCATGGTCGCGCTGCACGGCCGGATCAGCGAGGTCACCTGCCTCGACTGCCGGGGCACCCTCCACCGCACGGCCATGCAGCGCCGGCTCGTCGCCGCGAACCCGGGCTGGCTCGAGTCCCACACCGAGGTCGAGGTGCGTCCCGACGGCGACGTCGACCTCGACGAGACGGCCGGCTTCGTCGTCCCCCGTTGCCCCGGCTGCGACGGCCGGCTCAAGCCGGACGTCGTCTTCTTCGGGGAGAACGTGCCCAAGGAGCGCGTGCAGCGGTGCTACGCCGCCCTCGACGCCGCCGACAGCCTGCTCGTGGCGGGCTCGTCGCTCACCGTGATGTCCGGGCTGCGGTTCGTCCGGTACGCCGCCAAGGCCGGCCTGCCCGTGGTGATCGTCAACCGGGGCACCACCCGCGGCGACGACCTCGCCACCGTCAAGATCGAAGCGGGGTGCAGCGAGTGGCTGACCGAGTGGGCCGAGGGATCCTTGGATCGAGCAGAGTCGAGATCAGGCGCGAAGGTGAAGTACTCCCAGAAGCGCTACTACGCCAACAAGTACGGCCGTTACCGCACCGACTGCTCGGGGTTCGTCTCGATGATGTGGGCGCTGTCGAGCAGCTACACCACGCGCTCGCTGCCCAAGATCTCGCACGTGATCACCAAGGCACAGCTGCAGAGCGGCGACATCCTGAACTCCGCCGACTACCACGTCGTCCTCTTCGACGCGTGGGCCGACGCCGCACACACTCGGTACTGGGGCTACGAGGAGACCCCGAACCCGGGTGCGACCCACCGGGTGATTCCCTACCCGTACTGGAGTGGTCACCGGACGTCGACCTTCGTGCCGCGGCGCCGCGGCTGAACCCCGAGGCCCTCCTTCGACGACAGCGAGATCAGGCGCGAGTGACGAAGATGTGCTCGGCGGCCTCGGGCACGATCTCGGCAGTCTCGCCTGAGCTGCCCAGCAGCACGCCCTCCTCGGTGGTCACGGCCGCGACCACCTGCCCCGGGATCGCGCCGGCTCGGCGCAGGGCGCCCATCAGCACCTCGTCCTTCTGCATCTCCTCGCTGATCCGGCGCACCATCACCCGTCGGGAGTCGTCACCGGCGACCGCGCTGAGCGCCTCGACGCCCTCGCGGAACTCCTCGCCCATCTTCGCCTCGCCGAGCTCGGCCAGCCCGGGGATCGGGTTGCCGTAGGGCGACTCGGTGGGGTGGTCGAGCAGCTCGAGCAGCCGTCGCTCCACCGTCTCGCTCATCACGTGCTCCCACCGGCACGCCTCCTCGTGGACCAGCTCCCAGTCGAGCCCGATCACGTCGGTCAGCAACCGCTCGGCCAGCCGGTGCTTGCGCATCACCCGGGTGGCCAGGCTGGTGCCCTCGTCGGTGAGCTGCAGGTGCCGGTCGCCCTCGACGGTGAGCAGGCCGTCGCGCTCCATCCGGGCCACCGTCTGGCTCACGGTCGGCCCGCTCTGGTGCAGCCGCTCGGCGATCCGGGCGCGCAGGGGCGTGATGCCCTCCTCGACCAGCTCGTAGATGGTCCGGAGGTACATCTCCGTGGTGTCGATCAGGTCGCTCACGTCGCTCATTGTTGCCCATGCCGCCTACGGCCTGCAGTGTGTGGGGCGTGAGGGACACCCTGCTGATCCCGACCCGCTACCGCGGGCCGGCGCGCTCGGGCAACGGCGGCTACGTCTCCGGCTCGCTCGCGCACGAGATGGGCGACAGCTTCGGCCGCGCCGTGGCGGTGGTGCTGCGACAACCTCCACCCCTCGACGCGAGCATGCAGCTGACCCCGACCGACGACGGCGTCAGCCTGGGATTCGGCGGGGCGGTCGTGGCCGAGGCGTCGTACGTCGAGCAGGAGATCGAGCCCGTCGAGGCGGTCACCTGGACGGAGGCGAGCACGGCCAGCGCGTCGTACCCGGGCTTCGGCTCCCACCCGTTCCCGACCTGCTTCGTCTGCGGCACCGAGCGCGACGACGGGCTGAGGATCTTCCCGGGTGAGGTGCCGTCGGCCCAGGAGGGCAGGACGCGGGTGGCGGCGCCCTGGACGCCGGACGCGACCCTCTCGGCCGACTGGCACGAGTACGACGAGTCGAGCCGCCGCGCCTGCCTGGCCTCCACCTGGGCCGCCCTGGACTGCGCCGGCGGGTGGGCCGGCGACCTCGCCGAGCGGCTGATGGTGCTGGGCTCGATGACCGCGATCGTCGACGACCTGCCCGGTCGTCGGGGAGCCGCACGTCGTGACCGCCGAGCGACGCGGCAGCGAGGGACGACGCACCTTCACCGCCTCGACCCTGCACGACGCCGACGGGCGGATCGTGGGCCGCGCCGAGCACACCTGGGTCGCGGTCGACCCGGAGCCTCTTCAACGGCTGAGGTCCGGCGGCTCAGCGCTCCGGCTCCTCCAGCGAGGCGTTGTAGCGCCCGAGCGCCGCGACGAAGTCGCTCAGCTCCCCGGTGTCCCAGCCCGCAAGCCGGTCGCGGACCTCGGCCCGGCGCCGCTCCATGATCGTCTGCAGCCGCCGCTTGCCCTCGTCGGTGATCGCGAGGATCGCGGCCCGGCGGTCCTCCGGGTCGGGCGTGCGCTCGATCAGGTCGAGCTCGAGCAGCGCCTGGACCTGCCGGCTGACGGCGCCCTTGTCGATGGAGAACTGGTCGACGAGATCACTCGCCCGGCGCGGCCCGGTGTCGTGCAGGGCCAGCAGCATCGAGTAGGCGACCGGGGACAGGTCGGGGTGCACCATCTTGGCCCGCTCGGCGATGACGCGGCGCAGGCGACGTACCAGCACACCCATCTCGTGCTCGAGTGCGCCCAGGGTCTCGTCGTCCACCACGACGACAGCCTACAAACAGCAGCGACCCGCAGGCGTGGCCCCGTGGTGGGGCCGCCCCGGTGGACGTGACGTCCGGGTCGCCTGCGGGTCGGGTGACTGCTTGAGATTCGCCAGCGTGCTGGCTGGTGGTGCACTGCCGCAGCTAGCGGGCAGCCACCTCACGCGTCCTTGAAGAATTCATTCCTCGGACCACCTCCTTTCCCGTGTCCCACCACCGTAGAACGCAACCGGGCCGGACTCAACGGAAATATGGCCACGCGGTGTCCGAGGCGCGGGGCTGGGGTAAGAAGACCCCATGAGCGAGCAGGAGCCCGAGGACACCCAGGGCATCAGCGACGACCAGCTTCCCGCCGACGTACGCCCCGAGGAGGACAACCCCCTGGCCCGGCACCCCGAGCAGACCGGCGACAAGGACGACGAGATCGGCGCCGACACCGAGGGTGACCCGGACACGGCTCCGCTCACCGAGGAGGATGCGGACTACGGCCACCCCGGCGAGGGCTCCGCCTGACCTGGGCCTGACCTCAGCCCGTGACGGCGGCGGCGAACTGGGCGTCGTACAACCGGGCGTAGGCCCCGCCCGAGGCGAGCAGCTCGTCGTGGGTCCCCTGCTCCACGATCGCGCCGTCCTCCATCACCAGGATCAGGTCGGCGTCGCGGATCGTGGAGAGGCGGTGGGCGATCACGAACGACGTGCGGTCGGTGCGCAGGGCCGCCATGGCCTGCTGCAGCAGCAGCTCGGTGCGGGTGTCCACCGACGAGGTGGCCTCGTCGAGGATCAGCAGCGCGGGGTCGGAGAGGAAGGCGCGGGCGATCGTCACCAGCTGGCGCTCGCCGGCCGAGAGGTTCGAGCCCTCCTCGTCGATGTGGGTGTCGTAGCCGTCGGGCAGCGAGTGCACGAACCGGTCGACGAAGGTCGCCTGCGCGGCCTCGAGGATCTCCGCCTCGGTGGCGCCGGGGTGGCCGTAGGCGATGTTGTCGCGGATGGTGCCCTCGAAGAGCCAGGTGTCCTGCAGCACCATGCCGATCTGGCTGCGCAGCGCCGCGCGCGGCATCGAGGCGATGTCGACGCCGTCGAGGGTGATCCGTCCGGCGGTGACCTCGTAGAAGCGCATCACCAGGTTGACCAGCGTCGTCTTGCCGGCGCCGGTGGGCCCCACGATCGCCACGGTCTGGCCCGGCTGGGCGACCAGTGAGAGGTCCTCGATCAGCGGACGCTCCGGGTCGTAGGAGAACGACACCTGCTCGAAGCTGACCTGGCCGCGGCGCTCCTCCAGGCCGACGGGCGACCCGTCGGCGTCGGCGGACTGCTCCTCGGCGTCCAGCAGCTCGAAGACGCGCTCGGCCGAGGCCACGCCCGACTGCAGCAGGTTGGCCATCGAGGCGACCTGGGTCAGCGGCTGGGTGAACTGCCGCGAGTACTGGATGAAGGCCTGGACGTCGCCCAGCGACATCGTGCCGCTCGCCACGCGCAGGCCGCCGATCACCGCGATGGCGACGTAGTTGAGGTTCCCGATGAACATCATCGCCGGCATGATCAGGCCGCTCACGAACTGGGCGCCGAAGCTCGCCTTGTAGAGCTCGTCGTTCTCCTGCGCGAAGACCTCCTCGACCTGCTGCTGGCGGCCGAACACCTTGACCAGGGCGTGACCGGAGAAGGTCTCCTCGATGTGCGCGTTGAGCTTGCCGGTACGGCGCCACTGCTCGATGAACAGTCCCTGGGAGCGCTGCATCACCTGCTTGGTCACGATCAGCGAGAGCGGCACCGAGATCAGGGCGACCAGGGCCAGCAGCGGTGAGATCCAGACCATCACGCCGAGCACGGCGACGACCGTCAGCAGCGAGGTCATCAGCTGGCTCATCGTCTGCTGCAGCGTCGTGCTGACGTTGTCGATGTCGTTGGTCACGCGGCTGAGCAGCTCGCCGCGCGGCTGCCGGTCGAAGTAGCTCAGCGGCAGCCGGTTGACCTTGTCCTCGACCTCGGCGCGCATCCGCAGCACGGTCCCCTGGACGACGTCGTTGAGCAGGTAGCCCTGCAGCCAGCCGAGCACCGAGGCGGCGACGTACACCGCCAGCACCACGAGGAGGACGTCACCGACGGCGTGGAAGTCGACGCCCTGGCCGGGGACCAGGTCCATCGAGGACACCATCGAGGCGACCTTGTCCTGCCCCTGCTGGCGCAGCTCCTCGACGGCCTGGGCCTTGGTGATCCCCGACGGGAGCTTCCCGCCGACCAGGCCGGAGAAGATCAGGTCGGTGGCGTGGCCCAGGATCTTCGGACCGCTCGCGGTGAGGCCCACGCTGAGGATCGCGAGCAGGACGACGGCAGCCGCCTTGAAGCGGTCGGGAGCCATCCGGCCGACGAGTCGTCGCGCCGACGGCATGAACGTGGAGGCCTTCTGGCCGACCATGCCGCCGCCGAACGGGCCGCCGCGGCCGGGGCCGCCGACGGGAGCCTGGACGCGCTCGGTCTCCTTGAGCTGGGCCGGCGGGCCGGCGGGCTGGGCGGGCTGGGTGGTCGTCATGCCGCCTCCTCCGCGCTCAGCTGGGACTCGACGATCTCGCGGTAGGTCTCGCAGCTCTCGAGCAGCTCGTGGTGGGTCCCGCGGCCGACGACCAGGCCGTCCTCGACCACGAGGATCAGGTCGGCGTCGCGGATCGTCGAGACGCGCTGGGCCACGATCAGCAGGAGCGCGTCGCGCGTGACCGGCCGCAGCGCCGCACGCAGCCGCGCGTCGGTGGAGAGGTCGAGGGCACTGAAGGAGTCGTCGAACAGGTAGATCTCCGGGCGCTTGATCAGCGCCCGCGCGATCGCGAGCCGCTGGCGCTGGCCACCGCTGAGGTTGGTGCCGCCCTGGGTGATCGTGGAGTCGAGCCCGTCGGGGAGTGCCTCCACGAAGTCACGCGCCTGCGCGACCTCGAGGGCGGTCCACATCTCCTCGTCGGTGGCGTCGGCCTTGCCGTAGCCCAGGTTCGAGCGCACCGTGCCGGAGAAGAGCCAGGCCTTCTGCGGAACCAGCCCGAGGGTCGACCAGAGCAGGTCCGGCTCGAGGTCCCGTACGTCGACCCCGTCGACGAGCACGCGCCCGCCGGTGGCGTCGAACAGGCGGGGCACCAGGTTGACCATGGTGCTCTTGCCGGCACCGGTCGAGCCGATGACGGCGACGGTCTGTCCCGCGTGCGCCTCGAACGACACGTCGCGCACGACCGGCACGTCGGCACCGGGGTAGGCGAACTCCACCCGGTCGAAGACCAGCGTGCCGCGCTGCTCGACCGACGTCACCGGCTCGGTCGGCGTGGTGACGGAGGAGTCGGTGTCGAGCACCTCCATGATCCGGTCGGCGCAGACCGCCGACCTCGGGATCATCATCAGCATGAACGTGCCCATCATCACCGACATCAGGATCTGCATCAGGTAGGCGAGGTAGGCCGTCAGCTGCCCGATCTCCATCTGCCCGTTCTCGACCCGGTGACCGCCGAACCAGAGCACCGCGACGGAGGAGACGTTGGCGACGAGCATCACCGTCGGGAACATCGCGGCCAGCCAGCGACCGGCCCGCACCGAGACGGTGGTGAGGTCGCCGTTGGCGACGGCGAACCGCTCGGCCTCGTAGGGCTCGCGGACGAACGCGCGCACCACCCGGACGCCGGTGATCTGCTCGCGGAGCAGGCGGTTGACCTCGTCGATGCGCTCCTGCATGGCCCGGAAGCTCGGCACCATCCGGCTCACGATGAACCCGATGCAGATCACCAGCACGGGCACCACGATGGCCAGCAGCCACGACAGGCCGAAGTTCTCGCGCATCGCCATCACGACGCCGCCGACCATCATGATCGGCGCGGCCACCATCAGGGTGCAGCTCGTCAGCACGAGCATCTGCACCTGCTGGACGTCGTTGGTCTCGCGCGTGATCAGCGACGGCGCACCGAAGTGCTGCACCTCCCGCTGGGAGAAGGCGCCGACGCGGTGGAAGATCGCGGCGCGCACGTCGCGGCCGAAGCTCATCGCGGTGCGGGCGGAGAACCACACCGCGGTCACCGAGCAGCCGATCTGCAGCAGCGCGACGGCCAGCATCATCGCGCCGGTGTGGAGGATGTACGACGTGTCGCCGGTCGCGACGCCCTTGTCGATGATGTCGGCGTTCAGGCTGGGCAGGTACAGCGCGGCGACGGTGCCGACGAACTGCAGGGCGACGACGGCGCTCAGCCAGCTCTTGTAGGGCTGCAGGCGCGTGCGCACGAGACGGAGCAGCATCACGTCACCTTCCTGAGCACGCCGTGGAGCATCACCTCGGCCACCTCGGCCGGCGAGAGCAGGTAGTCGGCGTGCGCACCCGGGTGGCGTTGACCGAGCACGAGGGAGCGGAGCACCGCGGCGGCCGTCTGCGGCCCCACCGCGAGCTCGCTGCGGTGGGCCTCGAAGAGCTCGGTCAGCCCGGCCATCAGGGCCCGGTTGGCCTCGACGATGAACGGCGGCCCCTCCCCCTTGTGGTGGCCCTTCTCGTGCTCGGCCTGGCGCAGCCACATGCCGCGCAGCAGCATCATCACCGCCATCACCCGCTGGGAGCGCTGGAGCAGGTGGTCGGCCGTGCGCTCGATCTTCGTGTAGAGGTCGGTGGCCCCGTCGATCGCCTCGGCGAGCCCGTCGCGCTCGGCCTGGGGGTCCAGGGTGCGCTCGGCGACGGCGAGCCACAGCGCGTTCTTGTCGGGGAAGACGCGGAAGATCGTGCCCTCCGCGATCCCGGCGGCCTCGGCGATCTGGCGCGTCGAGACCTCGCCGCCGTGGTCCAGCAGCAGCGGGACGACGACGTCGACGATCGCGGCCCGGCGGTCGTCGGGTGCCATCGCGGCGGCTCGGGGACTCATGACGACAGCATAAGTGAGTGAGCGCTCACTCACAAACTCTTTTCCCAGCCGAGCGTGGCGATCAGGGCGCCAGCCGCTCCGTCTCCCAGCCCTCCCCCACCATCCGGTAGACCAGCCGGTCGTGCATCCGCCCCTTGCGGCCCTGCCAGAACTCGACGACCTCGGGCACCACCCGGAACCCGCCCCACTGCGGCGGGAGGGGTACGTCGGAGCCGGCGAACCGTTCCTCCGCCTCGTCGTACAGGCGCTCGAGCTCGTCGCGCGAACCCACCGTGGCCGACTGCGGCGAGGCCCAGGCGCCGAGCTGCGAGCCGCGTGGCCGGCTGGCGAAGTAGGCCTCGCTCTCCTCGCCGGAGACGCGCTCGGCGCGGCCCTCCACCCGCACCTGCCGCTGCAGCTCGTGCCACGGGAACAGCAGCGCGCAGGCGGGCTCGGCATCGAGCTCGTGGCCCTTGCGGGAGTCGTAGTTGGTGTAGAAGACGAACCCTCGTTCGTCCACGGCCTTGAGCAGCACCATCCGGGCCGACGGCCGCCCCTGCGCCGAGACGGAGGTGACCACCATCGCGTTGGGCTCGTGCACCCCCGCGGCCACGGTGTCGGCGAGCCAGCCTCGGAACATCGAGACGGGATCGGCAGCCAGGTCGGGACAGTCGAGCCCCGCGTCGCCGTACTCGCGGCGCAGCGCGGCCAGCGTCTCGGGATCGGGGCCAGGATCGGGAGGAGCGTCCATGGACCCAACCTAGGGCGAGCCGATGAACCCCTGTATCGGGATCGGGTCCGACCGTGCAGAATGCCACGCATGACTGAGGTACATCACGGGCTCGAAGGTGTCGTCGCGTTCGAGACGCAGATCGCGGAGCCGGACAAGGAAGGCTCCGCGCTGCGCTACCGCGGCGTCGACATCGAGGAGATCGTCGGCCGGATCCCCTTCGAGAAGGTCTGGGGCCTCCTCGTCGACGGGGAGTACGAGCCCGGCCTGCCACCCGCCGAGCCCTACAACATCGCCATCCACACCGGCGACGTCCGCGCCGACGTCCAGGCCTCGGTGGCGATGCTCGCCCCGATGCTCGGGATGGGGCAGACCTACGACATCTCCGACGAGCAGGCCCGCCTCGACCTGAGCCGGGTCGCCGTGATGGTCCTCTCCTACGCCGCCCAGTCGGCGCGCGGCCTCGGCAAGCACGTGGTGTCGCAGAGCGACGTCGACCAGGGCGCCTCGCTCGCCGAGAAGTTCCTGATCCGCTGGAAGGGCGAGGCCGACCCCGCCCACGTCAAGGCGATCGACGCCTACTGGAGCTCGGCCGCCGAGCACGGCATGAACGCCTCCACCTTCACCGCCCGGGTGATCACCTCCACGGGTGCCGACGTGGCCGCGGCCTTCTCCGGCGCCATCGGCGCCATGAGCGGCCCGCTGCACGGCGGCGCCCCCTCCCGCGTGCTCGGGATGATCGAGGACGTCGAGAAGTCCGGCGACGCCTCCGCCTACGTCAAGAAGCTGCTCGACGACGGCGAGCGCCTGATGGGCTTCGGCCACCGCGTCTACCGCGCCGAGGACCCTCGCGCCCGCGTGCTGCGACGTACGGCGAAGGAGCTCGGTGCCCCGCGCTACGAGGTCGCCGAGGAGCTCGAGAAGGCCGCCCTGGCCGAGCTCAAGGAGCGCCGGCCCGACCGCGTGCTCGAGACCAACGTGGAGTTCTGGGCGGCGATCGTCCTCGACTTCGCCGAGGTGCCGGCCAACATGTTCACCTCGATGTTCACCTGCGCCCGCACGGGCGGCTGGTCCGCGCACATCCTGGAGCAGAAGACCACCGGCCGGCTGATCCGCCCCTCCGCGATCTACGCGGGTCCCGGCGAGCGCAAGGCCAGCGACATCAAGGGCTGGAACGACGCGTGGGGCGACACCGACGCCTCGGAGGAGCCGGTCGCCTGACGGTCACGCCCGTCTGCAGGCAGGCGGTTCGAGCGCTCACCACGTAGCGCCAGCCCTTCGCGACCGGGGTGAACCCGATCGTGACCCGGGCGCCGCTGCTGTCGTGGCTTCGCTCGACCCTTCACCTCCGCGGGGTCGGTGCCGCTCGTCGGGGCCACGGTCTCGGGGTCCCAGCCGGCCTGGCCGAGCTTGCCGAGGAGCTTGGCCTCGCGCCCCTCGGCGTCCTGACCGGTGCTGTCGGGGACGACGAGCGTCGCGGCGTACGCACGCCGCGCGGTGCCGTCCGGGCAGCCCTGGGAGCGGTTGCGGGACGCGTCGTCGGAGGGCTGCCACGCCTGCAGGGGCGTGCTGCCGTCGGTCAGCTCGCCGCGCAGGTCGTCCATGAGCTTGGTCAGGTGGACGGCGGCCGTGCCGGTCGTCGGACCGGAGTCGTCGTCCGAGCTGCACGCCGCGATGCCACCGAGCAGCGACAGGACGGCGAGCACCGCGACGGGACGACTACCAGTCATAGCCCTCTCCGTAGTTCTTGCCCTTGTACAGCCCGCCGTTGAACTCCTCGGTCTCGGTGAGGCTGTCCAGGTCCGTGGCCTTGGGGCCGTCGGTGGAGTCGATCCACTGCTGGTACTGCCCGATCAGGTCGGGGTCCTTGGCGATCGCACCGGGCGACTTCAGGTGGTCGCCGTCGAGCAGCTGCGGCGGGATCTTGTCCGTGCCCGGGTAGTCGGCCGTCTTCAGCGCGTTCAGCAGCTGGTAGTCGGTGAGGAACGACGCCTGGACCTCGCTGTCGTGGAGCAGGGCCTCGCGCGTGGTCTCGGGGTCGGTCTCGCGCCAGGACTTGATGCCCTCCTTCGCGGCGAACTTGAACACCTTGATGCCGCCCTTGACGAGCAGGCCGGCCTCGGCGCCCCCGGGGATCATCGCGACGCCCTTGTTCAGGATCCCGGCCATCAGGTCCTTGGCGGCCTGGTCGGCGGCGTCCTGGCCGTGGCGCACGTCGGTCTGCGCCTGCAGGTGCAGGCCGCTGAGGTTGCCGTAGATGCGCAGGGTGTCGGTCCAGGTGTCGGAGTTCGGGTGCTCCTTCAGCTCCTGGGCAGCCTTGACGAGGGAGGTGTTGTAGAGCTGCGTCACCGCGTCGTCGAACGGGTCGGAGTAGTCGTGCGGCGGGTCGAAGCGCTCGTCCTGGTCGCCGAAGCCGTGCAGGTACTTGTAGATGTCCTCGGCGTTGAGGTAGAACGCCGGGTCGATGCCCGGCGGCACGTCGTAGTTGTCGGGACGCAGGAAGCTGGACTCGCGCCCGTAGGCGTCCTTGGTGTTCGCGCCGGCCACGAACTCCGGGGCGTACGACGCCGCGATCGAGGCCAGCCCCTCCTTCGTGGTCCAGAGGTCCGGCACGTCCTCGTTGCTGCCGCTGGCCCGGATGAAGTCGAAGGCGAACTGCGAGGCGGCGTAGCTGTGGTCGCCCATCGTCTCGTCGTCGACGCCGGAGCCCGCCTTCATCGCGGCGATGAAGTTCTGCTGGAGCTCGAAGTTGAAGTCGCCCTCGGCGTAGGTCCGGTCGACGACCTTGTCGAGGTCGAGACCGGCGAAGGCCTCGCGGGTCGCCTCCGGGTTGTTCTTCAGCGCCCCGAAGATGAGGGTCCTGACGTCCTCGTCGAGCCCGAGCGACCCACCCATGTTGCCGCGCCAGTCGACCTCGTCGTCGTCGGACGCGAACTTCTCCAGCCCGTTGGCCTTCACGACGTCGGCGACGAAGTCCGGGGGGAACTGGCCGTACTGCAGCATCGCGAGCCGGTCCCAGTTGGTGGGGTCCGGCTCGTGGCCGGTGGAGGACTTGAACACGTCGGTGACCTCGGTGAAGCCGGCCGGCGGATCGGGGTCGTTGAACGCCAGCGCGAAGGTGCGGCTCAGCTTCTCCAGCTGCGTCGAGTCCTGGGCGCCCGAGGCCTCCAGCAGCGCGGGCATGGCCTGGGTCTCCTGCGGACCGAGCGTGGCGTAGAACGCGGAGAGCACGTCGGGGTCGCCCTCGTAGAGCTCGAGCTCGTCGAGGGTGTCGTCGGTGATCTTGATGAAGTCCGAGTCGGTGCTGTTGTGGTCGGTGATCCGCTGGGCGAGCTCCTGGCCCTTCTTGGCGGCCTCGTCCGCGGTCATGTCGACGGGCTCGTCGATCGTCCAGCCGGTGAGGCCCGGGTCGATGGCCTTCGCGGCCCCCTGGGCGAGGGTCAGCCGGCGCTGCGAGCCCGGCCACCTGGCTCTCGGCCCACGCGCCGATCTCGATGATCTGGGCGAAGGCGGGCGAGCTGACGCCGCAGCCGCTGGCGGTCGACTGGAGCCCGCGGGTCGTGTCCTGCAGCGTCGACCCCGCCGTACGCACCTCGCTGATCAGGCTCTGCATCCCCGAGAACTGGATCGAGGAGTAGTTGGAGGAGCCGCCACCGTCGTCCGGGCGCATCACTGCATCAACATCCCTCGGTTGAGCGGTCGCTCGACCTCCTTCGGCGTCCGCGCCATCTCGTCCTCGACCGCGTCGAGGATCTGGCGCACCAGCCCCGGCAGCCGCTGGTCGCGCCCGGAGATCTCCTCGGTGAAGGCCTTGGCCGCCGTGGGGCCGGTCCAGGCGTCGCGGCCGTGCATCAGGTCGGCGGGGCCCTTGAGGGCCTGGGCGAGCGTGTCCTGGGCGGCCTCGACGTCGTCGTGCAGCGCCTTCAGCTCGAGGTACGCCGGGTTGGCCACCATGTGCGTCGTCGGCTGCGCAGGCTGCGACGGATCTGCCACGTCGACCCAGCTCCCCTCTCGCTGATGCTTCCACCGCGCCGATGCGGCGTGCGGGTGTGATCTACCCGCCGCGCCACGCCGCGAAACGACCAGCGGTGTGCTGGCGGGTCGGTCTCGGGCAGGCTTGGACCCGACTCGTACGGCGAACCGGGAGGACCGAATGCTCACGACACGAGCCACGGCGTGCGCGCTGGCCCTCGCCGGCGCCGCCCTCGTCGCAGGGTGCGGAAACGGCGCCGTGTCCACCGACACCTCGCTCGCCGACCTCGGCACGAAGATGTCCGACCCGGCGGCAGCGACCGCGCAGCAGGTCAGCGACACCGGCCAGGGCAAGGAGAAGGTGCGTGACGACGGCACGCACGACCGCTCCTGCGACGGAGGCCACCAGCGGGTCTTCCGGGCGACCGTCACGGCGCCGCTCCAGAGCGGCGACGACCAGGCCAAGGTCCGCAACACGCTGAGCCTGCTCACGCAGGCGGGGCTGAAGCCGGCCGGGGCGAAGGTCACCACCGACCTCGGCAAGGACGCCTCCACGGTCCCGGCCACGATCGACTTCGCGAACGACCCCTCGGACGACGCGCAGAAGCGCACCTACCGCACCACCGTGAAGCTGGGCCAGGGCACGTACACCTGGACGATCACCGGCCGGACGGCCTGCATCGCGGACTGATCGCGCTTTTGGTCGACTGCCGAGTAGGGGGCAAGGTGGACCCATGACCCAGACCGTTGACGCCCTGCTGACCCGCGGCCCCAAGGAACCCTTCGAGCGCAGCACGATCGAGCGCCGCGACCCCGCCGCCCACGACGTGGTGATCGACATCCACTACGCCGGCATCTGCCACTCCGACATCCACCAGGGGCGCGAGGAGTGGGGCGACGCGCTGTTCCCGATGGTGCCCGGGCACGAGATCGCCGGCATCGTCAGCGAGGTCGGCTCCGAGGTGTCGAAGTACGCCGTGGGTGACCGCGTCGGCGTCGGCTGCTTCGTCGACTCCTGCCGCGAGTGCGAGTACTGCCTCGACGGCTTCGAGCAGTTCTGCGTCAAGGGCATGGTCGCCACCTACAACGGGAAGTTCTACGACGGCGAGGCGACCTTCGGTGGCTACAGCCGCTCGATCGTGGTCGACGAGAACTACGTCCTCGGCATCCCCGAGGGGATCGAGCTCGACGTCGCCGCTCCCCTGCTCTGCGCCGGCATCACGACGTACTCACCCCTCAAGCAGTGGGGAGCCGGACCCGACAAGAAGATCGCCGTCGTCGGCATGGGCGGCCTGGGCCACGTGGCCGTGAAGATCGCGCACGCCCTCGGCGCCGAGGTCACCGTGCTCAGCCAGACCTTGTCCAAGGAGGAGGACGGCCATCGGCTCGGGGCCGCCCACTACTACGCCACCTCGGACCGGCAGACCTTCAAGGACCTGCGCGGCAGCTTCGACCTGATCCTCAACACGGTGTCGGCCAACCTGCCGCTCGACCGCTACCTCTCGCTGCTCCGCGTCAACGGAGCCATGGTCAACGTCGGCATCCCCACCGAGCCGGACACCTTCCGGATGGGGGTCCTGACCAGCCGGAACCGCAGCCTGGCCGGCTCGAACATCGGCGGCATCCGCGAGACCCAGGAGATGCTCGACTTCTGTGCCGAGCACGGGATCGGCGCCGAGATCGAGACCATCGGCATCGACGAGGTCGACGAGGCCTGGGACCGCGTCGTGAACAGCGACGTCCGCTACCGCTTCGTGATCGACATCGCCTCCTTCGACAAGCTGGAGGCTCGAGAGGCGCACCGGCGGCGCCTCGACTGCCGGCGTCACGCCGCGCGCGCGAAGCAGCGGCTGAGCGGGCTGTCGCGGTAGAAGCCGAAGCCGGGGATGGCGGTGTAGCCGCTGGACTCGTAGAGCGCGATCGCCTCGGGCTGGGCCATCCCGGTCTCGAGCACCATCACCTCGGCTCCCTCGTCGCGGGCGGTGCTCTCGAGGTGGGCCAGCATCAGCCGGGCGAACCCGCGGCCACGGGCGCGCGGGGCGACGTACATCCGCTTGACCTCGGCGGTCCGGTCGGTGCCGTCGACCAGGACGTCGCTGCGCCGACGCCACGCGCCGGTGGCGACGGGGTCGTCGTCCAGGAGGCCGACGAAGAAGGCGCCGGCCGGCCTCGTGAAGTACGCCGGGTCGATCGGCGTCTCGTCGGGGCCGCCGTAGCGGGCGACGTACTCCTGCTGCACCTCGGCGACCAGGCGAACGGCGTCGGGATGGGTGATCGGGACCTCCTCGATGCGCCACCCGCTCCCCATGCGAGGGAGGGTAGCTAGGCCCAGATCGGCCCGACGGGCGGGTAGACCGAGGTGAGCGACTGGCGGAGCTGCGCCAGCCTCGGGGTCGGGTCGCCGGAGGGGTGCAGCTCGTAGCTGGTGTCGAGCAGCATCCGGCGCCCCCAGGCGATGACCGGCTCGAGGTCCGGGTCGGCGGGGTCGGCAGCCAGGGCCTGGATCCAGTCGTCGCGGCCGTAGAGCAGGTCGCCGCCGACCATCACCAGCTCCACGTCGGCCGGGGTCGAGGAGCACACCGACTCGAAGGCATCGGTGTCCTGCCGGGCCATCACCACGAGGTCGGCCGCGCGGCCCACCTGGAGCCGGCCGAGCTTGTCGCCGAGGCCGGCCACCTCGGCCGCGCCGGAGGTCACCATCGTGACGAGCTGCTTCGCGGTCAGCGGATGCCCCTGCGCGGCCAGCTCCTCGCGCGCGACCTTCATCTCCCCCAGCAGGCTGGTCGACCCCGACGGCAGCCAGTCGGCGCCGAGGGCCATCGGGAGGCCGACGTCGAGGGCCGAGGCGACGTCCGTCGTCTCGCCGTACAGCCGGAGGTTGGACTGCGGCGACCACACCAGCCGTGCGCCGGCGTCCTTGGCGTCGCCGAACTGGTCGCGGGTCAGTGCCGTGCCGTGGATGATCACCGTCGCCGCGGTCAGCGCGCCGAGCTCGACGAGGTGCGCGAACTCGCCCTGGGAGCGGGCGTTGTCGCGCATGCCCTCTGCGAGGTGCACGTAGAACGCGTCGACCTCCCCGGCGGCGATCGCGTCGGTCACCTTCTTCAGCTCCGGCCCGCCGCGCGAGGTGAGGCTCGACGGCAGGTCGATGGCCGCGCGGGCGCGGTGCTCGCCGAACACGACGCCGTCGACGTTGCGCACCATCGACTCGTGGTTGCCCTGCGTGCGCAGGCTGGCCCCCTGGATCGCGGTCACCCCGCCCACGACGGCCCGGATCTCGGCGTACCGCAGCTGGGTGCCGCTGGGCAGCTCGGTGAGCAGCTTGTTCTGCGGGTCGCGGACCAGGTCGTGGTACGGCTTGCTGCCACGCCAGGAGTACCGGTTGACGTAGAACTTCGGCGGCTCCCACGGCGCGAAGACGTTGAACTCCGGATGGCCGTGCAGGTCGAGCATCCCCGGCAGGATCACGCCGCCGGTCGCGATGGTGATCGCGTCCTTCGGCTTGGTCGAGGTGATCGCGGAGATGGTGCCGTCCTCGATGCTGACCCATGCCTTGCGGGCGCCGTCGGGGGTGATCACCTGCCCGCCCAGGGCGATCGTGGTGGCCGCGACGGCAGCGGCCGTGCGCATCTCGGCGGGTGCCAGGCTCCGCGCCTTCGGCGCTGCGCGAGGCTCCGCGGCGACCCGCGGCTCGAGGGAGTCGGGCATGCCCTCGAGGTACGCCCGGGTGAACGCGTCCGTCGCCGTGCGGCTGCTCCCTGCCATGTGGTGCCTCCTCGGCCTCATCGGCCTCCTCGACAAGGAGAGCACCACCGGTCAGGGTGGATACGTCGAGGAGGTACGACGTGGTCAGTTTCGACAAGGGTCCTCCAGCCGCGCTGGCGAAGCACTTCGCCGCGCTGCCGGAGCTGCCGGCAGAGGCGCGCTCGAAGTTCTGGTACGACTGGGGCCCGGTGTTCTACCGCGGCCGGCTCACCGGCAAGGTCCGGTTGCTCGGCATCGCCTCGGACCCCGGTCCCACCGAGCGGGTCGTGGGTCGCACGCTCGTGGGCGACGCCGGCCAGCGGGTGCAGGGGTTCCTGGCCAAGCTGGGGCTGACCACGAGCTACGCACTCGTCAACGCCTTCCCGTTCGCGCTGCACCCGTCCCAGGCCAGCGGCGCGCTGCCGCTGCTGGCGGACCGCGACCAGAAGCGCTGGCGCAACCGCTTCTACGACCTGGTCACCGGACCGGACCTGCAGGCGATCGTCGCGTTCGGCGCGAACGCCCAGGAGGCCCTGCGGCTGTGGGACGGCGCCCCCGGCGTACTCCCGATCAAGGTGCCGCACCCCTCGAGCCACGACGCCGCCGCCCTCGCGAAGGCCTGGCGCGACGCGATCCCGCAGCTCCGCGCAGCCGTGACGCCGGACGCCGACGGGACGCCCGGCCTGCCCAACTACGGCAGCACCATCGAGGAGGCCGACTACCACGCGATCCCGCCGGCCGACCTGCCCTTCGGCCTGCCGAGCTGGGTCGGCGACGACGCGTGGGGCCGGAAGGCGACGCCGCGGCACAACAACAGCGTCGAGCGGCTGAGCAGCGACCCCGAGCACACGCTCGTCTGGCAGGCACCCCGGGCCGACGACCTGGAGTGATCCACGGCTGGAACAATGGCCGGCGTGACCGACATCGTGATCCCCGACGAGATCAAGCCCGCCGACGGCCGGTTCGGAGCCGGCCCCTCCAAGGTGCCCGCGGGGGCGCTGGAGGCGCTCGCCGCGACCGGCACGTCGCTGATGGGCACCTCCCACCGGCAGGCGCCGGTCCGAGCGCTGGTGGGCCGGGTCATCGAGGGCCTCACCGAGCTGTTCAGCCTCCCCGAGGGCTACGAGGTGGTGCTCGGCAACGGCGGGGCGACGGCGTTCTGGGACGTCGCGACCTTCGGGCTGATCCGGGAGAAGAGCCAGCACCTGACGTTCGGTGAGTTCTCCTCCAAGTTCGCCAAGGCGGCCAAGGACGCGCCCTTCCTCGCCGAGCCGTCGGTGATCGCCTCGGAGCCGGGCTCGCTGCCCTCCCCCGCGACCGAGGAGGGCGTGGACGCCTACGCCTGGGCGCACAACGAGACCTCGACCGCGGTGATGGCGCCGGTGGAGCGGGTGGGCGACGCCGACTCGATCGTGCTCGTCGACGCGACCTCGGGAGCCGGCGGGCTGCCGGTCGACCTCACCGAGGTGGACGCCTACTACTTCGCGCCCCAGAAGGCGTTCGCCTCCGACGGCGGGCTGTGGATCGCGCTGATGTCACCGGCGGCGCTCGAGCGGGCGGCGTCGATCGCGGCGAGCGACCGGTGGATCCCGGCCTTCTTCGACCTGCCCACGGCGATCGACAACTCGCGCAAGAACCAGACCTACAACACACCGTCGGTCGCCACGCTCTTCCTGATGGCCGAGCAGCTGGACTGGATGAACGGCCAGGGCGGCCTCGACGGCATGGTCAAGCGCACGACCAGCTCCTCCGAGGCGCTCTACGGCTGGGCCGAGCGGACGTCGTACACCACGCCGTACGTCGCCGACCCCGCCCACCGCTCGCTGGTGATCGGCACCATCGACTTCGACGAGTCGATCGACGCCGACGCGGTGGCCGCCACCCTGCGCGCCAACGGGATCGTCGACACCGAGCCGTACCGCAAGCTCGGCCGCAACCAGCTCCGCATCGCGATGTACCCGGCCATCGACCCGGCCGACGTCGAGGCCCTCACCCACTGCATCGACCACGTGGTCGAGCAGCTCTAATTCCGCCGACCGGGGGATTTCTTGCACGCTCAGGGACGGCTGAGCGGGGCATTCGTGTACGCGCGGCGTACAACAAACCCCCGCTCGGCGCTCCACGGCGTACATCAATACCCCGCTCGGCGGAGCTAGAGGGCGGACTGGATCAGGTCGTAGGTCGCGTCGTCGAAGGCGACCAGGCGGGACTCCTCGACCTGCGTCGCGGTCGAGCGGAGGGTGTCGACCGCCGCGGCGATCGCGTCGTCCTTGGGCCAGCCGTAGATGCCGGCCGAGACGAGGGGGAAGGCGACCGTGCGCGCGCCGATCTCGTCGGCGACCCGCAGCGCGTTGGCGTAGCAGGAGACCAGCAGGGACCGGTCCCGCTCGCCGGCCGTGAAGTTCGGCCCGACGACGTGGATCACCCAGCGCGCCGCCAGGTTGCCGCCGTCGTCCAGCCCGCCTCGCCGGTGGCGAGGCCGTGCGGGAAGCGTCGTACGCAGTCCTCCAGGACCGCAGGACCACCGGCCCGGTGGATGGCGCCGTCGACGCCACCGCCGCCTCGCATGGCCCGGTTGGCCGCGTTGACGACCGCGTCGACCTGCTGCTCGGTGATGTCCCCACGGACCGCGGTGAGCCTCATCGACGTCTCCTTCGGCCCAGGACCAGAGCCACTGTTGCGCCCAGGATGACCGCCGGCACCGTCCACCACCAGGCCGAGGAGACGCCGCTGTCGGTCTCCGGCACCTCGGCCGGAGACTCACCGGCCGTGGCCGTGCTGGACGGTGAGGGAGCGAGCTTCGCCTCGAGCGAGGCGGGCAGCGCCACCTGCAGGACCGCCGAGTCCTGCCCCTCGGAGCTGAGCCTGATCCGGCCGTCGGCACCGATCGAGATCCCCTCGCCCTGGGGCTGCGACGGCAGCGCGAACTCACCCAGGCGCCGGAATCCCGGGAACGTGTAGAGGCCGGCCTGGCCGTAGCCGCGGATCAGCACGTGCCGGTGGTCGGGGAACATCGCCGCGTCGGTGGCGAACTCCGGGACGTCCGCGACCCGCACCAGCCGGTTGGTCCGGTCGGTGCTCAGCCGCGGACCCGCCCGGTAGACCGATCCGCCGGTCGAGCGACTTGGTCACGACGTAGACCCGCCCGCGGTCGGCGAGCAATGACTCCGCGTCGTGCGCTCCGTCGGGGTACACCAGCCGGTACGTCGGCGGCGTCACGTCGAGGTCGTGTGCCTCGGTGGGCGCGAGGTAGAGGCTGATCGAGGAGCGGCTCTGGGTGTTGTCGCCGATGTCACCGACCCACACCTTCGAGCCACCCGCGGGCGCGAGCGCCTCGATGTCCACCGCCGGCACGTCCAGGTGGGTGACGCCGACGGTCCGGCCGGTCCGGGAGTCGACCGAGAACAGGTCCGGCGGGTTCCCGGAGTCGTTGGCGGTCACCATCCGGGAGCCGAAGTCGACCAGGCTGCTGGCCTCGACGATCCGCGAGTCCGTGAGGCGGAAGACGCGGCCGGTCGTGGCGGCGCTGGCGGCGCCGGGCAGCAGCAGCGGGACCAGCACGGCGGCCGCGAGCAGGCGGATCACGCCCCGTCGCTCCGGATCTCCAGCAGGTCGGCGAGGTGCGGGTGCAGGTGCCACGCCGACACGAGGGCGTCGTACTCCGTGCGGCGCTCCGGCGGAGGTACGGCGCCCGTGCGCACCGCGCGCAGCAGGGTGTTGCGTGGGGTGTGGGCACTGTCGACGAACTCGGCGACGTCGACGCGGTACCCCTGCAGGCGCATGATCGCCGCCCGCAGCGCATCGGTGAGGGTGTCGGCGAGCCGCTCGCGCAGGATCCCGTCGCGCACGAGCGGCTCGTGGCCGGCCGGCGGCGTCGACCGGCGCAGCTGGGCGGAGATGTCGTGGTGGCAGCACGGCGCGGCGAGCACGAGGTCGGCCCCCCACCCCACGGCGCGGGCCAGGGCGTCGTCGGTGGCGGTGTCGCAGGCGTGCAGGGCGAGCACCACGTCCGGCGGCTCGTCCAGCCGTACGTCGGAGATGCCGGCGGCCAGGAACGTCATCTCGTCGTCGAAGCCGAGCCGTGCCGCGACCTCCGTGTTGTGCAGCCGCGACTGCTCCTTCACGTCGACGCCGGTCGTGTGGACCGGGTAGCGGTCGCGCAGCCAGGCGTGCGCGGCGAAGGTGAGGTAGGCGTTGCCGCAGCCCAGGTCGACCACACGCAGCGGCTGCTCGGCGGTGGGCGTGCGCAGGTTCCCGCTGCGCTCCGCGTCGGCCACCGCCGCCGAGAGTGCCCGGACGAACTCCTCGACCTGGCGGAACTTCGCCTGCCGCGAGGCCTTCACCCGCCCGTCCTGCCCGGAGATGCCGAGGGCGAGGAACATCGGGTGCTCCTCCGGGAGCAGCCGCTGCTTGGCGCGGTCGTGCTCGCGCGGAGCCTCCGCCTCCTGCTCGCGCGCGCTGCTGTGCAGCAGTGGCCGGCCCTTCTTCGTCACGCGCAGCTGGTGCGTGGTGGTCGTGGTGTCGACGTGCCAGTTGGCGAACGACATCGCCAGCAGCTCGTCCACCACGGCCGCGGCGTCCTCGTGGTTGCTGGTGTGCGCCTGGGTGTCGTCGTACGCCGTGACCTGCAGGCGCCGGCCCGCCTTCAGGTCGACGTACCGCAGCTCGACGCGGCGCCACCTCGGCGGTTCGCCGCCGCGTCGTCGGCCGGTGGCCAGGGCCCGGACGAGGTGCTCCTCGTCGAGGACCGCCGCGCGGAGCGTGGTCAGTGCCTGGTCGAGCTCGGTCACTTCAGCAGGGCCGTCAGGACGACGATGAGGATGAGCCCGCCCAGCGCCACGGGGATGACCATGCGGCGGAGGCGGGGATTCACGTGGCGAGTGTATTCAGGGGCCAGCACAGCGTCAGGCCGCGAGCAGCTCGTCGGCCGTCTCCTCGCTGGAGGGCCCGACCCGGCGACCGAACGGGAACCACGGCGTGCGCAACCCGCGGAAGACGATGACGGCGATCCCGATGCCGAGCAGCGACATCAGCCCACCGCCGATCAGCATCCAGCGCGCGCCGAAGGTGGCGCCGACCCAGCCGACCACCGGTGAGCCGATCGGCGTGCCACCCATGATCACGGTCATGTACAGCGCCATCACGCGGCCGCGCATCTCCGGTGCGGTGCTCAGCTGCACGGTGGTGTTGGCGGCGTTGAGCATGGTCAGCAGGCTGAACCCGAGCAGTGGCGTGAGCAGCGCGAAGGTGAGGTACGTCGGCATCAGACCCAGCACGACCTCGATGGCACCGAAGGCGAGCCCGGCGGTGATGACCAGCCGGGGTCGTGGCCTGCTCGTGCGCCGGGCACCGACCAGTGCGCCGGTGAGCGAGCCCAGCGCCAGGGTGGTGCCGAGCAGGCCGTACTCGCTGGCGCCCTTGCCGAAGACCTGGGTGGCCATCAGCGCCGAGGTCATCTGGAAGTTCATCCCGAAGGTGCCGGCGAAGAATCCGGCGATGAGGACCATCTTCAGGACGGGCCGGTCGCGCACGTAGCGGACGCCGTCGCGGATCATCCCCTTCGTGCGCGGGGGACGCTCGATGGGCGTGAGCTCCCACGGCCGCATCAGCTGCAGCGCGCCGATCACCGCGAGGAAGCTGATGCCGTTGAGGGCGATCACCCAGCCGGTGGCCTCGACCCCGGAGCCGAGTGCGGCGATGAGGACGCCGGACAGGGCCGGGCCGACGAGGCGGGCGAGGTTGAACGTGGCGGAGTTGAGGCTGACGGCGTTGGTCAGGTCGTCCGGCCCCACCATCTCGCTGACGAAGGCCTGGCGGGCGGGAGCGTCGAAGGCGGCGCCGGTGCCGAGGAGCAGCGCGGAGACGAACACCATCCAGGGCTGGGCGATCCCGGTGATCGCCACGGCGGCCAGGCCGAGGGACGTGATGCCCATCCACGCCTGGGTCAGCTGGAGCAGGCGGCGCTTGTCCATCCGGTCGGCGATCAGGCCGGCGTACGGCGAGAGCAGCAGGATGGGCAGGAACTGCAGACCGGTCGTGATGCCGAGCGCCGTGCTGGCGTGCGCGGCACTGCCGGGGTGGAGCTGCAGGACCAGCCAGTCCTGGGCAACTCGCTGCATCCAGGTGCCGGTGTTGGAGACGACGCCGCCCATGGCGTACAGGCGGTAGTTGCGGATGCGCAGGGCGCGGAAGGTGGGGCTCAAGATGCTCGTTTCAGGAAGTGGCGAGTCGCTGGATCAGGGGGGCGGCCTCGCGCAGCAGGGCGCGTTCCTCGGGAGTCAGCTCCCGCAGGCGCTGGGCCAGCCAGGCGGTACGGCGGCGGCGGTCGGCGAGCAGGATCTCGCGACCGGTGTCGGTGAGGGCGACCAGCACCTGGCGGCCGTCGGTGTCGTGGGGACGGCGAGTCAGGTAGCCGTCCTCGACGAGGCAGTTCACCGTGCGGGTCATCGACGGCGGCTGGACCCGCTCGTGCGCGGCCAGCGCGCCGATCGTGCACTCCCCCTCGCGGAAGATGACACCGAGCGCGCTCAGCGAGCCGACACTCAGCGGGTTGTCCGGCTCACGCTCGGCGCGCAGGCGGCGCGAGAGCCGCGCGACGGAGAGGCGCAGCTCGCTCGCGAGCCCGCTGTCGGTGCGGGCAGCCGATTCCAGGGTTGGCATGTCGTTAGCATAACTCATTACCCATGCTAACTATTTCTCGGGAGCGCCAGGACGTCATACGAACTGGCTGCTATAGCGACCAGCTCGTATGACGTCCCGGTGGGTCAGGTGAGTACGGCGGTCAGCGGGTGGATCGCGAAGTAGACGAGGAACAGCACGCTGATCACCCAGAGCAGCGGGTGGACGGCAGCGGCCTTGCCCTTGACCACCTTGATCAGCACGTAGCTGATGAAGCCGGCGCCGATGCCGACGGTGATCGAGTACGTGAACGGCATCAGCACGATCGTGAGGAAGGCCGGGATCGCGATGTCGACGTCGTCCCAGGAGATGCCCTTGACCTGCTGCATCATCAGGAACCCGACCAGCACGAGGGCCGGGACAGCCGCCTCGCTCGGGATCACCTTGACCAGCGGCGACAGGAAGATCGAGAACAGGAACAGCACGCCGGTGACGACCGACGCCAGGCCGGTGCGCGCGCCCTCCCCCACGCCCGAGGCGGACTCGATGTAGGAGGTGTTCGACGAGACACCACCGACGCCACCCGCGGCAGCGGCGACGGAGTCGACGACCAGGATGCGGCGGGTGTTCGGCGGGGTGCCCTCGGCGTCCAGCAGGCCGGCCTCGGCGCCGATCGCGGTCATCGTGCCCATCGTGTCGAAGAAGTCGGCCAGCATCAGGGTGAAGATCAGCAGGATCGCGGCCACGAAGCCGATCGAGGAGAACGAGCCGAACAGGTTGAACTCGCCGAGGGTGCCGAAGTTCGGCTTGTCGAAGATCGAGTCGGGCAGCTTGGGCACCGTGAGGCCCCAGCCGGTCGGGTTCTTGGCACCGCCCTGCGCCGAAGTTGCCGATCGCCTCGACGATGATGGCGATGATCGTGGTGGCCACGATCGAGATCAGGATCGCGCCCTTGACCTTCTTGACCCACAGCGTGATCAGCAGCCCCAGGCCGAGCACGAAGACCAGCACCGGCCAGCCCTGCAGGCTGCCGGACGGACCGAGCTGGACGGGGACGGTGGTGTTGGCCGCGTCGGGGATCCGGCGGACGAAGCCCGCGTCGACGAAGCCGATCAGCGCGATGAACAGTCCGATGCCGACCGAGATGGCGATCTTCAGCTGCCCGGGTACGGCGTGGAAGACGGCCTCCCGGAAGCCGGTGAGCACGAGGACCAGGATCACCAGGCCCTCGAGGACGATGAGGCCCATCGCGTCGGCCCAGGTCATCTGCGAGGCGATCGAGAACGCGACGAACGCGTTCAGCCCGAGGCCGGTCGCCAGCGCCAGCGGGAAGTTCGCCACGACCCCCATCAGGATCGTCATCACGCCCGCCACGAGCGCCGTACCGGCGGCGATCATGGCCAGGTTGCCGGGCGGCGACGCGTCGCCGAGGAACTTCCCGTCGGCGTCCTGGGCGAAGCCGAGGATCAGCGGGTTCAGCACGATGATGTAGGCCATCGTGAAGAAGGTGACGACGCCACCGCGGACCTCGCGTCCTACGGTCGAACCACGCTCGGTGATCTTGAAGAACTTGTCCACGCGCGAATCCAACCAGAACGCGTGTTTCGCGCGCGTGTCGGACACGGGTCCGTCTCGTGGTTGGATGTGGCGCATGCGGCCCGAGGACGAGCAGCCGACGGTGCACGAGATCGGCAACCGGACCTACATCGTGGCCCAGGTGGAGCCCCTGGACCTCGACGGCGTACGCACGATGCAGGTCGGTACGGCGCTGTGGGCGATCGGCCTGGTCGTCCTCCTCCTCTTCCGCGACCAGCTCGACGACGACGGCCACCTGTGGTGGCTCGGGACGTGCGCCGCCGGCTTCGTGCTCGGGCTCATCGGCTGGGACCACTGCGCGCGCCGGCGCCGTCGCCGGCGGGCCGCCGAGTCGGAGACTGCCGCCTCGGACCAGGCACCGTGACCTCGTTCGTCTACTACACGGCGACCACGCTCGACGGCTACATCGCCGACGAGCACGACTCGCTCGAGTGGCTGTTCCGGCAGGACATCGACCAGGAGGGCCCCGGCGGCTACGAGCCCTTCATCGGCGGCATCGGGGCGATGGCCATGGGCGCCACCACCTACGAGTGGGTCCGCGACCACATGGCGGGCAACGACGAGGAGTGGCCCTACGACATCCCCTGCTGGGTGTTCACCCACCGCGAGCTCGAGGCGTTGGCCGACGGTGTCCGGTTCGCCGTGGGCGACGTGCGCGAGCACCATGCCGCGATGGTCGAGGCTGCCGGGCGACCGCGACGTCTGGGTCGTGGGCGGTGGTGACCTCGCCGGCCAGTTCGCGGACCCGGGCTGCTCGACCGGGTGATGGTCTCGATCGCCCCGGTCACGCTCGGCGCCGGACGGCCGCTCTTTCCGCGGCGCCACGACCTGAAGCTGGTCGAGACTGCTCGCAACGGCGACTTCGTCGTGGCGACGTACGACGTCGTGGGGCCGATGCGGGACTGAGTCAGCCGCTCATCGCTGGGTCGACGTCGAGTCGAGGAAGTCGTCCACAGCCGCCTGGACCTCGCGCCGCTCGGGTCCGATCCAGAACAGGTGGCTGGGGCAGGTGAGCTCGACGAGACGAGCGGTCGGGATGGTCTCGGCAAAGTCCAGTGCGTGCGCGAAGGCGACGCCGCCGTCGTCGCGTGAGGCAGTGACCAGGGTGGGGCAGGTGACCTGGGTCTGGAGGAGGTGTCGACGAGCACTGCCATCCGGCCGACCCTGCTCGAGGTCGACGACGAACCCGCTCCCGGAGTCCATGGTCGAGAACAGCTCGCGGCCGCGCCGCTTGTCCTCCCCGGACCAGGTGTGCCACCACTCCGCCACAGGTCGTTTCGACAGCGCGGCGATCATCCACCGAAGACCGGCGTCCGTGGCAACCAGGAGCGACACGGTTCGCCACGTCAGTCGCTGCAGGCTCGGGCCGAAGACAACCGGGCCGCCGAGTGCTTCCATGCGGCTGTCGGGCCACGAGAGTGTGGAAGGAGCGCAGCTGTGGAGGACGAGCTTCGGCGCCAGGTGCGGCAGCTGGACAGCCACCTCGATGGCCTGCAACCCCCCGAAGGAGACTCCGACCACAGCGGTCACCTCGGTGAGGCCCATCCGGTCACAGCAGTCGGCGACGGCCGGGACGAAGTCGGCGGCGCCGAGCCGACCAACGGCCGTCCTCCCGTAGCCGGGGCGTGAGAAGGCGAGGAGACCATGACCCGACTCCTGATAGAGGCTCCAGCCGCAGTCGGTGCCAGCAGAGCAGTGGCTGCCCGGGAAGAACAGGACGGGGGGCTTGGGGCCGGGCAGGTACGCAACCTCGACAGGACCCAGTCGGGTCCGCAACACCTCGGTCGCAACCATCAAACGATCACAGCAATGGGCTACGACGTACGTCGAGCGAGCAGCGTGGAGTCGTCGACGTGGACCGTCTCGCCGTCGCGCACCATCGACCGGGGCCGCTGCTCGACCACGAGCGCCTCGAAGCCGTCCGGCAGGGCCGGCAGCAGGTCCTCGGCCAGGAACATCGCCCCGCGGTGGCTTGCGCTCAGCTGGGTGAAGACCTCGTGCGGCGCATGGCCGACGACCAGGAGGTGGCCCCCGGGCGCGACGGCCTCGGTCAGGCGACGGGTCACCTCGACCATGCCGCCGTCAGGCGGGTGCAGGAAGTGGGTGGTGACGAGGTCGAAGGAGCGTCCGTCGGCCGCGAAGGTCCTGGCGTCGACCTGCCACCAGTCGGTGTGGTCGGCGACCCCGGCGTCCTCGGCATGCCGCGCCGCACGGGCCAGTCCGTTGGCGGAGAAGTCGGCACCGGTGGCGTGCCAGCCCTGCTGGGCGAGCCAGATCACGTCGCCGCCCTCGCCGCACCCGACGTCCAGCGCGGTGCCGGGGGTCAGCGTGGATGCCTCGGCGACCAGCTGGGGGTTGGGGTTCCCGCTCCAGATCTTCTCGTCGCTGGAGTAGCGCTCCTCCCAGCTCGACGGCTCGAACATGTCGGCCGCTTCTCCTCGTCGTGGTCGTGGTCGTGCCCACTCATCAGACGACGTCCTCGCTCTCGATCGACTTCCTGCATGGTGTCACTCGCGCATGTAACGCGGTGTTGTGGACGGTTCGCACGCGGCGTACCGCTTGTTCAGCGTCGATAACTCCGCGTTACATGAGTACGTCGGGCAGGCCGAGGTCGGGGAAGGTGGCCCGGTCGTCGGGGAAGGTCCTCGCCGCGGGTGAGGTGGCGAGCTGCTGGGTGAAGAGGTGGGCCGCCTCCGGCTGCCTCGCGCGACCCTCGAGGTGGTAGCGCGCGGGCAGCAGGGGGCCGAGCAGGAGCGCCTCGGCCAGGTCCTCGTGGTGGCGTGGGTCGGGCTCGATCCCCGAGCTCCTCGGCCAGGAGGCCGGCGAACACGTGGTGCGGCTCCACGTCCGGCTGGTCGTGCGAGATCTCCGGGCCGTCGTGGGTCGTCGGCGGGCAGGTCGTCGGTGAAGGTCGCCACCGCGAGCATCGCCTGGAGCTCCAGCAGCGGGAAGTAGGGGCCCTGGGCGAGGAACATGCCCGATGGCGGCGAAGCCCGGCAGGGCGGGGTGGGTCGTGCGGAGGTGCAGCCGCAGGTCCGGGCCCGTCACCGCCCACACCGCATCGGCCAGGTAGGGCACGTCGAGCTCGTACCCCGTGGCCGTCAGCAGTACGTCGACGTGCTCGGTCGTCCCGTCGGTGAAGGTGACCGTCTGGCCGTCGACCGACGCGATCGCGGGGCGACTGGTGATCTGCCCGGCGGCGACCTGGCTCAGGTAGTCCTGGCACAGGGAGTTGCCCGCCACGAAGATGTCGCGGTCGGGTTCGGGAGCGCCGTAGTCGCGGGGGTTCCCCGCCACCTCCAGGACGTGCCCCCGGAGCAGGGTCCCCACGCGGTCGCGGGCGAGGAACCGCCGTTGCAGGGCTCCGAGCCGGGTGTACCACTGCCAGTCCGACGGGGTGTCGTCCACGCGCTTCTGCAGGACGTAGCGCGGCTTGCGGTAGGCGGAGACGACCTCGGTGGTGGGGGCGAGGTCGGAGGCGATCTCGAGGCCGCTGATCCCGTTGCCGTAGACCAGCACCCGCCGGCCCCGGAAGGGGTCCGGCCCCGGGTAGTCGAAGGCGTGCAAGGATCTCGCCGGAGAAGCCGGCGAGACCCTCGACCGATCCGTGGTCTCCGGAAGCGCCCCGACGCGGCGACGACGGCGTCGAAGGGCTCACCGTCGACGTACCAGCCCGGACGGACCTCGTGCACCGTCGTCCCGTACCTGATCCGCTCGGAGATCCCGAAGGTGTCGGCGTACCGGTGCAGGTAGGCATGGATCTGCTCGGCCGCCGGGTGGAGCGGGAGATCGGCCTCCGGCGGAAGGTCGTAGAACGCGGTCATCATCCGGCTGGTGTTGGTCGGCATCCCGGCCCACACGCCGCTGGTGGGCCCGTCCACCTTCCACTGACCGCCGAGGTCGTCCGCGGACTCGAGCACCGTGACGTCGAACCCCGCCGCGAGCAGGTGCTTGGCGGTGACCAACCCCGACGGGCCCGGCTCCGATCACGGCGACACGAGCACCGGCCTCCAGCTTCACCAGGACCGCCTAGAACTCCTCGAGGTCGTCTCGGCTGATCGTGTCGAAGACGTGGTCGGGCATCGGGGGCGGCAGCTGCTTCTTGCGCAGCTGCGCCTCGGAGTGGGCGCCGCAGCCGTGGTTCAGCGCGACGACCCGGCCGTCGTCGTTGGCGAACTCGTTGGCGCACACCCCGAACATCTCCGAGAGCGGACCGGCGAGGCGGACCAGGAAGCCGCACCCCTCACAGCGCCCGGGCGCCGACTGGGCGAGCGGGACGTCGGGGCCCTGGTCACCGTCGTACCAGCGCTGCGCGGCGAGGTCGCGGCCCTCGAGCGAGAGGGTGCGGGCACGGCCGAGACCGAGCTCGTCGATCGCGTTGCGGGCGACGTCGTCGAGGTCGTCACCGGCGAGGTAGGTGGGGACGAGCCGCGGGTCGTCCTCGTCGGCCGGGAGCAGGTCACCGGGTGAGAGGTCGCCGGGCTGGATCCGGTCGCGCCACGGCACCCACACCGGCGCGGTGATGGACTCGTCGCTCGGGAGGAGCACCACCTCGTCGACGGTGACCGTCTCCTGGCCGGGCGCGTGCGCCAGGATCACCGTCCAGGACCAGCCCTGGTAGCCGGCCTTGCTGCAGGCGAACCGGTGGCTGACCACGCCGGACTCCTCGGGGCTGGCGCCGAGGTGCTCACCGACGACGTCGGCGCCCACCTCCTCCACCAGCGCGGCGCGTGCCGGCTCCACCGCCTCGAGGGCGACGGGGTCGGGTCCCGAGGGGGCACCGGGGTCGGCAGTGGTCATCACGGGCCGATTCTTGCTCATCGGCATGGGCCATGTCTCATCCACCCGGATGCTTGGCAGGATGGTGGCATGGAGGACGAGCCGCGCGAGACGGAGCCGACACCGGCTCCCGGCCGCACGCGCCGGTCCTTCTCGGCCACCGGGCGCGGCGTACGGCGGGCCGGCCGGGCGACCGGATCGGCCGCGTCGTACACCATGCGCCAGGCGCGCCGCGCCTCGCACGCCGAGGGCGCCGGCGACACCGGCCTGTTCCGGCTGATCGAGCTGCACGCGGTCAACGCCGCCGGTGACGCAGCGGTCGCCATCGCGCTCGCGGGCACGCTGTTCTTCGCCCAGCCCGGCGAGGCGCGCGGCCACATCGCGCTCTTCCTGGGCCTGACCATGCTGCCGTTCGCCGTCGTCGCCCCCCTGCTCGGACCCTTCCTGGACCGGTTCAGCCACGGACGCCGGTGGGCGATCGGCTCGACGATGGCGATCCGGGCGTTCCTCTGCTGGCTGATGGCCGACGCGGTGGCCTCGAACTCCATCGCGATGTACCCCACCGCGCTCGGCGTCCTCGTCTCGTCCAAGGCGTACGGCGTCGCGCGGGCCGCGACCGTGCCCCGGCTGCTGCCGAGCGGGCTGACCCTGGTCAAGGCCAACAGCAGGATCTCGCTGGCCGGTGTGGTCGGCGCCGCGATCTCGGCCCCGCTGGCAGCGGGGGCGGCGACCTTCGGCGTCGAGTGGGTGCTGCGCTACGCCTTCGTCGTCTTCGCGGGCGCGACCATCCTCTCCGTCCTGCTGCCGGCCCGGGCCGATGCCACCGCCGGCGAGCTGCCGGTGAGCCTGAGCGGCGACCGCAAGAAGTTCCGGGTCCCGCCGTCGGTCGTGTTCGCGCTGCGGTGCAACGCCGGGCTGCGGATGCTCTCGGGCTTCCTGACGATGTACATGGCCTTCCTGCTCCGCCAGCACCCGCTGCCGGGCTGGGAGGACAAGACGACGCTGCTGATGGGCCTCGTGATCGGCGCGGCCGGGCTGGGCAACACCATCGGGATCGGCCTGGGGTCGGTGCTCCGCAAGGTGACGCCGTCGATCACCGTGGTCATCGCCCTGCTCGCGGACGTCGCGGCCGCGATCGTCGCGGCGGTCTTCTACGGCCTGATCGCTGCCGTCGCGCTCGGCCTGACCGCGGGCGTGGCACAGGCGCTGGGCAAGCTCTCCCTCGACGCCACCATCCAGCAGGACGTCCCGGAGCGGAACCGCACCTCGGCCTTCGCCCGTTCCGAGACGCTGCTCCAGCTCTCCTGGGTGCTGGGCGGGTTCATCGGCATCGCCGTGCCGCTCAAGCTCGGTGACACGTGGATGCCCTCGCTCGGCCTCGGGCTGCTCGCCACCCTGATGGTGCTGTGGACCGCGTTCGTCCTGCTGCGGCGGCCGGCGCCGGTGGAGACGCCACAGCCGGAGGAGTCAGCCGTCCACCAGGGAGCGCCGCCGACCTGAGACACCGCCTGCCACCAGTCCGGTCAGGGCGCCGACAGCGGCCAACGCGGCCGGCGGGAAGACGTAGCCGCTGAGGACGTACCAGGCCGGCACGTCGGTGATGCGGGGCAAGCCCCACAGGAAGGCCACGATCGCCAGCACCGCGCCGCAGACGAGGCCGGCAACGGCCCCCGACACGGTGTCGAAGGCTCGCGCCCGCGCGGCCGCCATCAGGTCGACCGGGACGAGCGCGACGACGTTGAGGAAGTACGCGAGCACCCCGACGAGCGAGATTCCCGCGGCAAGATCGCCGATGCCGGTGTCGATCTCCACGGCCACGAGGGCAGCCACGAGGGCGGCACCTGCCACGAGCACCCCGGAACCCGGCCGGCCGCTGCTGACGACCGCCACCAGGGCGATCGCGAACGGCGCGATCCAGATGAGCCGCCAGAGCCAGAACGCAGAGTCGCCGAAGTCCCCGGCCATGACATGTGCCACCGGGTCCCACAGCGCGTTGACGACGGCGAGCAGCACCGCCACCAGCAGGCAGGCCAGCACCCGGCGGTCGCGCAGCACGACTCAGAGCTCGAGCTCGTCGGCCAGTCCGCGCAGCAGCTTGGCCGTGGGCCGCGCCGTCTTCGCATCGGGGTGACGACCGGCACGGTAGGACTCGCCCACGCCGTCGAGGAGCCTGATCAGGTCCTCCACGATGGTCGTCATCTCCTCGGGCTTCTTGCGCTGCGCGGCCCGACGGTTCTGCGTGACGGACGCCGGCGCGTCCAGGACCTGCACCTGGTGCGCCTGGTCGCCCCTGCGCCCCGAGAGGACGCCGAACTCGACGCGCGTGCCGGCCTTGAGCGTGGAGATCCCCTCCGGGAGGGAGGAGGCGCGGACGTAGACGTCCTCACCGTCCTCGCGCGAGAGGAACCCGAAGCCCTTCTCGGCGTCGAACCACTTGACCTTTCCGGTGGGCACGGCACCGACCTTTCTCTCGATCTTCCAGGCGACTGCTCAGGGTACGCGGGACCCGGTGGGGCCCGCCATGGAGTTCCCCGCCGTGGTCAGCGGAAACGCTCGGGGTCGGGCAGCATCTCGTTCATCGACCCCGACCGGAACCCCAGCGGGTCGACCTCCGCGTCCGGGAAGCCGGCGGCACGTACGACGTCCAGGTGCTCGGCCGCAGCATCGACCAGGTCGCGGTCGACCTCGACCCGGGCCCGCTCACCGACGTCGCGGACCCGGAGGTTCCGCACCTCGTGGCCGGCGTCGTGCAGGGCGGTGCGCAGCGCGGCCTCGGCACGCTCGACCCGCGCGAGCCCGGCGGGCGTGACCTCGATCCCGTAGGCGATGCGCGAGCTGAGGCAGGCGGCCGCCGGCTTGTCCCACGTCGGCAGGCCCCAGTCCCGCGAGGCGGTGCGGATCTGCTCCTTGGTCAGGCCGGCGTCACGCAGGGGGGCCACGGCACCCCGCTCGGCGGCCGCCGCGATGCCCGGCCGGAAGCCCGCGCGGGCGTCGTCGGCGTTGGTGCCGGTCAGGACGGCGTCGTACCCGTGCGAGCGCGCCAGCGGGCCCAGCACGTCGAGCAGCTCGGCCTTGCAGAACGCGCAGCGGTCGCCCGCATTGGCGCGATAGCCCTCGCGCTCCATCTCGTGGGTGTGCGGCGTCAGCACCTCCACGCCGAGGCGCGTGGCGAAGTCGTGGGCGGGGCCGCGCTCGGCCATCGGCAGCGAGTCGGAGTACGCGGTGGCGGCGGCGACCTGCTCCGGGCCCAGGGCCCGCACGGCGGCCGCGAGCAGGAACGCGCTGTCGGCTCCCCCGCTGAACGCCACCAGCACGCGACCCAGCGACCGCAGGTGCTCGTCGAGCGCCCGCAGCCGCAGCGCGAGCAGGTGGTCGTCGAGCCAGGCGGGGAACAGCGCGAGGTCGTCCAGGACGACGTCGGTCCCGGCCGCCTCGAGCTCCTCGCGGGTGCAGCCGCCGGTGAGCACGGAGACGCTGGTGATCCCGGCGGCCCGGGCGCCCTCGACGTCGTGCACGTGGTCGCCGACGTAGATGCTCGCACCGTGCCGGCGCAGCACCTCCCCCTTGCCGGTGCCCCAGACCCGCCCCTCCACGACGTCGACGTCGAGCCCGAGGTGGTCGACGTGGAGCTGGGCGTTGGGGGTGTGCTTGCCGGTGACCAGCACGATCCGCCCGCCATGACGTCGTACGGCGGCCAGGGCACCGGCCACGCCGGGGAAGGCCGGCGTCGGCGCGACCGCCAGGTCCGGGTAGATCTCCCGGAACCGGTCGGCGGCCGGGCCGATCTGCTCGGCGGGCAGGTGCGGCTCGAGCAGGAGCTCGAGGGGTGGCCCGAGCTTCGTCGTCATCTCCTCGATCGGGAACTGCACGCCGAGCTCGGCCCCGAGCGCCTCGAGGGTCGCGGCGAACCCCACGACGGTGTCGATCAGCGTCATGTCGAGGTCGAAGCCCACCACCAGCTGATCACCCACCGGGCCAGCGTACGAGGGAGGTGCGACCGCGGCATTCCTCACCCGGCTCTCAGCACCAACCCCTAGCCTGCGAACGTGCTGATCACCAACCACGTGGCGCAGGGCGCGATCATCGGTGCCGTGTGCCCGGGCCCGGTCAGCGCGTTCGTCTCGGGCGTGGCCTCGCACTTCGCGGTCGACTCGCTGCCGCACTGGGGGGTGTCGGACTACGAGGGGTTCCTCCGGGTCGCGGTGCCGGACGGCCTCGTCGGGCTGGCGGCGATGGCCTGGTTGACCCGCGCCTCCTCGCCCGCGCGACGGGTCGCCGTCGTCGCCGGGATGCTCGGGGCGTGCCTTCCCGACGCCGACAAGCCCAGCAAGCTGTTCTTCGGTGGCTCACCGTTCCCTGCGGCCTGGACGAGTGGCACGGCGACATCCAGCGCGAGGAGCCGCACCGGATGCCCCAGGAGATCGCCCTGGCGACCGGCGGGCTGCTGCTGGCGACGCTGCTGGCGCGGCGGTCAGGCCGGCTGCGCGGTCTTGTCGCCGGGTGACTCCTCCGCGGTGAGTGGCGCGGCGATGTCCTCGAGTGACTGGCCCTCGGCCTTCACGCCGAGGAAGGCCTCGACGAGGCCACCACCGATCATCAGCGCCGCGCCGATGAAGTAGCCGATCGCGATCGCCGTGATGTCCTTGTCGGCCGAGGCGTTGTCGATCAGCTTGCCGAAGATCAACGGCCCGCTGATCCCGCCGACCGCAGTGCCGATCGCGTAGAAGAACGCGATGCAGAGGGCCCGGGTCTCCATCGGGAACACCTCGCTGGCCGTGAGGTAGGCGGCACTGGCCCCGGCGGAGGCGAAGAAGAAGATCACCGCACCGAACACGGTCAGCGAGACGGCGTTGAGGTCGCCCAGCACGATCCCGGCCGCGGCCAGGAGGACGCCCGAGAGCACGTAGGTGCCGGTGATCATCCGCACCCGGCCGATCCGGTCGAACAGCGGGCCCAGCAGGAGCGCTCCGGCGAAGTTGCTGAGGCCGCGAACACCGCGATGTAGTAACCGGTCTGCTTGACGTCGAAGAAGGTCGAGAGCGTGTCGCCGTAGGTGAAGAAGAACGCGTTGTAGAGGAACGCCTGCCCGACGAACAGCGAGAAGCAGAGCACCGTGCGCTTCGGGTAGAGGGTGAACACGGTCCTGGCGATCTCGACCATGCCGATCGCGCGCCGCTGGCGGATGGTGATGGTCTCGTCGACCTGCGGGAGCTCGTTGCCGGTCTCCTCGACGATCGTGTGCTCGATGTCGCGGACGATCTCCTCGCCCTCGTCCTCGCGGCCGTGGATGAACAGCCAGCGCGGGCTCTCCGGCACGTTCCTGCGCACGATGAAGATCCCGACCGCCAGGATCGCGCCGAGGCCGAACGCCAGGCGCCAGCCCCATGCCTGGTCGATGAAGTTCGGGTCGAGCAGCGGGATCGTCAGCAGCGCGCCGGCGGCCGCACCGACCCAGAACGAGCCGTTGATCGCGATGTCGACGCGCCCGCGGAACGCCTTCGGGATCAGCTCGTCGATCGCCGAGTTGATGGCGGCGTACTCGCCACCGATGCCGGCGCCGGTGAGGAACCGGGCGCAGAAGTACCACATCGGGTTCATCGAGAAGGCCGTCAGCACCGTGGCCACGGTGTAGACGCCCAGGGTGATCAGGAACAGCTTCTTGCGACCGAAGCGGTCGGTGAGCTGACCGAAGAACAGCGCTCCGAGGCAGGCGCCGGCGACGTACGTCGCCCCGGCGACGCCCACCTGGAAGCTGCTCATCCCCAGGCCGGTGGTCGGCGACTTGAGCGCGTCGCTCATGGAGCCGACGATCGTCACCTCGAGGCCGTCGAGGATCCACACCGTCCCGAGCCCGATGACGACGATCCAGTGCCAGCGTGCCCACGGCAGCCGGTCCATCCGCGCCGGGATGTCGGTGGTGATGCGTCCTGTCTCGACCGTGTCGGCCATGCGTCCCTCCCAGGATGTGCGTGAACCCCCTGAGAGGTCGTACCCGGGCCGGAACCGCGGCAAACGATCAGGGCAGCCGGGCGCGGACCACCTCGTCGAGGACGCCGAGGGGCAGCGAGCCCGAGTCGAGCACCGCGGAGTGGAAGCCCTTGACCGAGAACCCGCTCCCCTGGCGCTGCTCGGCCTCGGCCCGCATCCGCTGGATCTCCAGCCGGCCGACCATGTACGACGTGGCCTGACCCGGCGAGACGACGTACCGGTCGACCTCCGGCCGGACGACGCCCTCGGCCAGCGGCGAGTTGTCGACCATGTAGGCGACCGCCTGCTCGCGGGTCCAGCCCAGCGCGTGCAGCCCGGTGTCGACGACGAGGCGGCAGGCCCGCATCGAGTCCGCGGAGTACATCCCGATCCGGTCGACGGCGGCGGTGTAGAGCCCCATCTCGTCGGAGAGCCGCTCGGTGTAGAGGCCCCAGCCCTCGGCGTAGGCGGAGTTGTGCAGGTGCTTGCGGAACTCCGGCACGTCGTCGCCGAGCTCGGCGGCGATCGCGAGCTGCAGGTGGTGGCCGGGGATGCCCTCGTGGAAGGCCATCGACTGCAGCTCGAAGGTGCCCCAGGCGGCGGGATCGGTGACGTTGACGAAGAAGGTGCCGCCGCGGCTGCCGTCGCCCGCCGGCGGGAAGTAGAACGCCTTGGCGCCGGTCAGCGTCGCCTGGACCGCGCACGGCGCCTGCGGCAGCACCTCGAACCAGTCCGGCATCGCCTGCCAGGCACGCGCCATCGCCGTCTCGGAGGCCTCGACCAGCTGCTCGCCGGTCTCGAAGTGCAGCTTCGGGTCGGTGCGCATCGCCCGAAGATCTCGCCCAGGTCGTCGGTGCCGACCACCTCGGGGCCGAGCGCGCGGTACTCGTCGGCGAGCTTCTCGATCTGCGCCAGCCCGATCTCGTGGATCTCCTGCGCGGTCTTGTCGGTGGTGGTGAAGAAGCGCAGCGTCGCGGCGTACGCCTCGTCGCCACCGTCGAGCCAGCTCAGCCCGCACCGGTCGTCGGGCCGGGCCTGCGGCAGCACCTCGTCGCGCAGCACGTCGCGGTAGGCCGCCATGCCCGGACGTACGTCGGACTCGATGGCCGCGCGCAGGCGGGCCTTCCAGCCGTCGACGTCGAGCCCGGCCGGGGGCGAGGTGGTCTGCAGGAGCGGGTCGTCGGCGACGGGCGTGGCCAGCAGGCCGTCGAGCTGGGCGAGCGTGTCGCGGACCGCGAACTCGGCGGGCAGCCGCTCGTGGGCGACACCCTCGCGCTGCCGCTCGGCGAGATCGCCGTAGAAGCGGCCGAGGCCGCGCAGCTTGTCGACCAGCGCCTCGGCGACCTCGGCCGTGGGCAGCGCCAGCATCCCCAGCACGATCGGCATGTCGACCTGGATCCCGAAGATCGGGTCGGCGGCGAGCTCGGCCAGCCGCTGGCTCGGGCAGGTCGGCGCGGTGGTGGCGTCGGTGACGAGCACGTCGCGCGAGATCCGCTGCTGCTCGGAGAGCGCGCCCTCGTCGAGCTCACCGGCGCGACGCACGAAGTCGCGCAGGGTGGCGATCTGGTCGTCCTCGGCGGCGCGGGTGGCGTCCTCGAACCGCGCCGGGCCGCTGGTAGTCGCCGATCAGGTGCGCGTGCGTGGGTTGCTGGTCGAGGTACCACGTCCAGTACTCGTCGGCCAGCTGGTCGATGCCGGGGTCCTGCTCGGTCACGGACGTCCTCTCTCGTGGTCCGCCGGGTCGAGACCCAGCTTCGCGGTGGTCTCCTCGCGCATCTCCACCTTGCGGATCTTGCCGGTCACGGTCATCGGGAACTCGTCGACCAGCATCACGTAGCGCGGGATCTTGTAGTGCGCGAGCTTGCCGGTCGCGAACGCCCGTACCCCGTCGGCGTCGAGCGACTCGGCGCCCTCGCGCAGCTTGATCCAGGCGGCCAGCTCCTCGCCGTACCTCTCGTCGGGCACGCCGATCACCTGGACGTCCTCGACGTCGGGGTGGGTGTAGAGGAACTCCTCGATCTCGCGCGGGTAGATGTTCTCCCCGCCGCGGATCACCATGTCCTTGATCCGGCCGACGATGTTGCAGTAGCCGTCCTCGCGCATCTCCGCGAGGTCGCCGGTGTGCATCCAGCCGTCGTCGTCGATCGCCTCGCGGGTCTTCTCGTCGTCCTCCCAGTAGCCGAGCATCACCGAGTACCCGCGGGTGCAGAACTCCCCGGTCTCGCCGCGCTCGACGGTCTCGCCGGTGGCCGGGTCGACGATCTTGACCTCGACGTGCGGGTGCACCCGGCCGATCGTCGCGGTACGCCGGTCGAGGTCGTCGTCGCTGCGGGTCTGGCAGGAGACCGGCGAGGTCTCGGTCATCCCGTAGGCGATGGACACCTCGGCCATGTGCATGTCGTTGACGCAGCGCTTCATCACCTCGACCGGGCAGATCGAGCCGGCCATCACGCCGGTGCGCAGCGAGGAGAAGTCGTGCTCGGCGAAGGTCGGGTGGTTCTGCATCGCGATGAACATCGTCGGCACGCCGTACAGCGCCGGTGCACCGCTCCTCGGCGACCGCCCGCAGCGTCGTCTCGGGGTCGAAGCCGGGCGCCGGGATGACCATGGTGGCGCCGTGCGAGGTGCAGCCGAGGTTGCCCATCACCATCCCGAAGCAGTGGTAGAAGGGCACCGGGATGCAGAGCCGGTCGTCGTCGGTGAAGTTGATCAGCTCGGTGGTGAAGAAGCCGTTGTTGAGGATGTTGCGGTGGCTCAGCGTCGCGCCCTTGGGGTAGCCCGTCGTGCCGCTCGTGTACTGGATGTTGATCGGGTCGTCCGGCTCCAGCGTGGCCATCCGCCCGGCCAGCGCGTCGTCGGGCAGGCCCTCGCCCTCGGCGACCAGGTCGTCCCAGTCGTCGGTGCCGATGTAGACGACCCGCTCGAGGTCCGGGACCTTGCGTCGACGACCTCCTCGACCATCGCCCGGTAGTCGCTGGTCTTGAAGTCCGTCGCCGCGATCAGCAGCCGCAGGCCGGACTGGTTCACCGCGTAGGAGAACTCGTGGGTGCGGTACGCCGGGTTGACGTTGACCAGGATCGCGCCGACCTTCGCGGTGGCGTACTGCGCGATCGTCCACTCCGCGCAGTTGGGCGCCCACACGCCGACCCGGTCGCCCTTCGCGATGCCGGCCGCGATCAGGCCGCGCGCGAACGCGTTGACGTCGGCGTCGAGCTCGGCGTAGGTCCAGCGACGTCCGGTGGCGACCTCGACCAGCGCCTCGTTGTCGCCGTGCGCCGCGACGGTGCGCTCGAAGTTCGCCCCGATCGTCTGCTCGATCAGGGC
>CAWCFR010000022.1:0-78375 GCA_963794725.1 uncultured Actinomycetota bacterium
GCTCAACCTCGTCGACCGCTTCGCGATGACGCCGGCCGACGTCTGCTACCTCTCGATGCCGCTGTTCCACTCCAACGCGGTGGTGGCCGGGTGGGCGGTGGCGATCGCGAGCGGCGCCGCGATGGTGCCGGCGAAGTTCTCGGCGTCCCGCTTCCTCGACGACGTGCGCCGGACCGGTGCGACGTACATGAACTACGTCGGTCGCCCGCTCGCCTACGTGCTGGCCACCCCCGAGCAGCCCGACGACGCCGACAACCCGCTGCGGGTCGCGTTCGGCAACGAGGCGAGCGACCGCGACATCGACGAGTTCTCACGCCGGTTCGGTTGCGACGTCATGGACGGGTTCGGCTCCACCGAGCTGGCGGTGATCATCACCCGCGAGCCCGGCACTCCTCCCGGCTCGATCGGCAAGGGCTTCGAGGGTGTCGCGGTCTACGACGCCGAGACCCTCGAGGAGTGCGCGGTCGCCGTCTTCGACGAGCACGGCGCCCTGACCAACGCCGACCAGGCCGTCGGCGAGCTGGTCAACACGCAGGGCGCGGGGTACTTCAGCGGCTACTACAACGACGAGCAGGCCAGCTCGGAGCGGCTGCGGCACGGCATGTACTGGTCCGGCGACCTCGCCTACCGCGACGCGGACGGGTGGATCTACCTCGCCGGCCGGACGGCCGACTGGATGCGCGTCGACGGCGAGAACATCGCGGCGGCACCGGTCGAGCGGATCCTGACCCGGCTGCCGGTTCTCAGCCAGGTCGCGGTGTACGCCGTGCCCGACCCGCACATCGGTGACCAGGTGATGGCCGCGGTCGTGCTGCAGGACGAGGCGTCGCTCGCACCCACCGAGCTCGAGGAGTTCCTGCACGCGCAGCCGGACCTCTCGCCCAAGGCCTGGCCGCGCTACGTGCGGCTCGCCTCCGTGCTGCCGGCGACGGCGACCAACAAGGTGCTCAAGCGCGAGCTGGTGGCGCAGGGCGCGACCGCCGGAGCGGGCGAGCAGCTGTGGGTGCGCGAGGAGCGGGGGACCGCCTACCTCGCGACCTGACCCAGGTGGCGGGTCAGGAACTCGACCTGGTGGCCGGCCGCGGCGTCGAACCAGGGCTTGCCCGGCCAGACGTCGAAGTGGTCGCAGGGGTAGTGCCGCACCTCGGCACGGGCCTTGAACGCCGCCTTCGCCGCCGCGTGCGGGGGAGCGCTCCGGTCGAAGTCGGCGATCTGGACGAGCACCGGCGAGGCGATCCGGCCGGCTGCCTTCGCGGAGCGCTGGTTCCCGAGCTCGAAGCCCATGGCGGCGTCGATCTCGTTGCGCCACGTGGGGCCGGCGATCGACAGGTAGTCGTCGTAGCTGCCGTCGAGGGTCAGCGCGCCCATCTCGCCGGGCTGCGCGACCACCGGCATCATCACCGCCCGACGGCCGGCTGCGGCCGACACCCGCGAGCGCAGCCCGGCGAAGGTCGAGCGCGCCATCTCGGAGGGCCTGTGGCTGGCCAGCGCGTGCCGGCCCGCGGCCAGACCGTCGACGAGCGGGGTCAGGGACACCACCGCGGCGACGTCGGGGCGGTCGGCCGCCGCCTCGAGCACGTGGCCGCCCGACAGCGAGACGCCCCAGAGCACCAGGCGCTGCGGGTCCACGCCGGGCAGGGCCGCCGCCGCGGTCATCGCCGCGCGGTAGTCGTCGACCTGGCCCGCGAGGCTGACCGTCTGCCGTGGCGAGCCACCGCTGGCGCCGAAGCCGCGGTAGTCGAAGGCGAGGACGTCGAGGCCGGCGGCGGCCAGCCGCTCCGCGAAGGGCGCGAGACCGGAGTCGACGGTGCCGGCCAGGCCGTGCGCCATCACGACCGCCGGCCGACCGGCCGGTGTCGCCATCGCGTCGGCCTCGGCGGTGAAGTGCCATGCGGCGCACTCGACGCCGTGGGAGACGAAGGTGATCTCGTCGTGCTTGACGGCGCTCACGCGACGGTCCCGTAGATCGTGCGCAGCCAGATGGTCGTGACCGCCTCCACCTGCTGGTCGACCGAGAGCGTCCCGCCGCGCACCACCCGTTCCAGGGCGCGGTCGTTCAGCTCGAGCAGGACGGTGGCGAGCACGACGGGGTCCGGACCGGCCGGCGCACGACCTGACTCCCTCTCCGCGCGGATCATCTCCGCGAGCGGCTCGACGAACGACAACCGGTCGGCATCCCACATCTCGCGGACCGTCTCACTGGTGGCGCGGGCCTCCAGCATCGCGGCGAACAGGTGCTCGTGACGTTGCATCGCCTCGAACAGCCCGGTGATCATCGTGGCGATGCGCGACTCGGGGGTGCCCTCGCTCGAGGTGAGCAACCGGGAGACGGCGAACACCTCGTCGTAGAGCTGGCTCATCAACGCAGCGACAGCAGCAGCCTTGTTCTCGAAGTAGAAGTAGAACGCCGAGCGGGTGACGCCTGCCTGTCGGGAGATGTCGGCGATGTTGATCGAGTCGAAGCTGCCCTCCTGCAGGTGGTGGTCCAGGGACTGCAGCAGCGCGCTGCGCCGCTGGTCGCCCTTCTGAGGGGGCCGACGGGTGCCCGTGGGTGCCCGGCTCATGCCGACACCCGATGGGCACGCCGGCGCCCCGCGGGCAGCTCCTTGGTGCGGATGTCGTGCTCGTAGACGAAGTAGTCGAGCTGATGCGTGTGCCGGGGACGGTCGAGCATGTGGCCCATGTAGCGCTCGTCGTCTGCCTTGATCACCTCGCGCATCTCGGCGACGGAGGGCGGCGCGTACTCACCGATGGCGTACGCCGCGATCAGCCGCGCCTGGGACTCGACGAACGGGAACAGCGTCGGCGTCGCCTGCGCGAAGCCGGCGAAGAGCACGTCGTCCATCCCCGGCTTGAAGATCCGCTTGTAGAGGTCGATCCGGTTGTCCGGAGCGCTGATCAGGGCGGGGTCGAAGAACGGGAAGGTGAGGTTGTAGCCCGTGGCGTAGATGATCACGTCGAAGTCGGCGGAGCTGCCGTCCTCGAAGTGCACCGTGCTGCCGTCGAGGCGGCTCACGTTGCCCTGCGGCGTCACGTCGCCGGACTTCAGTCGCAGCGGCAGCTCCCCGGACTGGGTCGGGTGCGCCTCGAAGAACTTGTGGTTGGGGGCGGGCAGCCCGTAGAGCGTCGGGTCGGAGGCGGTGAACCGCTGTCCCCACTGCGCGACCTTGCGCTGCCAGCTCAGCGGCAGGTGCGGGCTGGTGCGGTAGTTCATGTCGGCGGCCTTGCCGCTGATCAGCTTCGGCACGATCCACGCGCTGCTGCGCGTCGACAGGGTGACCTGGTTGCGCATGGCCCGCTGGGAGAGCTCGACGGTGATGTCGGCAGCGCTGTTGCCCAGGCCGATCACGAGGATCCGCTTGTCCATCAGGTGCAGGGGGTTCCACGGGTCGACGTAGTGGTGGGAGTGGATGGACTCGCCGGTGAACTCGCCGGGGAACACGGCCGTCCGGGGGTCCCAGTGGTGGCCGTTGGCGACGACCAGGAGGTCGAACTCCCGCGTGCTGCCGGTCTCGTCGTCGATCTCCCAGCCGCCGCCCTCGCGGCGTCGGGCGGAGAGCACCCGGTTCTGGAACTCGATGTGCTCGCGCAGGCCGAAGGTGTCGGCGTAGCTCGTCGAGGTACTCCTTGATCAGGGTGTGGTGCGGGAAGTCGGGGTAGTGCTCGGGCATCGGGAAGTCCTTGAAGGACAGCTGGTGCTTCGAGGTGTCGATGTGCAGCGACTGGTAGGCGCTGCTGTGCCCGTTCGGGTTGCCGAAGGCCCAGTTGCCACCGACCCGGTCCGAGGCCTCGAAGCAGGTGTAGGGGACGCCGTAGTCGTCGAGCATCTTGCCGGTGGTGAGCCCGCTGATGCCGGCTCCGATCACGGCGGTGGTGGGGGCTGTGCGGGGAGCCGGGCATGGCGCGACCCTAGGCGTGCCCCCGGGGCCGGTCAACAGCGTTCTTGACCAATGTCGATTTTTTTCCACACCTGTCAAAACTGGCGCCGACTGTCTACCGTGACCCGCATGTCGAGCTCATCTGTCGCAGTCGTGTTCGGTGGCGCCTCGGGCATCGGCGCCGCCACGGTCGAGGCGTTGCAGGGCGCCGGGTACGTCGTCCACGTCGCCGACCTGACGGCTCCCACGCCCGTGGACGTCACCGACGAGGCCGTCGTCAGTGCCTTCCTGGAGGGTGTCGTCGAGCAGGAGGGCGGCCTGGACCTCGTGGTGAACAGCGCGGGGTCGAGCACGCTCGGCCTCGTCACCGAGCTGGCGGTGGAGGAGTTCCGGCGGGTGGTGGACGTCTGCCTGACCGGTGCCTTCATCGTGCTCAAGCACGCGGGGCGACTGGTCAGGTCCGGTGGCTCGGTCATCTCGATCGCCTCGCTGAACGCCCGCCAGCCGGGCGCCGGGTTGGCGGCGTACTGCTCGGCCAAGGCGGGGCTGGCGATGCTCACCGAGGTGGCCGCCCTGGAGCTCGCCGGAGGGGGTGTGCGGGTGAACGCGATCTCGCCGGGGCTGGTGCCCACCCCGCTGACCGCACCCGCGCTGGACATCCCCGGCATCGAGGACGACTACCTCGAGAACACCCCGCTCGGCCGTGCCGGGAGGCCCGAGGAGATCGCCGACGCCGTGCTGTTCCTGGCCCGGGCCGGCTGGGTCACCGGCGAGGTCCTCGACATCAACGGCGGTGCTCACCTGCGCCGCTACCCCGACGTCCACGGTCACGTGATGCGGGCGTTCGGGTGACCCAGGCGTTCCCCGAGCTGGGCTGCTACGGCCTGGCCGGGCACAGCGAGAACCCCGCCGACCTGATCGACGAGGTGCGCCTCGCCGAGGAGCTGGGGCTCGGCTCGGTGTTCCTGTCCGAGAGGTTCAACCTCAAGGACGCGGGCGTGCTCGCGGGTGCCGCGGTCGCGGTCTCCTCACGGATCGGCATCGGCACCGCCGCCACCAACCACAACACCCGGCACCCGCTGGTCACCGCGACGATGGCCACGACCCTGCACCGGATGAGCGGTGGCCGTTACGCGCTGGGGCTCGGTCGTGGGTTCGACCTGCTCTTCGACGTGATGGGGCTTCCGCGCGTCACCGGCGCCCAGCTCGAGGACGTCGTCGGGATCTATCGCACCCTCTGGTCGGGGGGTTCGGTCGTGGGCCACGACGGCCCGGCCGGGTCCTTCCCCTACCTGAGCCAGGACAGCTCCTTCGACGAGCGCGATCCCCGTGCTGATGATGGCGATCGGCGACCGCACCCTCGAGCTGGCGGGCCGGATCGCCGACGGCGTCGTGCTGCACACCTTCTTCACCGACGAGACCCTGGCGCGCTCCGTCGAGCGGATCCGCCGGTCGGCCGAGGAGGCAGGGCGCGACCCCGCCTCGGTCCGGATCTGGTCGGTGCTCGCGACGGTGGAGGAGTCGGTGCCACCCGAGCTCGCGCTGCGCAAGACCGTGGGTCGTCTGGCGACGTACCTCCAGGGCTACGGGCAGGTGCTCGTCGACGCCAACGGGTGGTCGCGCACGGACCTCGCGCGGTTCCGCGAGGACCCGCTCGTCGTCGGCTACCCGGGCGCGTTCGACGCGATCGGCACCACCGAGCAGCTGACCTACCTGCGCGACGAGGTGCTCCCAGCCGAGTGGCTCGCTGCGGCGGCAACCGGTTCCGCCGAGCGGTGCGCTGCCAGGATCGGCGACCAGCTCGCCGCGGGAGCGGACAGCGTGGTGCTGCACGGCGCGACGCCCGCCGAGCTGGCGCCGGTGCGTGGAGGCCTGGGCCGCCGTACGCGACCGGTCGCTCGACGCGTTGCCCCGCAACCCGGGCTGGGCGAGGTGAGCGACGGTGTCGTGCTGCTGCCCGAGGAGATCACCTCGGCGTGGCTCTCCCTCGTGCTCGGCCGGTCGGTCTCGGTCCGATCCGTCGAGCCGGTCGGCACCGGTCAGATCGGGGCGTGCTTCAGGGTGCGCACCGATGAGGGTTCGCTGCTCGCGAAGCTTCCCGCGCCCGATCCCGCCACCCGGGAGATGCTCGCGGGCGCCTATCGCGGCGAGGTGCGGTTCTACGCCGACCTCGCTCCCACGCTCGCTGTCCGGGTCCCGGCGTGCCACCACGCCGCGATCCGTGAGGGGACCGGCGAGTTCACGCTGCTGTTGGAGGACCTGGCCCCCGCCGTCCAGGGCGACCAGCTGGCCGGGTGCACCGTGGAGCAGGCGCGGCTCGCGGCGGTCAACCTCGCCGGACTGCACGGCCCGCGGTGGTGCGACCCGGCTCTTCTCGACATCGAGGGGCTCGACCTCAACGGTCCCGACGATGCCGCCCTGCTGGCCGAGCTCTACGGGCCGGCCACCGAGATCTTCGTCGAGGGGCTCGGCGACCTCCTGGCCGTCGAGGACGTCGCCACCCTGCGAGCGTGTGTCGAGCTGACGTCGGCGTGGGCGCTCGCCAGGGCCGAGAGGTTCGCGCCGGTGCACGGCGACTACCGGCTCGACAACCTGATGTTCACCACGGACGAGGTCTGGGCCGTCGACTGGCAGACGCTCTCCCTGGCCCTGCCGGCCCGTGACCTCGCGTACCTGATCGGCACCGGCCTCGCTCCCGACGAGCGTCGTGCTTCTGAACGCGCCCTCGTCGAGGACTACCACCGCGCACTCCTGCAGCACGGTGTCGCGTCGTACGACGTGGAGACGTGCTGGGACGACTACCGGTTCGCCATGCTCCAGGGCCCGTTGGTGGCGGTCTTCGGCTGCGCCTACGGGACCCGCACCTCGCGCGGGGACGCGATGTTCGCGGCGATGGTGCAACGCTCCTGCACCGCGATCCGCGACCTCGACACACTCACCCTCGCGCGATAGCCCGCTCCTCGCCGGCCTCGATCTCGGCGAGGAGGTCCACGACGTAGCGACCGAAGTCGATCTGGATGGTGTGCCGCGGTGCGGCGTAGTACTGCGCGAGGTGGGCCTGCTCGTCCTCGCGCATGATCCGCTCCTGGTCCTGCCGCCGAGGGCAGTGCGTAGGTGCCGGTGAGCAACCGGGCCAGCAGCTTGCTCTGCTGCTCGGCGAGGTTGACGATCGTCGGCGACGACTGCGCCAGGCCCATGAAGAACAGGTGGTCGAGGCCGGGCTTGATCATCCGCTTGAACAGCGGGTAGCGGTGCTCGGAGTCGGGGTGCAGCTCGGTCTCGTCCTCGTCGAAGAACGGGAACCGCATCCGGTAGCCCGTCGCGCACACGATGACGTCGGCCTCGACCGTGCTGCCGTCGGCGAGGTGCACGGTGTGGCCGTCGAGGCGGGTGATCTCCGGCAGGAAGTGGATGTCGCCGGAGCCGGCCTTGGTCAGGAAGTCGGCGCTGACCGACGGGTGCGCCGAGAGCGGCTCGTGGTCGGGCTCGGGGAGGCCGTAGTCACTCATCTTCCCGACGGTCGCGCGGATCTTCTCGCGAGCCAGCTTCAGGCCGACCTCGCGGGGGATGTCGGGCGGCGCCATCATCTTGTCGGCCGGCTGGCCGTCGCGGTACTTCGAGAGCACCCAGACACCGCGGCGTGCCGACACGTAGAGCTTCTTCGTCAGCCAGCGTTGGGCGAGCTCGCTGGCGATGTCGAGGCCGGAGTTGCCCATCCCGACCACGATCACGGTCTTGCCGCGCATGTCGACCGGGTCGAACGGGTCGCGGTAGGCGTGGCTGTGGATCAGCTCGCCGGCGAACTCGCCCGGGTAGTCGGGGAGGCGCGGGCTCCAGTGGTGACCGGTGGCGACGACGAGGTCGGTGTAGCGGCGGGTCTCGCCGGTCGACAGGGTGACGTCCCACCCCCGGCCTCCTCCCTGGGTGGCAACCCGGTCGGCGTGCTCGACGCCGACGCCGAACTCGATCTTCTCGCGCAGCCCGAAGTGGTCGGTGTAGTCGCGGAAGTACTCGTGCATCTGCGAGTGGTGCGGGAAGTCCGGCCACTCCGCGGGCGTCGGGTAGTCCTCGAACTCCAGCCGGGTCTTCGAGGTGTCGATGTGCAGCGACTGGTAGCAGGCGGACCGGCCGTTGGGGTTGTCGTAGTACCAGTTGCCGCCCACGTCGTCGGACATCTCGAGGTGGTCGTAGTCGATGCCGAAGTCCTGCAGCCGCTTGGCGGTGGTGATGCCGGAGCAGCCGGCGCCGATCAGGCAGACCTTGGTGCTCATGCGGGGCTGATGGGAAGGGAGCGGCGGGGCTCGAACTCGAAGGTCACGCCTGTGCTGAACCTGGTCACGACGACCTCCTCGAGCTCGGGTGCGGGACGGTCCCGGCGCACGATCCGCGCGGTCCAGTCGCTGTCGGTTCCCTCGACCTCGACGTCGAGGGTGGGGTCGACGGCCTGGACGATCGCCTGCAGCGCGCGCGTCGAGTGAGGGCCGCAGAGCGTGATCCAGCCGCCGTCGTCGTGGGCCGGACTCGACTTCACCTGCACGACGTCGACACCGAGCTCTGCGTCGACGTACGCCGCGGGGTTGAGCAAGGGGTGCAGCTCCAGCACCCGCAGGGCTCCGGCCTCGTCGCGCGGGAGGTCGAGCGCCTGGTGCAACCGCTCGGCCGCCACGCCGGCGATGCCGACGAGCTGCTTGGTGGCGATCTCGCGCACCTGGGCGGCATCGCCGCGCTGGGCCAGCGCGCGCAGGAAGCCCAGCACGAGCAGGTGCATCTGGAGGCAGACCTCGTCGGCCAGCCGCACGAGCGCGGAGTGGGAGAAGGCGCCGAAGTCCAGGTCCGACAGCAGCGGGCCGGCGTAGTCGCCGAGACCTTCGCCCGGCCCGATCGGGTCGAGCTCGAGGGCCGCCGCCTGGCTCCGCTGCAGCTCGAGGCAGCCCTCGGACGGCAGTGGCCGGCGTGTTCGCGTCGTCGATCACGACCGTCCACGCGCAGTGCGGCGTGCGTCCTGCTGGCAGGCGCGGGGGGCGGTGGACGGGCCGCACCTGCGCTCGCGGGTTGGTGGCGACCGCGGTGGCGTCGAACGTCGGGTCCTCGATGTCGTGGCACATCGAGCGCACGTAGGACTCGCCCATCGGCTCGACGTCCATCAGGGCGCCGCAGTGGTCGAGGTGGAAGGTGCCGTGCCATGGATCCTGCACGGCGTAGCGGAAGTCCATGAACTGCGGGGGAGCGCCGATGTCGAGCTGGAGCCCCTTGAAGATGGTGACCACGTCGTCGCCCTCGAAGCCCAGTGCGCGCTGCATCCGCTTCGTGTAGACGGGGGAGGCGGCTGCCCACTCCTCGATGGCGACCTGGGCCATCTCCTCGCGGCCCCACGCGGAGATGCACCACGCCATCCCGGAGCGGTCGATCAGCTGGCCGATGAGCAGCAGCTCCGGCACCAGTGCTCGCCAGCTCCGCCCGCGAGAGGCTGGCATAGCGGCTGGGCATGCCCACGTTCTACCCCGGACCCTTGCCGCTGGACAAGAACGTGTTCTAGATTGGACAGGTGTCCAGTCAGTTGTCCACGGCGCCGCGCCAGGCGCTCAACACCCGCCAGGCGGAGACGGTGGAGCGACTGCTGGCCGCCGGCGAGGAGGAGCTCCGCGCCGTCGGGCACGAGGCGCTGACGATCCGGACGGTGGCCCATCGGGCCGGTGTCTCGACCGGCCACGGCGTACACCTACCTCGCCTCGAAGAACCACCTCTTCGCCGAGCTGTTCCACCGCTACCTCGTCGCCGACCGCGGCTTCACGCCGCGGGGCCGCACACCGGTGCGGCGGGTGCAGAGCGTCACCCGCCGGCTCGCCGAGCGGCTGGCCGCGGCTCCCGAGCTCGCGGCGGCCGTGACTCCTGCGCTGCTCGGGGGTGACCCCGACGTCGCGCGGCTCCGGCTGCGCATCGGTGCGGAGTTCCTGGCCGACTTCCGGGTGGCCGTCGGCGACGACGCCGATCCCGACCTGCTCGACACCCTGGTGCTGGCCCTGTCCGGCGCCCTGCTGCAGGCGGGCGTCGGGCTGATCACCTACGCCGAGCTCGGTGCACGGCTCGACTCCGTGGTCGACGTGATCATGAGAGGCAGACATGAAGGACCAGGCATGAGCGCGATCACCTTCGACCCCTACGACTACGCGCTGCAGGACGACCCGTACCCGACGTACCAGCGACTGCGGGACGAGGAGCCGCTGCACCACAACGAGGAGCACGACTTCTGGGTGCTCAGCCGCCACGAGGACGTGCACCGGGTGTTCCGCACCGACCAGGGCTTCAGCAACCGGATGGGCGTCACGCCTCGACGCGAGCGCCTGGACGCGCCACGCGCACAAGTCGATGTCCTTCCTCGCGATGGACCCGCCGGAGCAGACCCGGCTGCGCAGGCTGGTGTCCAAGGGCTTCACCCCGCGCCGGGTGGCCGGGCTCGAGACGCAGATCCAGCGGATCACCGACCACTACCTCGAGCAGTGCCTGCAGGCCGGGGACTTCGACTGGGTCGGCGACCTCGCCGGCAAGGTGCCGATGGACGTGATCTCCGAGATGCTCGGCGTGCCGCGCGCGGACCGCGACGAGGTACGGCGCCTGGCCGACCTGCTCGTCCACCGCGAGCCCGGCCTGCGCGACGTCCCTCCTGCCGGCATGGAGGCGGCGCTGGAGCTGCTCGGCTACTACACCGACCTGCTGGTGCAGAAGCGGAAGCAGCCGGGCGACGACCTGACCAGCGCGCTGCTCGCCGTCGAGGACGAGAACGACCGGATGACCGACCAGGAGATCATCGGCTTCCTCTTCCTGATGGTCGTGGCGGGCAACGAGACCACCACCAAGCTGCTCGGCAACGCGATGTACCACCTCGCTGCCGACCCGGGCCAGCTCGCCCGCGTGTTCGCGGATCCCGCGCTCGTCGACGTCTGGATCGAGGAGTCGCTGCGCTTCGACACCGCGACCCAGCTGCTGGCCCGCCTGCTGGTGGACGACCTCACCCTGCACGGCGTCACGGCCCCCGCAGGCTCGAAGCTGCTGCTCGGCCTGGGGGCCGCGAACCGCGACGAGCGCGTCTTCACCGACCCGGACCGCTTCGACCTCGACCGTGCCCCGGCCCAGCTCCAGCAGTCGATGAGCTTCGGCGGCGGGCGGCACTTCTGCCTCGGTGCCAACCTGGCGCGGCTCGAGGCGCGCACGGTGCTCCGGGCGCTGGTCGAGCGGGCCGGCAGCATCGAGGCCGACCACGACGGGGCGGTGCGGTTCTACTCCGCCAACGTGCGCGGCTTCGCCCACCTGCCGGTGCGCGTGGTGACGCGATGAGTGGGAAGTACGAGCAGCCGTCGCGCCGCCCGGCCGTCGTGACCGGGGCGTCGTCGGGCATCGGCGCCGCCACCGCGATCGCCCTCGCCGCCGCCGGGTTCCCCGTGGCGCTGGGAGCACGACGGGTGGAGCGGTGCGAGCAGGTGGTCGAGACCCTGCGCAGCGAGGGGCTCGAGGCCGTCGCGCACCCGCTGGACCTGCACGACGCCGGCTCGGTGGCCGCCTTCGCCGACGCGGTCGCCGCCGACCTCGGTGACGTCGAGGTGCGTGGTGTCGTGCGCCGGCGCCGTCGCGCCGGGCGTGGTCCACGAGATCGACAGCGAGCGCTTCGCCCGTGAGCTCGACCTCAACCTCGTCGGTGCGCACCGGCTCGTGCACGCGTTCGTGCCGGGCATGGTCGAGCGCCGCCGCGGCGACGTCGTGCTCGTCTCGTCGGACGTTGCCGTGAGAGCGCGTCCGTTCACGGCTGCGTACGCCGCCGGCAAGTGGGGCCTCGAAGGGATGGCGCAGTCGATGCAGATGGAGCTCGAGGGCACCGGGGTGCGGGCCAGCGTCGTACGGCCGGGGCCGACGTGGAGCGAGATGGGCTCGGACTGGGACGACGACGCGGCGGCGGACGTGCTGAACCACTGGGTGCGGTTCGGCCACGCCCGGCACCCGCACTTCCTCAAGCCCGCCGCCGTCGCCGAGGCGATCACGACCGTGGTCTCCGCACCGCGCGGCGTGCACCTGAACCTCGTCGAGGTCACTCCCGAAGCACCGGTGGTGGACGCATGATCTCGACAAGCTCGATCGACGTGCCGGAGGTCTCGCGCCGGTTCCCCGAGTCGCCGTACGGCCACCTCGAGGACCTGCGCACCGACCCGGTCGACCTGCTCACCCGCGTGCGGGAGGAGTGCGGCGACATCGGTCGCTTCTCGCTGGCGGACAAGGAGGTCGTGATGGTCTCGGGCGCCGCGGCCAACGAGGAGTTCTTCCGCGCCCCCGACACCACGCTCGACCAGGCGGCGGCCTACCCCTTCATGACGCCGATCTTCGGGGAGGGCGTCGTCTTCGACGCCTCGCCCCGAGGAGCGCCAGCAGATGCTGAAGAACCAGGCGCTGCGCGGGGAGCAGATGCGCGGCCACGCCGCGACGATCGAGCACGAGGTCGAGCGGATGGTCGCCGCCTGGGGGGACGAGGGCGAGATCGACCTGCTCGACTGGTTCGCCGAGCTGACCATCTACACGACGTCGTCGTGCCTGATCGGGCAGCCGTTCCGCGAGCAGCTGGACAGCTCGTTCGCGCACTTCTACCACGAGCTCGAGCGCGGCACCGACGCGTTGGCGTACGTCGACCCGTACGCCGACATCGACTCGTTCCGTCGTCGCGACGCGGCACGGGTGGAGCTGGTCGCGCTGGTGCAGGCGATCATCGACTCGCGGGTGGAGCGAGGCCCGGTGCCGAAGGAGGAGCGCGACCTCCTCGACGTGCTGATCTCGCTGGACATGGGCGCCGACTACATCACCGGGATCTTCATCTCGATGATGTTCGCCGGGCACCACACCTCCTCCGGCACGGCGGCCTGGGCGCTGATCGAGCTGCTGCGCCACCCGGAGGTGATGGCCGACGTCGTGGCCGAGCTCGACGAGCTCTACGCCGACGGCTCGGCCGTCTCCTTCCAGGCGCTGCGCTCGATCCCGCGCCTCGAGGCCGTGCTGAAGGAGACGCTGCGGCTGCACCCGCCGCTGATCATCCTGATGCGGCTGGCGCAGGAGGACGTCGAGCTCGCGGGTCACGCGATCCCCGCCGGCACCATGGTCGCCTCCTCCCCGCGCGTGTCCAACCGGATCCCCGAGGACTTCCCCGAGCCGGACCGGTTCGACCCGAGCCGCTACCTCGACCCCCGCCAGGAGGACGTCGCCAACCGGTGGACCTGGATCCCGTTCGGCGCCGGCCGGCACCGCTGCGTCGGCAACGCCTTCGCGATGATGCAGCTCAAGGCGATCTTCTCGGTGCTCCTGCGCGACTACGAGTTCGAGATGGCCCAAGCCACCCGAGACCTACCGCGACGACTGCTCCAAGATGGTCATCCAGCTCGAGCAGCCGTGCCGGGTGACGTACCGGAGGCGCTCGTGAGGGCCGTCGCCGACCTCGACCTGTGCCAGGCGCACCAGGTGTGCCAGACGGAGGCGCCGAGCGTCTTCGGCTTCGACGCGGACGCCGACACAGGTCGTCGTGCTCGTGGAGCACCCCGAGGACTCGCTGCGCGAGCAGGTCGCCGCGCCGTTCGCTACTGCCCGGCGATGGCCCTGACGATCGAGGAGGACTGATGGGTGCGATGGACGAGTTCTGGCAGCGCTGGCTCGCGGCCAACCGCGCGGCCGAGCAGACCCGCGACTGGAGCGGCCTGGCCGACTTCTACGCCGAGGACGCGACGTACGGGTGGATGTACACCCCGGACGAGCACTTCATGGCCGTCGGGCGCGAGCAGATCCGCGAGTGGGCGCTGGGCACCGAGATGGCCGGCCTCGACGGGTGGCACTACGACTACGTCGCGACGATGACCGACGAGCGCCAGCAGATGGTGCTCGGTTTCTGGAAGCAGCGGGCCGGGATCGACGACGAGGACGGCCGCGAGTACGAGGTGCTCGGCATCGGCGGCTCGTGGTTCGGCCTGCAGGACGGCGCCGACGGGCTGGAGATCGCCTGGCAGCGCGACTGGTTCGACCTCGGCTCGGTGGCGGAGACGTTCCTGGCCGTGGCGGCGTCCGGGCGGGCCCCGCAGGGGCTGCTGGACCGGATGGGGCTCGACGGCCTGTCTCAGCCCGGCCACTACCGCCGTGCCGACCTGCCCTCGACGATCTGGCCGCCGCCCGTCGAGGCCGGCGAGCACGTCACCCAGGAGGCCCACGGATGACGCCCTGACCCGGGCCACGCATGCTGGTCGACGGCAAGCTCGTCGAGGCCTCCTCCGCGGGCACCTTCCCGATCGTCAACCCCGCGACGGGGCAGCAGATCGGCGAGGCTCCCGACGCCACGGCCGACGACCTCGACGCGGCGATCGCGGCGGCCCGCCGCGCCTTCGACGACACCGACTGGTCGACGAACCACGACTTCCGGGTGCACTGCCTGCGCCAGCTCCACGAGGCGCTGGTGGAGGAGGGCGAGGCGATGCGGGCGCTGACCACCGCCGAGGCGGGGGCACCGGCCTTCCTCACCGCGGGGCCGCAGTACGACGTGCCGGTGGAGTCGTTGGGCTGGATGGTCGACCTCGCGGCGTCGTACGAGTGGGAGACCGATCTGGGCGTCGCCGAGCCGATGGGCATCCCGACCCGCCGCACGATCCGGCGCGAGGCGGTCGGGGTGGTCGCCGCGATCACCCCGTGGAACTTCCCCAACCAGATCAACCTCGCCAAGATCGGGCCGGCACTCGCCGCGGGCAACACCGTCGTGCTCAAGCCGGCGCCGGACACCCCGTGGCTGGCCTGCGAGCTGGGCCGCCTCGCGGCCGAGCGCACCGACCTGCCGCCGGGCGTCCTCAACGTGGTGACGCCGTCGGACGACGCGGTCGCTGCGGTGCTGGCGACCGACCCGCGCGTCGACCTGGTCTCGTTCACCGGCTCGACCGCCACCGGCCGGGCGATCATGGCGGCTGCCGCGCCGACGCTGAAGAAGGTGTTCCTCGAGCTCGGTGGCAAGTCGGCGGCGATCGTGCTCGACGACGCCGACCTGAAGGCGGCCGTCGGCACGGCGGCGTTCTCGGTGAGCATCCACGCCGGGCAGGGCTGCGCGCTGACCACGCGGCTGCTCGTCCCGCGCGAGCGGTACGACGAGGCGGTGCAGGTGGCCGCGGAGACGATGGAGATGCTCGGCGCCGGCGACCCCACCGACCCGGGCACGGTGTGCGGGCCGGTGATCAACGAGCGGCAGCGCGACCGGATCGTGTCCTACCTCGAGCAGGCCGTGGCCGACGGTGGCACGTTCGCCGCCGGTGGGTCGGTCGACGACACCAAGGAGGGTGGCTACTGGATCCGCCCCACGGTCGTCGCGGGCCTCGACAACGAGTCGCGGGTGGCGCGCGAGGAGATCTTCGGCCCGGTGCTGGTGGTGATCGCGCACGACGGCGACGACGACGCGGTGCGGATCGCCAACGACTCGCCGTACGGGCTCTCCGGCTCGGTCGACGGCTCGCTGGAGCGGGCGAAGGCGGTGGCCGCGCGGATCCGCACCGGGCACGATGGCGGTCAACGGGGGAGTGTGGTTCAACGCGGATGCGCCCTTCGGCGGCTACAAGCAGTCGGGCATCGGCCGCGAGATGGGCGTGGCCGGCTTCGAGGAGTACCTCGAGACCAAGCTGATCGCGGAGCCGGCATGAGCTTCGAGGGGAAGGTCGCCGTCGTCACCGGTGCGGCCCAGGGCATCGGCGAGGCGTACGCACGTGCGCTGGCGGCCGAGGGCGCCTCGGTGGTCGTCGCCGACGTCAACGAGTCGGGTGCTGCGACCGCCGCTGCCATCGAGGAGTCCGGCGGCACGGCGATGTTCGTGCGCACCGACGTCTCCTCACCGGAGTCGGCGGCCGCGATGGCGGAGGCCACCGTGGCGGCGTACGGCGGGATCGACCTGCTGGTCAACAACGCGGCGATCTACGGCGCGATGAAGTTCGACCTGCTGGTCAGCGTCGACTGGGACTACTACAAGTCGTTCATGGCCGTGAACATGGACGGCGCGCTGGTGATGACTCGCGCCGTCTACCCGCAGATGCAGGCGCGCGGTGGCGGCGCGATCGTCAACCAGAGCTCGACGGCCGCCTGGCTCTACTCCGGCTTCTACGGCCTGGCCAAGGTCGGCGTGAACGGGCTGACCCAGCAGCTGGCCCACGAGCTGGGCGGGATGGGCATCCGCGTCAACGCGATCGCGCCGGGCCCGACCGACACCGAGGCCACCCGCACGCAGGCCGGCGACGCCGCCAAGGAGCTGGTCAAGGGGCTCGCGATCAAGCGGATGGGCCAGCCCGACGACATGGTCGGCGCCTGCCTGTTCCTGCTCTCCGACGAGGCGGCGTGGGTCACCGGGCAGATCCTCGCGGTCGACGGCGGGCAGGTGTTTCGATGACAGAGCTTCCGATGAGGCTGGGGTTCGTGGGGCTGGGCAACATCGGCATGCCGATGGCGGTGCGGCTGGCCGCCTCGCCGCACGAGCTCACGGTGTACGACGTCGCGCCCGGGCCCGCTTGCCGAGCTGGCGTCACTCGGCGCCGCGGTGGCCGGCGACCTCGCTTCGCTCGCCGCTCGACCGTGGACGTGGTCTGCGTGATGGTGCGCGACGACGACCAGGTCCGCGAGGTGCTCGACGGGCTGCTCGCCGATCCCCGCGAGGGACTGCTCGTGGTGGTGCACTCGACCGTCGGGCCGGACACGCCCGCGGAGCTCGCGGCCCGGGCCGCGGAGCGCGGAGTGCACCTCGTCGACGCCCCGGTGAGCGGCGGCGCCGATGGGTGCCGTGGACGGGACGCTGGCGATCATGGTCGGCGGCGACGCGGAGGACTTCGCCCGCGTCGAGGAGGTGCTGCGGCTGATGGGCAGCGAGGTCGTGCACGCCGGCCCGGTCGGCGCCGGCACCCGCTTCAAGCTGGCCCGCAACCTGATCCACTTCGTCTCCTTCGCCGCGGTCACCGAGGCCCAGCGGCTGGCGGAGGCGGCCGGCCTCGACCTGCGCGCGCTGGGGGACGTCGTACGCCACACCGACACGATCACCGGCGGGCCGGGCGCGATCATGCACCGCTCCAGCACGGCTCCGATCGCCCCCGACGACTTCTGGTACGACGTCTTCGGCCACGTGCTGGCCCTGGGGGAGAAGGACCTCGGGTTCGCGATCGGACTGGCCGACGAGCTCGGGGTCGACGTACCGCTGGCACGGCTGGCGCTCGAGCGGCTCGGCCCCGGACTGGGACTATCGGACTCATGAGCGACGAGATGTCCGAGACCCGGCGGCAGGGTCTGCGCCGGATGGAGCAGGTCTACGGCTTCGAGATGAGCGACGGCGAGGGCGACTTCTTCCGGTACACCGCCGACCACCTCTTCGCCGACATCTGGAACCGGCCCGGCCTCTCCGACCGCGACCGCCGGCTGCTGCTGATCGGGATGCTCGCCACCCACGGCGGCCAGGACGTGCTCGGCCTCCAGATCCCCGCCGCCTACCGCAACGGCGAGCTGGACGACGACGCCCTGCGCGAGATCGTCGTCTTCGTCGCCCACTACGCCGGCTGGCCGGTCGCGGCCCGGCTCAACTCGATCGTCGAGGAGACGATCGGCAAGGGTCGCTAGCTGCTTGTGGGTCGCCCGGACCAGACGTCATCACGAACGTGGTTCCTCGCGACCACATTCGATGACGTCCCAGCCGGACGGGACGCTAGCGCAGCCGGTACGTCGCCAGCGAGGCGGCGACGTAGTGGCAGATGATCGCGGCGATGGTGAAGGTGTGGAACACCTCGTGGAAGCCGAACCAGGCGGGGAACGGGTCCGGCTTCTTGAAGCCGTAGACCAGCCCACCGAGCGTGTAGAGGCCGCCGCCCACGGCGATCAGGGTGATCACGGCCGTCCCGGCGGTGGCGAAGTCGTCGGCGTAGAAGATCGCCACCCAGCCGAGCGCGACGTAGATCGGCACGTAGATCCAGCGCGGGGCGTCGATCCAGAAGATCCGGGAGAACACGCCGAGGATGGCGCCCGTCCACACGATCGACAGCAGGACCACCCGGGCCTGGCCGTGCAGCAGGATCAGCGCGAACGGCGTGTAGGACCCGGCGATCAGCAGGAAGATGTTGGAGTGGTCGAAGCGCCGCAGGAACGCCCACGTGCGGGGTGACCAGTTGCCGCGGTGGTAGATCGCCGAGACGGTGAACAGCAGGATCGCCGAGCTGGCGAAGACCGCCGACCCGACCCGCGTGGCCAGCGTGGGGGACAGCACGAACAGCACGATCCCCGCCGCCAGGGCCAGGGGAGTGGTGGCGGCGTGCAGCCAGCCGCGCAGCTTCGGCTTGACGTCGTCGCTTGACCTCGCGCACCCGCTCGATCACGTGCTCAGCCGCCTCGTGGGCGTGCTCAGAGACCCGAGTGGGGAGTGGTTGCTCGGGTGCCATGACGGCCAGACTACGGGGGTGCTGCGCGGGTACAGTCGTGGCCGTGGCGGACTGGAAGCGAGCGGTACGACGCGTGCTCTATCCGGCCTACGAGGCTCGTGTCGTCCGCCGGCTCCCGCGGGAGCGGATCCCGGCTCATGTCGGGGTCATGCTCGACGGCAACCGGCGCTGGGCGAAGGCCGTCGGCGCCGACACCGCGCACGGCCACCGGGCGGGTGCCGCGAACATCGAGCCGATGCTCGGGTGGTGCGAGGAGATCGGCGTGCAGGTGGTCACGCTGTGGCTGCTCTCGACCGACAACCTGAACCGCCCGGCCAAGGAGCTCGAGCCCCTGCTCGGCATCATCGCCGACGCCGTGGAGACCCTGGCCGAGCAGCGGCGCTGGCGGCTGCACCCCGTGGGCGCGCTCGACCTGCTCCCGGCCGACATCGCCGAGCGCCTCAAGGTGGCCGCCGAGTCCACCCGCGAGGTCGACGGGCTGCTGGTCAACATCGCCGTGGGGTACGGCGGCCGCCGCGAGATCGCCGACGCCGTCCGCTCCCTGCTGCACGAGCACGCCGGCAAGGGCACCACGCTCGAGGAGCTGGCCGGGGTGATCGACGTCGAGCACATCGCCGAGCACCTCTACACCAAGGGCCAGCCCGACCCCGACCTGGTGATCCGCACCAGCGGCGAGCAGCGGCTCGGGGGCTTCCTGCTCTGGCAGAGCGCCCAGAGCGAGTTCTACTTCTGCGAGGCCTACTGGCCCGACTTCCGCCGCGTCGACTTCCTGCGTGCCGTCCGCGCCTACGCCGAGCGCAACCGGAGATTCGGCGCCTGAGGTTCACCGTCCGTTAGGGCGTGGCGTCGCCGTGGGACACGAGGCCGGGCTTACGTTTCCGGTGTCGGCTGCACCCGGCGGTCGGCACGGGAGGCGATCAGATCCTGTGACTTCAGCGAAGCGCTCAACTACTACTCAGCCCCAGTCCACTCGCAGGACGTTCGTCCTGGACACATCGGTCCTGCTGGCCGATCCGGCGGCGATCAGGCGCTTCGAGGAGCACGAGGTAGTGCTCCCTGTCGTGGTGATCACCGAGCTCGAGGGCAAGCGCCACCATCCCGAGCTGGGGTACTTCGCGCGCTCCGCCCTGCGGATGCTCGACGAGCTCCGGGTGGTCAACGGCCGCCTCGACGAGCCGGTGCCGATCGGCGACGAGGGCGGCACCGTCCGCGTCGAGCTGAACCACACCGATCCCGACGCGCTGCCCTCCGGTTTCCGCCTCGGTGACAACGACACCCGGATCCTCGCGGTGGCGCAGAACCTCGCCAACGAGGGCCACCGGGTCACGCTCGTCTCCAAGGACCTCCCGATGCGGATCAAGGCCTCGGCCGTGGGCCTCGACGCCGCGGAGTACCAGGGCGAGCAGATCCACGAGTCCGACGCCGGCTGGACCGGCATGCAGGAGATCGAGGTCACCGCCGACGACCTCGACGGGCTGTACGACGACCAGGTGATCGACCTCGACGAGGCGCGCGAGCTGCCCTGCCACACCGGCCTGGTGCTGATGTCCGAGCGGGGCAGCGCCCTGGGCCGGGTCCGGGCCGACAAGCGGGTGCACCTCGTCCGCGGCGACCGCGAGGCCTTCGGCATCCACGGCCGCTCCGCCGAGCAGCGGATCGCCCTCGACCTGCTGCTCGACCCCGAGATCGGCATCGTCTCCCTCGGCGGCCGCGCCGGCACCGGCAAGTCCGCGCTGGCCCTGTGTGCCGGTCTGGAGACCGTGCTCGAGCGCCGCCAGCACAAGAAGGTCGTCGTCTTCCGGCCGCTGTTCGCGGTCGGTGGCCAGGAGCTCGGCTACCTCCCCGGCAGCGAGTCGGAGAAGATGTCGCCCTGGGGCCAGGCGGTCTTCGACACCCTCGGCGCGATCACCACCCCCGACGTCGTCGACGAGGTGCTCGACCGGGGCATGCTCGAGGTGCTGCCGCTGACCCACATCCGCGGGCGCTCCCTGCACGACGCGTTCGTGATCGTCGACGAGGCGCAGTCGCTGGAGCGCAACGTGCTGCTGACGGTGCTCTCGCGCATGGGCGCCAACTCCAAGGTGATCCTCACCCACGACGTGGCCCAGCGCGACAACCTCCGGGTGGGTCGCCACGACGGCGTCGTCGCGGTCGTCGACCGCCTCAAGGGTCACCCGCTGTTCGCGCACGTCACGCTCACCCGGTCCGAGCGGTCGCCGATCGCGGCGCTGGTCACCGAGATGCTGGAGCACGTGACCATGTGACCGGCGCCTCTCCTGTGAGGGGCGACACACCCACACGTGCTTGAGTTTGCAAGCACCCGGTTCCTGTGTTCTGGTGGAGCCTCTTCCCCTTCGCGTTCGTGCGCTGATTCCCCCAGCCGACACTCGAGCGCGGCTGACGTCCATGTCGTCAACCGTTGGGTTCACCCTTGTCTGAGCACCGCACCCCCACGCACCGCAGCGCGCCCGAACGCCGTACCGGCCGGGCCCGCGGCGTCCGCATGGCTGCCCTGCTGTCCGGCATCTCGCTGGCCGCGACCGGGCTGGTCGTCGGCGGCGGCGTCCTCGTCGCCACCACGCCCGCCTCCGGCTCGCCGGCGGCCCTGTCGATCGCCGGCGCCGCCCGCCCGTCCGCGCAGCACCTGAGCGCCTCGGACGTCGCCCAGCGCGACGTCCCCACCGTGTCGCGCTCGGAGGACCGCGCGCCGCTGGCCTCCCTGGCCAAGCAGCGCAACCTGTCCAACGCCTCCGGCCCGGCCAAGACGGGCTCGGAGGACCTCTCCTCCGCCGACCCGCGCACGCTGGCGAAGGCACTGATGCCGCAGTTCGGCATGTCGCCCTCGGACTTCAGCTGCATCGACGCGATCTGGAGCCAGGAGTCCGGCTGGAACATCCACGCCGACAACCCGAGCTCCTCGGCCTACGGGATCCCGCAGGCGCTGCCCGGCTCCAAGATGTCGTCGGCCGGTCCCGACTGGGAGAACAACCCGGTCACCCAGATCAAGTGGGGCCTCGGCTACATCAAGGAGCGCTACGGCTCGGCCTGCGCGGCCGCGGGCTACAAGAGCTCGCACGGCACCTACTAGCCGTCACCCGACCCGCCGGCGCGACCAGGCGGGTCCCCACGACGGCCAGCGCGGCGAGCAGGAACAGCCCGACGGCGTACGTCGTGCGCCCGCCCGGGTGGTCCTGCACCAGCAGGGCGAGGCCCCAGACGGCGGCCGCGGCCAGCCAGAGCAGGACGCCGCGCAGCAGCCACAGCCTGACCTGACCCGGGTCGACGCGCATCAGGGCCGGCCCCTGGGCGGCCACGAGCGCGGAGACGTGGGCCAGCACCATCCCGCCGGCGGCCAGCAGCACCAGCGGCGAGAGCGGCTCCGGGGACAGCGCCCACACGTAGGCGGTCCCGCCGAGGGCGGCGACCCCGGCGATCGACTCCGGCCGCACCGCGGTGACGACGGCCAGCCCGACCACCGCCAGCTGCACCCAGTCCGACGGCCGGGCGCCCGCGGCCAGGGCGGCCACGAGGGCGAGGAGCACGCCGACGACCACCATCGTGCGCAGCACGACCTGCCCCAGGTCGGGATACAGGCGGCGGCGCTGCGCGGGCGGCGCTCTGGACCTGGCTCACCGCGACACCTCCCGCGGCAGCCTCGCCCGGCGGGCGAGCTGCTGCAGCACCTGGTCGAGGGTGCCGGGACCCCGCCACGGGACCACCGGGATGCCTCGGCGGGTCACCTCGGTGACCTCCATCTGCCGCTCGAGCAGCCGCATCCGCCAGGCCAGCCGCGCCGCGGAGGCGGGATCGCGGGCCGGCTCCGGGACGATCCCCTCGGCCAGGGTGTCGATGCAGATGACGCTCAGCCCGCGCTGGGCGAGCGAGACCAGCACCGTGGTGGTCTCCGGCGTCAGCAGCGGCGAGAGCACGACGACGACCGTGCCTGCGGTGGCCCGCAGCCGCAGGCGCCGGGTGGTGAACATGTCCGGCCACCCGGGCTTCACCTGCGCGAGCAGCTCCTGCAGCCGCCGCTGGTGGCGCCGGCCCGAGCCCGGCCCGAGCACCTGACCGGTGCGCCCGAGCACCCGCAGGGACACCCGGTCGCCGACGCGGATGTGGTGCGCGGCCAGCGCCGAGGCGGCCCTGACCCCGACGTCGAGGGTGCTGGCCGGCCCGTCGATGCCCCCGCTGGCGCCGACGTCGGCGACCGCGTCGAGCAGGATCAGGACCGCGCTGTCCTCCTGCGAGCTGGTCCCGACGGCGTGCAGCGTGCCGGTGCGCAGCGTCGTGCGCCAGTTCACGCGGCGCAACCGGTCACCGGGCTGGAAGGGCCGGATCGCGTGGAACTCCGAGCCGTCGCCCGCCCGGCGTGAGCGGTTCTGGCCGATCAGCCCCACCGGGTGGGGACTCTCCCCGGAGCTGAACGCCCGGGTCTCCGGCAGCGCCATCATCGTCGCCTCGGGCAGTCGCTGCGGGCCCCACCGGTAGCCGCCCCACGGGCTCGTGGCCGCCATCATCGGCGTGCCCGCCGAGCGCAGCCCCCAGCGGCGCGGGCTCACCGCGAGCTCCAGGACGACCTCGCGATCGGCGGCGCGCGGGGTCGTCGAGACCATGCCCGTGGCGGGCTGGGTGGCGACGTACGCCGGCCGCGCGAGCGTGGTGGTCACCTGCTCGAGCGCGTCGCTGCTCTCGACGGTGATCCGCAGGCGGGTGCTCTGCCCCTCGTGGAGCCACCGGTCGGCCACCCGCACCCGGGCGGAGACGGCGCCGGTCGGCGGGCTGGTCAGGGCCAGGGCGGCCATCAGGCCGAACGGCACGGCCAGGACCAGCAGGTCGGCCCGCCCGAGGGCGACGCCCGCCAGGGCTGCGAGCACGGCCACCGCGGTCGCCCGCACGGCCGCGCCGGTGAGCCGCCAGCTGCCGCGCAGGCTGTGCTGGAGACGGCTGGGGTCGGACATCAGTGACCCGAGCGCTCGTTCTCCCGCGCCGCGGGGGTCGGCACGGACGCCAGCAGCGACTCCACGACGCCCAGGCCGGTCACCTCGGTCATCCACAGCTCCGGCTTCACGGTGATCCGGTGGCCGAGCACGGCAGGCGCGACCGCCTTGACGTCCTCGGGCAGGACGTAGTCGCGGCCGGAGATCACCGCGAGCGCGCGGGCACTCAGCATCAGCGCCAGCGACCCGCGCGGCGAGGCACCGACCAGCACGTCGCGGTGGCCGCGGCTGGCGGTGACCAGGGCGACGCAGTACTCGCCGACGCTGCGGTCGACCTCCACCTCCTCGACGGCCGCCTGCATCGCCAGCAGCCCCTCGGCGTCGATGACCGGCTCGAGCACGACCGCCTCCTGCCGTCGGGAGACCCGGCTGCGCAGGACGTCGTACTCCTCCTCGGCCGTGGGGTAGCCGAAGGCGACGCGGAGCAGGAACCGGTCGAGCTGGGCCTCCGGCAGCGGGTAGGTGCCCTCGTACTCGACCGGGTTGGCCGTGGCGAGGACGTGGAACGGCGGGGCGAGCGGGAAGGTGCGGCCCTCGACGGTGACCTGTCGCTCCTGCATCGCCTCGAGGAGGGCCGCCTGGGTCTTGGGCGGGGTGCGGTTGATCTCGTCGGCCAGCAGGAGCCCGGTGAACAGGGGCCCGGGCCGGAACTCGAACTCGCTCACCCGCTGGTCGTAGATGAAGGAGCCGGTCAGGTCGGCGGGCAGGAGGTCGGGGGTGAACTGCGCGCGGGTGAACTCCAGGCCGAGGGCCTGGGCGAACGACCGCGCGGCCAGCGTCTTGCCGAGCCCCGGGAAGTCCTCGAGCAGCACGTGCCCGCCTGCCAGGATCCCGGCCAGGACCAGCCGCAGGGGCGCGGTCTTGCCGATCACGACCGAGGAGACCCGGCCCAGCACGGCGGCGGCGAGGTCGCCGGCCTCCTCGGTGGTCAGTCGGGTGCTCACAGTGCCTCACAGTTCATAGGGCCTCGATCCGTCGGACGACCTCGCCGAGGGCCGCCACGGTGTAGCGGCGGTGCCGTTGGCCGGGGGTGTAGCGGTCGCGGCGGTCGTGGGAGACCCACTCGGCCAGCAGGGGGCCCAGCAGCTGCTCGGTGCGGGCGGGGTCGTCCTGGGGTCGCAGGCCGTGCACCTGCCGCAGCCGCCGGCGGGCGAGGTCGGCCAGCTGCCAGACCACGGCGTCGTCGGCCTCGCGGGAGGTCATGTGCGCCTCCACGACGTGGCGGTACATCGCGGTCCGGGTGTCCTCGCCGCGGTCGGGGAGCGCGTCGAGGCGCCGGGCGACCCAGGGCATCCGGGTCGCCGAGTCCAGGGCCTCGAGGGTGAGCACGCCGACGGCGACGGTCGTGGCCGCGAGCAGCGCCGACCAGGGCGGTGTCGTGGTCGACGGACAGGCCGCTCAGCACGCGCGTTGACGACGACGCCGACCAGCACGGCCACCACCAGGCGGCCGAGCCAGGCGCGGCGGTCCGTCCTCATGTGGTCGCCTCGAGGTGCGCGAGCTCCTCGTGGATCGCCGCGAGCGCCGCACGGGCCCGGTCGCGGGCGTCCTCGCTGAGCGGGTGGGTGGAGAACCGCGCCTCGTGGTAGAGCCCGGCCAGCTCGGCCACCGGCCGCGGGTCGAGGTCGAGGGTGTGCAGGAAGCGGACGACGAGCTCGGTGGCGGTCTCCGCGGGTCGTCGTACGACGCCCGCCTCGGCGGCCTCCTGCTCCATCAGCACCCAGCACGCCACGATGCCGTTGCGGATGTCGGTGGAGTCCAGGGCCTCGCGCAGCCGGTCGCGGTCGCGGGTGAGCGCCTCGCGGCCCGCCTGGACGTCGGGCAGGGGGTCGAGATCGACCACGAGCTGCTTGGCGGAGAGCCGCGGGCCCACCAGGTCGACCACGATGCGCAGGAGCGAGCCGAGGAACCACAGCACGAGCAGCAGCCCGGTGAACCCGACGAGGTCGTGCACCCACTGCGCCCGGTAGGACTTGCCGGTGTCACCCCGGACGTCGGTCGCGTCCTGGGTGTCGTCGGTCTGCTGGGGCAGGGCGCGATGCGTGGTCTGCTGGTCCACGACGGGGCGGTCGGGCATCCCCTCGGCCAGCCCGGTCGGGCCGGTGGCCGCGGCCCACACCAGCAGGAAGGCAACCAGCAGCCCCGCCATCGTGACGATGGCGGTGCGGCGCCCGGTGGCGGTCACCTCGTCACGGTACCGATGATTTCTCGCAACGATCGAGGTCTGGGATCACATGGCAGTCACGATGGTGCCCGTCGGCGACGGGGTGGAGCTGTGCGCGGAGACCTTCGGCGACCCGCAGGACCCGGCGGTCCTGCTGCTGGCAGGCGCCACGTCGTCGATGGAGCTGTGGGAGCCGGCGTTCTGCCAACGGCTGGCCGACGCCGGCCGGTTGGTGGTGCGCTTCGACAACCGCGACACCGGGCAGTCGACGACGTGGCCGGTGGGGGAGCCCGGGTACACCGGCGACGACCTCTCCCTCGACCCGCTGCGCCTGCTCGACGGGCTGGGCATCGCGGCCGCGCACCTCGTCGGGGTCTCGATGGGCGGCGGGATCGCGCAGGACCTCGCGGTGCGGTTCCCCGACCGGGTGCTCAGCCTGACCCTGGTCGCGACGACCAGCGCGTTCGAGCGCAAGGACCCGACGCCGCTGCCGCCGATGGACCCGCAGGTGAGCGCCCTCCTGGACCAGGACGCCTCCGCGGTCGACTGGGACGACCCGGAGGCGGTCGCCGACGAGCACGTCCGGGTGCAGCGCCTCCTCGCCGGGAGCCTCGACATCGACGAGGACCACGTCCGGGCGATCGCGCGTCAGGTGGTGGAGCGCTCCGTCGACGTGCACGCGGCCGTGGTCAACCACTGGCTGGTGATCGGCGGCGGCGACGAGGGCCCCGCCCGGACGATGGCCGACATCCACGCACCGACGCTCGTCGTGCACGGCACCGACGACCCGATGTTCCCGCTCCCGCACGGCGAGGCGCTCGCCCGCGAGATCCCCGGCGCCCACCTCCTGGTGGTCGAGGGCATGGGCCACGAGCCGCCACCCCCCTCGACCTGGGACCAGGTCGTCCCGGCGATCATCGCCCACACAACTCGCTGAGCGGGGGATTGCGGTACGCCGTACACCGCCGAGCGGGGGATTGCGGTACGCCGTACGTCGCCGACCGGGGTGTTTCCGCACGCTGCTCGCCATCGCACGTGAGCAGAGATCGCCCGCTCGCGCCCCGATGGCGTGCAGAAAACCCCCGCTCGCCGGTCTGGGGCGTGCAGAAAACCCCCGCTCGCCGGTCAGCCGGGGTGGGTCATCGACCTCACGTCGAGGGCGGCGTCGAGCTGCTCCTCGGTGAGGTCGCCGCGCTCGACGTAGCCCATCTCGATCACCTGCTCGCGGATGGTGCGGCCCTCCTTGAGCGCGGCCTTGGCCACCTTGGCGGCCTCCTCGTAGCCGATGTGCTTGTTCAGCGGGGTCACCACCGACGGCGACGACTCGGCGTAGGCGAGCATCCGGTCCTCGTTGGCCTCGATGCCGCTGATGCAGCGGTCGGCGAGCAGCGGGGTGACGGCGGCGAGCAGCCGGATCGACTCGAGCAGGTTGCGCGCCATCACCGGCAGCATCACGTTGAGCTCGAAGGCCCCGCTCCCGCCCGCGACGGTCATCGCCGCGTCGTTGCCGATCACCTGCGCGCAGACCATCAGGGTGGCCTCGGGCAGCACCGGGTTGACCTTGCCGGGCATGATGCTCGACCCCGGCTGCAGGTCGGGCAGCCGGATCTCGGCCAGGCCGGCGGTGGGCCCCGAGGACATCCAGCGCAGGTCGTTGCAGATCTTGGTCAGGCCGACCGCGATCGTCCGCAGCTGGCCGGAGAGCTCGACCAGCGCGTCCTGCCCGCCCTGCGCCTCGAAGTGGTTGCGCGCCTCGGTGAACGGCAGCCCGGTCTCCTCGGCGAGGTCGGCGATCACCTTCGCGGCGAAGCCCTCGGGGGTGTTGATGCCGGTGCCGACCGCCGTGCCGCCCAACGGCAGCTCGGCGACCCGGGGGAGCGTCGACTCGAGCCGCTCGATCCCGAGGCGTACGACGGCGGCGTACCCGCCGATCTCCTGGCCGAGCATCACCGGCGTCGCGTCCATCAGGTGGGTGCGACCGGACTTCACCGAGTCCTTGAACTCGTCGGCCTTCGCCTCGAGAGCCTTCGCGAGGTGGTCGAGCGCCGGCAGCAGGTCGTTGCGTGGTGGCCTCGGTGGCGGCCACGTGGATCGAGGTGGGGAAGGTGTCGTTGCTCGACTGGCTGGCGTTGACGTGGTCGTTGGGGTGCGCCTCGACCCCGGCCCGGGTGGCGAGCGAGGCCAGCACCTCGTTGATGTTCATGTTCGAGCTGGTGCCGGAGCCGGTCTGGAAGACGTCGATCGGGAAGGCGTCGTGGTGCTCGCCGGCGATGATCTCGTCGGCACCGGCGGAGATCGCCTTGGCCTGCTCGTCGCTGATCAGACCGATCTCGGCGTTGATCCGGGCCGCCGCCTTCTTCACCCGTGCCATCGCCACGATGTGGGCCGGCTCGAGGGTGCCCCCGCTGATCGGGAAGTTCTCCACCGCCCGCTGCGTCTGGGCCCGCCAGAGGGCGTCCTTGGGCACCTCGATGTCGCCCATGCTGTCGTGCTCGGTGCGCGTCTCCTGCTGCTCGCTCATGCGTCAGACGTTACTCAGGTGCGGCGCGAGACATACAGGTAGTACCGCTCGGGACGGGCGCCCAGCATCACGTCGTGCGGGTGCTCGGTGCAGCTGCCGAAGACGTCCTCCAGGGTCCGGGCCAGCTCGGGCGCCGGGTTCGCCGACCAGACGGCCAGCACACCGCCCACGTCCAGGATGCGTCGTACGCCGGTGAGGAAGTCGTGCCCGTAGACCTGCTCGTTCTCGGCGTGCACCAGGTAGCCGGGGCCGTTGTCGACGTCGAGCAGCACCAGGTCGTACGTCGACATGGCCTCCGCCACGGCCTGGACGATGTCGGCGTCGACCACCCGCAGCCGCTTGTCGGCCAGCAGCTCGCGCCCGTGGGGGATGGTGCCGTCGCGCATCCAGCCGATCAGCGCCTCCTCGATCTCGACGACGCGCACCTCCTCGACCCGGTGGTCCGCGAGCACCCGCTGCAGGGTGAAGCCCAGGCCGAGGCCGCCGACCACGACCCGGCGCGGCGACGCCACCAGGTCCAGCGCTGCCGCAGCGAGCTCGGTCTCCGTCGAGGTCTCGTGGGTGTCCATCACGAAGACGCCGTTCACGCGGAGCTCCAGGGCGTCGGCGGCGTTCTCCTCGACGCGCCGGCGCAGCACCACCTCGCCGCGCTCGGACTCGGCGCGGGCCACCTCGACGTACTCGGTCACCGGGTCACCGTAGGCGCGTCCCGGGCATACGGCGTGCGTGGTCGGCGTTCTCGTGGGGTGGAGGAGCTCGAATCGGTCGTCATCGGCGCGGGACAGGCGGGGCTGTCGACGTCGTACCACCTGGGCCGTCGGGGCATCGAGCACGTCGTGCTGGACGCCAACGCGACGCCGGGTGGCGCCTGGCAGCACCGCTGGGACTCCCTGACGATGGACGACGTGCACGGTGTCGCTGCGCTGCCGGACTCGGAGCCGCCCGTGCGCGACGAGGGGCGCGCCAACGTGGCCGTCGCCGACTACTTCGCCGAGTACGAGCGCGTCCACGACCTGCCGGTCGTGCGGCCCGTCCGCGTCGACCGGGTGACCAGCGACGGCGACCTGCTCGTCGTGCACGCCGGTGACCGGACCTGGACGACGGCCACGCTCGTGAACGCCACGGGCACCTGGGACCGGCCGTTCGTGCCGCGGTATCCGGGCATGGAGACCTTCCACGGGCGAGCAGCTGCACACCGTCGACTACCCCGGTGCCGAGCACTTCCGCGGGAGACGTGTGGCGGTCGTCGGAGGTGGTGCCTCGGCGGTGCAGTTCCTCGGTGAGCTGGCCCCCGTCACGGAGACGCTCTGGGTGACCCGACGTCCACCGGTGTGGCGCACCGACGACTTCACGCGGGAGGCGGGCCAGGCCGCGGTCGCACTGGTCGAGGAACGGGTACGACGTGGACTCCCACCGCAGAGCGTCGTCAGCGTCACCGGGCTCGCCCTGCGCGAGCAGGAGCGCGCGGCCGAGGCGCTCGGTGCCTACCACCGGCTGCCGATGTTCGATCGCGTCGAGCCCGACGGGGTGCGCTGGGCCGACGGTCGCTTCGAGCAGGTCGACGCCATCCTCTGGGCGACCGGCTTCCGCCCCGCCGTCACTCACCTCGCGCCGTTGCACCTGCGCAGCGAGCACGGCGGGATCCAGCTCGACGGCACCACCGCCGTGGCCGACCCGCGCGTGCAGCTCGTCGGCTACGGCCCCTCGGCCAGCACGATCGGGGCCAACCGCGCCGGCAGGTTCGCCGCCATTGCGGTGCGGCGCCGGCTCGAGTCCCTCGCGGCCTGAGCCTCCTGGTTCAGCGGCCCTTCCTCAGCGCCCTTTCCAAACTGGGGGGCGCTTCTCGGCGAAGGCGCGGAAGCCCTCCATGTTGTCCTCGGACCCGTAGAGGGTGTCGACCGTCGGGAGGCGCCGCTGGGTGATCAGGTCCATCGCCTCCTGGAAGGGGATCCCCTCCGCCGCGCGGGCCGTCTCCTTGATCGCGGCGAACACCAGGGGCGGCCCCGACTCGAGCAGCCGGGCCACCTCCCACACCCGCGCCATCAGGGCGTCGTGGTCGGGCAGCACCTCGTTGACCAGCCCCCAGCGGTGCGCCTCCTCGGCCTCCATCCAGCGTCCGGTCAGGAGCAGCTCCATCGCGACGTGGTACGGCATCCGCTTGGGCAGCTTGACGGTCGCGGCGTCGGCCAGCGTGCCGGCGTTGATCTCCGGCAGCCCGAACCGCACTCCCGCCGAGGCGTAGATCAGGTCGCAGGAGAGGGCCAGCTCGAACCCACCTCCCACCGCCATGCCGTGCACCGCGGCAATGACCGGCTTGTCGAGGCCCGGCAGCTCCTGCAGCCCGCCGAACCCACCGACGCCGTAGTCGCCGTCGACCGCGTCACCGCCGGCAGCGGCCTTGAGGTCGAAGCCGGCCGAGAAGAACTTCTCCCCGGCCGTCTGGAGCACGGCGACGCGCAGCTCGGGGTCGTCGCGGAACCCTGCGAACACCTCGCCCATCACGCGGCTGGTGGCCAGGTCGATCGCGTTGGCCTTGGGCCGGTCGAGGGTGACCTCGAGGATCGCCCCCTCGCGGCGCGTGCGTACGACGTCTGTCATGAACCCGACCTCATGAACCCAGGGGGCGCAGCAGCCCGCGCGAGATGATGTGCCGCTGGATCTCCGAGGTGCCGTCCCAGATCCGCTCGATCCGGGCGTCGCGCCAGATCCGCTCCAGCGGGAGCTCGTCCATCAGTCCCATGCCGCCGTGCACCTGGATCGCCTCGTCGGCCACCATCGCGAGCACCTCGGTCGCCTTGAGCTTGGCCATCGCGATGTCGGAGTCCGAGGCGGTGCCCTGGTCGACCTTCCACGCCGCCCACAGGGTGAGCAGCTCGGCCGCCTGCAGCTCCAGCGCCATGTCGGCGAGCTTGAAGGAGACGCCCTGGAACCGGCCGATCTTCTGGCCGAACTGCTCCCGCTCCGCCGCGTGCCGGACGGCGAGGTCGAGTGCCCGCTCCGCCCGGCCGAGACAGGTGGCCGCGACCTGGAGGCGGGTGCTGCCCAGCCAGGTGCCGGCGAGGTCGAGCCCCTTGCCCTCCTCGCCGAGCAGGGCGTCGTACGGCACCCAGCAGTCGAAGTCGAGGATCGAGTTGGTGTACCCGCGGTGCGAGACGTTGCGGTAGCCGTCGTGCACGACGACCCCGGGGGTGTCGAGGTCGACGAGGAACGACGACATCGCCTTGCCGTCGCCGGTGTCCTCGGTCCTGGCGAAGAGGATGACGAAGTCGGAGTCGGCGGCGTGGCTGATGAAGTGCTTGGTGCCCTTGATGTGCCAGCCCTGCTGGCCGTCGCGCTCCTCGGGTACGGCGCGCGTGCGCATGCCGCGCAGGTCGGAGCCGGCGCCCGGCTCGGTGAGCGCGAGGCAGTCGCGGCGCTCGCCCCGGATGCTGGGGTAGAGGTACTTCTCCTTCTGGGCGTCGTTGCCGCCGAGCAGGATGTTGCTCGGCCGGCCGACGCACGAGTGCAGCGCGTAGCCCGCCTTGCCGAGCTCCTTCTCGTAGAGCACCCAGGTCACGGTGTCGAGGCCGGCGCCGCCCACGTCCTCGGGCATGTTGGCGGCGTGCAGGCCCGCGCGGATCGCCTTGGCGGTGATCGCCTGCGCGAGCTCGGGATCCAGCTCGCCGGTGCGCTCCACCTCCTCCTCGTGCGGGTACAGCTCCTTCTCGACGAACGCGCGCGTGGTCGCGATGATCGCCCGCTGCTCCTCGGTCAGCGCGAAGTCCATCAGGACCCCACCTCCTTCAACTGCTGCTCGGGCGGCGTCGCGACCGGTGCGGACGGCGCCCTCCATGTAGCCGGCGACCCACTGGTCGGAGCCGCAGACGTAGAACGGTGCCTCGTGGGTGCCGTGCAACGGACCGACCGCCTCGACGTCGCCGGGTCGCCAGTTGGTGACGTAGCCCTGGGTCCACGGGTCGGTGCCCCAGAGCCGGGTCCAGGTCTGCAGCGGTGCCAGCGCCGGGTCGCCGTACATCGCGGCGATCTGGGCGAGCGCCTCGCGCTCGCGGGTGTCGGCGTCGGTGGCGACGAACGCGGCGTAGCGCTCCGGCGGCACCAGGGCGGAGAGCACCCCGTCGGTCTGCGGCCAGGTCGAGCCGATCACGCCCTCGCTCTCCGCGAGGCCGTTCTGCCCGGTCTCGCGCCAGAACGGCCGGTCGTAGGCCGCCACGAACTTCGCGGCCCAGGCGTGCCGCTGGCGCCGCAGCGAGGCGAGCCGCTCGTCGCTGACGCCGGTGATCTCGATGTCGCGCGCGGGACCGGCCGGCACGGCGAGCACCACGGCGTCGCACCGCAGCTCCTCGCCCTCGGCCGTGGTCACGCGGCAACCCGAGGCGGCGACGGCAATGCTCGAGACCGGCGTCGCGAGGCGTACGTCGGTGAGCTGGTCGGCCATCGTCAGCGCGACCGTCGCGGACCCCTCGGCGACCCGCATGTTCTCCCACTGCTCGACGTCGTAGGAGCCGGTGCCGCCACCGACGGCCATCTTGCGCGCGTAGGCGAACATGCTGGTGCGCTCGATCGAGCCGTCCGAGAGGCTCAGGTGCACCAGCTCCATGGCGCGCAGCACGGCCGGCGTCGCGCCGGTCTCGCGGAGGAAGTCGCCGACGCTGAGCTGGTCGAGCCGGTGCAGGTCGGGGCAGGAGAACGGGTCCGACGGGTCGATCCCGGCGACGACCTTCTCGAGCGCCGCCTCGACCATCTCGTAGGAGGACACGTCGGTGTCGCCGAACCAGGCGGGGGGCTCCCCGACGTCGACGGACTCCGGCACCTGGCGGGTGATCTCGCCCGGCTCCGCGACGTACGACGGCACCAGGGTGAGGCCCAGCTCCCCGACCAGCTCGATGTACGACGTGTGGGAGTTGCCCACCACCTCGCCGCCGAGCTGGACGAGCCGGCCGTCGGGGAGCTCGGTCTGCTCGACCCGCCCGCCGACCCGGTCGCGCGCCTCGAGGACGGTCACGTGCGCGCCACCGGCAGCCAGGTCGCGCGCGGCGCTGAGGCCCGCGAGACCCGGCGCCGACGACGACGACGTCACTGCTGTCGGTCGAGCTGTCAGTCACCGGAGGACCACCGTGTGCTCGGGCAGCCAGCCCAGCTGCACGCGCGAGCCGGGTGTCCAGCGACCGTCGACGCTCATCCGGGGGAGGTTCTGCTCCAGCACGGTCAGGGTCACGCCCGGGGCGACGTCGACGAGGTACTGCGTCGTGGCGCCGTGGTAGGTCGACGCGACCACGGTCGCCGGCACCTGCACCATGGCCGGGGTCAGCTCGGTCAGCCAGATCTTCTCGGGCCGGATCGCGACGCTGACCCGGTCGCCGCCGGTGAGCCCGTGGCCCTCGGGGAGCGGGATCCGCAGCTCCGGGCAGACCGAGACGCCCTGGCCGTCGTACGTGCCGGCCATCAGGTTGCTGGTGCCGATGAAGCCGGCAGCGAAGACGGAGGCGGGGTTCTCGTAGACGTCCTCGGGGCTGCCGCACTGCTCGATGACGCCGCCGTTCATGATCGCCACGCGGTCGCTCATGCTCAGCGCCTCGTCCTGGTCGTGGGTGACGAAGAGGAACGTGATCCCGACCTCGCGCTGGATCGACTTCAGCTCGACCTGCATCGCGTGGCGCAGCTTGAGGTCCAGCGCGGCCAGCGGCTCGTCGAGCAGCAGCACCTGCGGGCGGTTGACCAGCGCACGGGCCAGGGCGACGCGCTGGCGCTGGCCACCGGAGAGCTGCATCGGCCGGTCCTTCGCGCGGTCGCCGAGCTCGACCAGCTCGAGCGCCTCGGCGACGCGCTTGTCGATGCTGCTGCGGTCGATCCCCTTGCGGCGCAGGCCGAACGCCACGTTGCGGCGTACGTCGAGGTGCTCGAACAGGGCGTAGCTCTGGAAGACGGTGTTCACGTCGCGCCTGTGCGGCGGGGTCGCCGTGACGTCCTCGCCACCGACGCACACCGTGCCCGACGTGGGGTCGCTGAAGCCGGCGATCATCCGCAGCGTCGTGGTCTTGCCGCACCCGGAGGGGCCGAGCAGGGAGAAGAACTCGCCGCGCTCGATGTCGAGGTCGAGGTGGTCGACGACGGTCTCGCTCGCCGAACACCTTGGTCAGGCCGCTCAGGCTCACCGCCGGACCGGCGACGGGCTCAGGGGTCGCAGGGGGGTCGCGGGGTGGGTCATCGGGTGTCGCCTCCGGTGATGATGTCCAGGCTCGAGGACCGTCGGTTGAACAGGCGCGGCAGCAGCAGGGCGGCCACGATGAGCAGAGCCGAGAACGCGAGCACGAGGGTGCCCACCGCGTTGATGGCCGGCGAGACGCCGAACCGGATCGAGGAGTAGATCCGCACCGGCAGCGGCTGCGGGTCGACACCGGTGGTGAAGAAGGCCAGCACGAAGTCGTCGAAGACCAGCGCGAAGACGAGCAGCCCGGCGCCGAGGAGCGCGGGCAGCAGCGTGGGCAGGGTGACCAGCCGGACCGCCTGCCACGGCGAGCAGCCCAGGTCGCGCGCGGCCTCCTCGACCTCCGGCGACATCGCCGCCAGCCGCCCGCGCACGATCACCGTCACGTAGGCGATCGAGAAGGTGATCTCGGCGAGGGTGACGGTCAGCAGCGAGAGCTTCATGCCCAGGCCGGTGAAGAAGATCAGGGCCGCGACCCCGGTGACGATCTCGGGGGTGACGAGCGGCAGCAGCGTCACCGCGCCGATCGCCCGCCCGGGCCGCGAGGTGATCCGCTCGAGGCCGAGCGCGAGCATCGTGCCGAGGATCAGGGCGCCGACCGCCGAGACCGCGGCGATGCCGAGGCTGGCCATCAGCGAGCGGATCAACGTGTCGTCGTGGAAGAAGTCGGAGTACCAGCGGGTGCTGAACCCGGTGAAGGTCGCCAGCGACTTGCGGTTGTTGAAGCTGAACAGCACCACCGCGACGATCGGGAGGTACATCCAGGCGAAGAAGACGACCGTCATCCCCACGGCGAACGCGGGACGACGCTCCAGCTTGCCGCGCTTCGCGGCTGCCCGGCTCACGTCAGCTCCCTGGCGCGGGTCGAGGTGGCTCGCAGGTAGATCACCATCAGCACGCTGAGCGCCGAGCATCATCGCGACGGTCAGCGCGGAGCCCAGCGGCCAGTTCTGCCCTTCCAGGAACTGCTGCTGCACCAGGTTGCCGATCATGTAGGTGCGCGGCCCGCCCAGCAGCTGCGCGCTGACGAAGTCGCCCAGCGCCGGCAGGAAGACGAGCAGCATGCCGCCGAACAGGCCGGCTTTCGTCGCCGGCAGCGTCACGGTGAAGAACGTGCGCAGCGGCGAGTGGTAGAGGTCCTTGCCCGCCTCGATGAGGGAGGTGTCCATCCGCTCCAGGGCGGCGTACACGGGCAGGATCATGAAGACCACGAACCCGTAGACCAGGCCGCCGACCACGGCGCCCGGAGTGTTGAGGAACTGCACGCCGTTGCCGAGGTGGGTACGGCGGATGGCGCTGTTGACGACGCCGTCGTCGGAGAGCAGGGCGCGTCCACGCGTACATCCGGATCAGGTAGCTGGCGAAGAAGGGCACCACGATCGCCGCGACCAGCACGTTCTTGTAGCGCCCGCCGTACAGCGCGATCGAGTAGGCCACCGGGTAGGCGATCAGGGCGCAGATCACCATCGTCGCGAGGGCGTAGATCAGCGAGCGCAGGAACAGCTCGAAGTAGACCTCGTTCCAGAGGGCGTCGTAGTTGGTGAGCTTGTTGCCGAACACCGGGCGGCCGTCGCGCTGCGTGCGGCCGAAGGAGAGCAGCACGACCAGGACCATGCTGGAGAGGAAGAAGGTGACGATCCACGCGGTCGGCAGGGCCAGCAGCGTGCCCCACAGCCAGGTGCGCTGGCCCGACTTCCGCTGCCACTCTCTTGGCGCGCCATCTCAGCTGGCCTTGATCTCGGTCCACACGGCCGTGCGGCGCTGCACCTCGGCAGGGCTGAGCAACCGGAAGACGTCGGGGTTCTCCAGCGACTTCACGTCGACGTCGCACGCCGGGACGTCCTTGGCCAGCTGCTGGAAGTACGCCGCCCCGCCCTTGGTCGGGAACGGGTAGTAGAGGTACTCCATGTTCTTCTTCACGTTCTCGGGCCGCAGCAGGTAGTCGATGAAGACCATCGCGGTGCCGGGATGGCGGGCGTTGGACGGGATCGCGTAGGTGTCGGAGTTGATCGGGGTGCCCTCCTTGGGCGCCTCGAAGTTGAAGTTCTCCGGGTGCTCGACGACGCCCTCGCGCAGGTAGAGGAAGTCGCCGCTCCACATGTGGTGGATCCAGGCGTCGCCGCGGCTCATGTTGTTGACGTCGTCGGAGGAGTAGGCCCGGAGGTACTTCTTCTGGCTGATCAGCAGCTTCTTGATGTCGTCGAGCTGCGAGGCCTTGGTGGTGTTCACGTCGTAGCCGAGCAGCAGGGCGCCCATGGCCAGCGCCTCGTCCTGGTCGTCGAGGGTGAAGATGCGCTTGGCGGCCTGGGGGTTCCACAGGTCGCGCCAGCTGCCGGTCATGTTGTCGACCTTGTCGGTGCGCCAGCCGATGCCGGTCTTGTAGACGGTGAACGGCACCGAGACGGCCGAGTTCTTGTCGTACCAGGGCTGGTTGAAGTAGGAGCCGGAGTAGAAGACCTGGTCGGCGTTGGAGAGCTGCGCGTGGTCGATCGCGCGGAGCTTGCCCTCCTGGCGCATCTTCGCGACCCACTTGGCGATCGGGAAGACGACGTCGTACTGGTTGCCGGCGTTGATCTTGGCGTACATCCCCTCCATCGAGTCGAAGTTCGACTGGATGATCTTGACGCCGTACTCCTTCTGGAAGCGGCGGAGCACTCCCGGGTCGAGGTAGTCGGCCCAGTTGAAGTAGTAGAGGTCGCCGTCGATCTTGGCCTTCGCCGACTTCGGCAGGGAGACGACCGCCGGCTCGTCGCTGGGGATGTAGGCGCAGCCGGCGGCCGCCGCCGTCGCTCCGAGCGCCAGGCCACCCTTCAGCAGGGAGCGGCGGCTGATCCCCGTGGGACGGTTCACCGGTGCGCCTCCTGCAGTACGTGTCGGGGCCGGGGAAGCGGGCCGTGGTGGCCCACGAGCCGCCCGACGGCGAGGGCCACGGTGGTGCGGGCCTCGGCCAGGGAGAGGTCGGGGCCGGGGGCGAGGACCCGTCGCGCCGACTCCGTCACAGAGTGCCACGGCGGCCTCAGCGATCGTCCGGACCTCGTCGGCGGGCAGGTCGAAGACGCGCTGCTCGAGCCCCTCGGTGATGATCGCCGCGACGCTGGAGTAGAGGGTCTCGTAGAGCTCGGCGCCGACCTTGGCCAGCTCCGGCTGCCGCATGGTGAGCAGGTCGAGCTCCTGCCAGAGCAGCCAGTCGTGGGTGAGCCGTTCGTCGCTGGGCAGGCACCGGTCCAGGAACGAGGCCAGGCGCTGGGCCGGCCGGCTCCCGGCCCGCTCCATCGCCTGCGCGGTCAGCTCCGTCGACACCGCGCCGGAGTAGCTGAGCACCTCGGCGAAGAGCTGCTCCTTGGTGTCGAAGTGGTAGTGCAGCAGGCCGGAGGAGACCCCGGCCTCCTTGGCGATCGCGGCCATCCGCACCTGCGCCAGCCCGTCGCGGACGAGGCAGTCGGCGGCGGCCGCGAGGATGCGCCGGCGGGCCTCCTCGGCGGCCAGGTCACGGCGGCTGGGTTCCTTCACTCGCGGCGGTTCCCTTCTTGACTGCTCAGTCAGTCAGTGATGCTAGGCTCGCGCCCGTGACGCGTCAAGGGTCACCGGGCCGCGCGGAGACGGCGCTCAGTGCGCTGTTCGACCCACGGTCGGTGGCGGTCGTCGGAGCCAGCGACGACCCGGCCAAGTGGGGGCACATCCTCTCCCGCCGCGCCCTGGAGTCGGCCGGCTCGCGCCCGGTCGCACTGGTCAACCGGCGCGGCGCCGAGGTGCTCGGACGCGCGACGTACCCCTCGCTCGGGACGGCGCGCGACGCGATCGGGCAGCGACCTCGACCTCGTCGTCGTCTGCGTCCCGGCGGCCGCGCTGGTGGCGACCGTGACCGAGGCGGTCGCGGCCGGCGCCCGGGCGGTGGTGGCCATCACGGCCGGCCTCGCCGAGCTGGGTGCCGACGGGGCGAGGCTCGAGGCCGAGGCGGTCGCCGCCGCGCGCGCCGGGGGAGCGGTGCTGGTGGGCCCCAACTGCCTGGGCATCGCCGACACCGGCGCCGGGCTGCAGCTGAGCCACGGGCTGCTTCCGGCCGGCTCGGTGACGGTGCTCAGCCAGAGCGGCAACCTCGTGCTCGACCTGGCGGGGCTGCTGGTCGAACGCGGGCTGGGCATCGCCCGGTTCGTCTCGGTGGGCAACCAGGCCGACGTCACCGTCGTGGACCTGATGCGGGCGAGCGTGGACCACGACGGCACCCGCGCGGTGGCGGTCTACGCCGAGGACGTCGTGGACGGGCGTGGGTTCGTGGCAGCGGCGCGCTCGCTGGCCCGGGCCGGGAAGCCGGTGGTGCTGCTCTCGCCCGGACGTTCGGCCGCGGCGGTGCGCAGCGCCGTCTCGCACACCGGCTCGATGACCAGCCCGGCGCAGGTCGTCGACGCGGCCTGCGCCGCGGGCGGGATCCGCCGGGTGGGCAGCCCCACCGAGATGGCCGACCTGCTCGAGGGGCTGCTGGGTGCGCGCCGGATGGCCGGCCGCCGGGTGGCGGTGCTGACCGACGGCGGCGGCCACGGCGCGATGGCGGCCGACGCGCTGGCGCTCGCGGGCCTGGACACGCCGCTGCTCGAGGAGGCGACCCGGGCGCGCCTGCGAGCCGGGCTGTGGGACGGCTCGGCCGTGGCCAACCCGGTGGACCTCGCCGGGGCCGGCGACCTCGACCCGCGCAGCTATGCGCGCGCACTGGAGACGCTGCTCGAGGCCGACGAGGTCGACGGGGTGCTGCTGAGCGGCTACTTCGGCGGGTACTCGACCCAGCCCGGCGGCGTGCACGAGCTCGAGCTGGCGGCGGCGCAGGACATGGCCGCCTCGGTGGGGCGCCTGGGCAAGCCCGTGGTGGTGCACACGATGTTCCCCCTCAGCCCGAGCTCGGAGATCCTGCGCGCCGCGGGGATCCCGGTCCACCGGCACCTCGAGTCGGCCACGCGCGTGCTGTCCGGGGTGGTCGCGCTCTCGTTGCCCAGCTTCGACGAGCAGCTGCCACCTGCGGCCGGGGCGATCGCCGACCCGTCGTACGACGTGGCGAGGGGGGTGTTCGCCGACGCAGGGCTGAGCTTTCCCGCGGCGCGCACGGTGCACGACCGCGATGCACTTGCGGACGCACTCGCCGTCACCGGCTTCCCGGTCGTGCTCAAGGCACTCGGCGCAGTGCACAAGTCAGACTCCGGCGGCGTGGTCCTCGGACTGCGCGACGAGGCGGCCGCCCTGGCGTCGTACGACGACCTGGTGGCCCGGCTCTCACCGCCGGCGGTCTCGGTGGAGTCGATGGCCGACCTGGCCGAGGGGGTCGAGGTGATCGCCGGCTGCCTGCGCGACCGGACCTTCGGCCCGGTGCTGATGGTCGGGCTCGGCGGGGTGCACGCCGAGGTGCTCGCCGACAGCGTCTGCGCCCTGGCGCCGGTCGACGCGGGCCAGGCGAGGGAGATGCTGCTGGCACTGCGGGGCGCCGCGCTGCTGCGCGGCGTCCGGGGCCGTCGCCCGGTCGACCTCGACGCGCTCGCCGAGGCGGTCAGCCTCGTCTCGCGGGTCGGCGCCGAGCACCCGGAGCTGTCCGAGCTCGAGATCAACCCGCTGCTGGCCACGCCCTCCGGCGCGGTCGCGCTCGACGCCCGCGTGGTGCTGGGTCAGTCGCCCTCGACGTCGCGCAGGTAGCGCTGGTCGAAGCCGTGGACCCAGCCGTCCTTGGCCGGGAAGACCCCGTGGTCGAAGGCCCGCGACTGCACGCCGACCTGGACGCGCTCGCAGGCCACGTTGTCCTGGTGGGTGACCAGCTCGTTGAACTCCACGACCGGCGACGGGTCGAACTCGGGGTCCTCGAGCGCCTCGGGGGAGAAGAGGTACTCCGTCACCAGCCGGCAGCTCTGCGGTCCGGTCGGGAAGATCGCGGTCGCGAGGGCGGCCGAGCCGTCGACGTCGAGGAACATCGTCGGGTAGATCGAGGCGCCGAAGTAGGTGTGCGGCCCGTCCTGGTCGCGCAGCCCGGGGAGCAGGGGCAGGCGCAGGCGCGGGTCGAGCGCGACCGACGTACGCCCCTCGCCGAGGGTGACCCCGCCGTCGTCGCGGCCCTCCTCGAAGATGTCGCCCCTCTTGTAGGCCGGGACGATGTCCATCAGCTCGGGGTGGATCGTCGGGCAGTGCAGGCACTCGTTGTAGTTCTCCTGCACGATCTTCCAGTTGGCCTGGACGTCGATCGTCGAGATGTGCCCGATGCGCAGCTGCCCGAGACCGACGCGGGCCAGCCCGAGGGCGTCGTCCTGCTGGTCGGCGAGGTGCTCGAGCAGCGGCCGGGGCTCCTCGCGCGAGAGGTTGACGAAGACGAAGCCCTCCCACTGGTCGACGTGGACGGGCCAGAGCCCGGTGTTCTCACGGTCGATCTCGTCGGCCTCGATCATCGGCGTGCTGCGCAGCGATCCGTCGAGCGCGTAGTTCCACGCGTGGTAGGGGCAGCGCAGGGTGCTGCGCACCTGTCCCTGCTCGTCGTCGCACAGCCGGGACCCGCGGTGGCGGCAGACGTTGTAGAACCCGCGGACGAGGTCGTCCCTGCCACGGACCAGCAGGATGCTCTCGCCGGCGATCTCGAAGCGCAGCCAGGACCCCGCCTTCGCCAGGCGTTCGGCCCGGCCGACGTAGATCCAGTTGCGGTAGAAGACGCGCTCCCTGTCGATCAGGTAGCTCTCGTCGGAGTGGTAGGCGGGTCCGGGCAACGTCTCCCGGACCGGCTCGCGGGTGGCCATGCTGACTCCTCGCCGTACGCGGTTCACTAACTGTACAGTCAGTCAGTGGGTTGCGGCTAGGGGTGGCTCGCCCCGGACGTCATCACAATCGTGGGTTCGAGGCCACGATCGTGATGACGTTGTCGCGCTGATCCACAGGCTGGCGCGGCGTCCGATTGCGCCCGCCCATCTCATGACCCACCGTGCACGGCGTGAAGAGCCATCGGCTGTACGACGAGCGTCATCGTGCGCTTGCCGCCCAGGCCGCGAGTCAGGGTGGCGTCGTCTCGCGCCGGCAGGCCTATCGGCGCATCACGCGGTGGGAGGTGCACGCCCACGTACGGGCTCGCCGGTGGCAGCTGATCGGCGACCAGGTCGTCGTTCTGCACAGCGGTCCCGTCACCGCCGAGGGCATGCACTGGGCCGCGGTCTTCCAGGGTGGCCCGCGTGCCCGGCTCGACGGCGCGTCCGCCCTCGTCGTGGGCGGACTCGAGCGGTTCGACGTCGATCGCATCCGGGTCTCGATCCCACGAGGGGCAGCCGCTCGTCGTACGCCTGAGTTCGACATCCGGCAGACCCGGCGATGGCGGGCCGAGGACGGGGTCGGACCTCGGCATCCCGCGGTCACACCTGCCGTGGCCGCAGTGCACGCCGCCCTCTGGGCAAGGTCCGACCGACAGGCGGCCCTCGTCCTCACCATGGCGGTGCAGCAAGGCCTCGCGCGGGCGGAGCAGCTCGCGCTGGCCGCCCTCGCTGTGAGGAGAGACAAGCGGCGTGCTCTTCGTCCACGGCGTCGTGCTCGACCTCCTCGGTGGTGTCCGGAGCCTCGGCGAGCTGGACGTGGCACGAGAGTGTCGTCGTCGTGGACTGCCCGAGCCGACGCGGCAGGTCGTGCGTCGAGCCAGGTCGGGGCGTTACTACCTGGACGTGCTCTGGGAGCACTGGGGCGTGTGCGTCGAGATCGACGGGATCCAGCACGGGTGGGTGGAGAACGCCGTCGACGACGCGCTGCGCCACAACGCCATCACCCTGCAGCGCACCACCGTCCTGCGTTTACCAGTACTTGGACTGCGGCTCACACCGGACGCCTTCTTCGAGCAGATCGAGGAGGCACTGCGTGGCGCCGGTTGGTCGAGGTCGGCGTGATGGCCCGCGTCACGCCACAACGTCATCGGAATCGTGGGTTCAAGGCCACGATCTTGATGACGTCCCGGGCAGTTGCCTGCCTCGCCCGGCGCACTAGCCTTCCCGACATGGGTGGCGAGGTGGAGTCCTGGGACGAGCGGTCCCGGATGCGGATCTCCGACGACGACCGGCACCGCGTGGCCGAGCTCCTGCGCGAGGCGGCCGGCGACGGGCGGCTGGACCTGACCGAGCTCGACGACAGGCTCGGGGCCGCCTACGCCGCGAAGACGTACGGCGACCTGGTGCCGATCACCGCCGACCTGCCCGCGGAGGTGGAGGGGCCGGGGCAGGGTCGGCTCGCTCCGCAGGGCACGGCGACGACGTACGAGCGATCCCTGTCGATCATGGGCGGCACGACTCGCCGCGGTGTCTGGCAGATCGGCCCGACGCACACGGCCGTGGCCGTGATGGGCGGCGTCGAGCTGGACCTCACCGAGGTCGTGTTCTCCGCCCGCGAGACCGAGCTCCGGGTGTACGCCGTCTGGGGCGGTGTGGACATCCGGGTCGCTGCGCACACCAAGGTGATCGTCGAAGGCATCGGCATCATGGGCGGCTTCGCGCAGTCCTCGGACCAGGTCGACGCCGAGCTCGACGACGCCTCGCCCGTGCTGCGCGTCACCGGCTTCGCCCTGATGGGCGGGGTCAACGTGCAGCGTCGCGAGCCACGCGTGTGAGCCTGACCAGAGTCACGGTCTCCGGCTTGCGCCGCGGCACCCAGAAACCCCGGGTCGCCAGGGCCGCTCCCGTCACGGGGACGCCGTCGGTCGGCCCGGAGCCTGCCAGGGGAGAGGCGGCGCTCACGCCCACCGGGTCCACGGGGCCCTCCCAGGCCAGCTCGTAGGAGCTCTCGGCCGCCAGGCCCGGCACCCGGACGAACACACCACGGTTGTGGCCGGACTCGTCGAGCTGGACGTGCGCCACGAGCGCCTCGGACCGGTCGGCGGCGATCACGCCGTGCAGCAGCACGGCCGGGTCCGGCGACTCCGGTCGGACCACCCGCCCGCTGTGCAACAGGGGACGCAGCCGCCGGTAGCGGGCGATCCAGTCGGCCAGCCGCTCGAGCTCGGCCTCTCCGGCGTCGGTCAGGTCCCACTCGATGCCGAACGAGCCGAACAGCGCGGTGGCGGCCCGGAAGTCCAGCGGCAGCGAGCGACCCGTGCTGTGCGAGGTCGGTGCGGAGACGTGCGCGCCGACGTACTCCGGCGCGACGAGCTGCGTGGTCCAGCGCTGGATCTGCTGCCGCGCCAGCGCGTCGGTCATGTCGGAGGTCCAGAACCGCTGCACCTTCTCGATCACCCCGAGGTCGACGCGGCCGCCGCCCGAGGCGCACGACTCCCAGTCGATGGCCGGGTGCGCCGCCCGGAGGTCGTCGAGCAGCCGGTAGAACGCGAGGGTCTGCCGGTGCACCGCTGGCGCGCCGCCCAACGCCGTGCTCCCCGCCTCGAGCAGGTCGCGGTTGTGGTCCCACTTCACGGCGTCGACGGGGTACGACGAGAGCACGGCATCGATCTGCGTGAAGACGTGCTCGCGCACCTCGTCGCGGGAGAGGTCGAGCACGAGCTGGTGGCGGTGGAGCAGCGGCACCCGGTCACCGGTGGACAGGATCCAGTCGGGGTGGTTGCGGTAGAGGTCGGAGTCGGGGTTGACCATCTCCGGCTCGATCCAGAGGCCGAACTGCATGCCGAGGCCGCGCACGTGCTCGACCAGGGGGCTCAGGCCCTCGGGCCACACCGCCGGGTCGACCCGCCAGTCGCCGAGCCCGACGGTGTCGTCACGTCGCTCCATGAACCAGCCGTCGTCGAGGACGAACCGCTCGACGCCGATCGACGCGGCCCGGTCGGCGATCCCGGTGAGTCGGTCGAGGTCGTGGTCGAAGAACACCGCCTCCCAGACGTTGAGCACCACCGGCTGGACGGCCGGGTGCGCGGGGAGGGTGCGTTGGTGGGCGTGCAGCGCGGCCGCCAGCCCGTCCAGCCCGTCGTCGGCTGCGACGACGTGCACCCAGGGCGTCGAGTAGCTCTCGCCCGGGGCGAGGCGGCCCTCGCCCGGCAGGAGCAGCTCGCCGCCGCCGATGGTGGTGCCGGTGGCCGCGTCACGCTCGACCCGGAGCACCGCGTTGCCGCTCCACGCGACGTGCACGCCGAGCACCTCGCCGTACGTCGTGGAGAAGCCGGGCGTGCCGAGCACCGCCATCGTGGCGCCACCCAGGCCAGGTCGCCCGACCCGCGACTCGCGCAGCCACAGGCCGTCGACGACGTCATGGCGCTGTGGGTGACGTTCGTGCTCGTGGCGCCCGGTGAAGTCGAGCACCTCGACGAGGTGGTCGGGGGCGGGGACCACCACCTCGAGGCCCTCGAGGTGGTAGTCGTCGCTGCCGGTGTTGGTCAGCGCGTGCCGCACCCGCAGTGCGCCACCGGTCAGCGACTCGGCCTCGGTGACCAGGGCGAGCCCGGCCGTCTTGTCCTCGAGCTCGATGCGCAGCACCCCGTCGACGTCCTCCAGGGAGCTGCAGTCGAAGCGACTCGACCAGTCCCGGCCGCCGGCGCGCTGACCGCGCAGGTGTGGCCGGGTGTAGCGGCCCCGGGCGTGCTCGCCGAGCAGCGGCAGGCCGGGTCCGTGGGGGAGCAGGGGCAGGCCGGAGCCGTCACCATCGAGCAGCCCGGTCCCGACCAGGACGGGGAACCCGTCCTGGTCGCGGACCAGCTCGATGCCTGTTGCCCCACTACCTCGTTCTCGTGGGAAGAGCATCAGGCAGGCGTCTCAGCCCTTGACGGCGCCTGCCGTCAGGCCCCTGACGAAGAAGCGCTGCAGCGACAGGAACACGATGATCGGCACGATCATGGTGAGGAAGCCGCCGGCCGTGACGTCGTTCCAGCCCTGGCCGAGCTGTCCCTTGAGGTGGGTCAGCGCGACCGTCACCGGCTCGTTCTCGCCCGGCCCGAGGAAGACCAGCGCGGTCAGCAGGTCGTTCCAGACCCACAGGAACTGGAAGATCGCGAACGACGCCAGCGCCGGCACCGACATCGGCAGCACCAGCCGGTAGAACGTCTGGAAGTGGCTGGCGCCGTCGATCTTGGCCGACTCGATCACGGTCTTGGGCAACGTCGCCATGTAGTTGCGCAGGATGTAGATCGCCAACGACATGCCGAAACCTATGTGCGCCAGCCAGACCGCCGGGAAGGTGCCGTTCATGCCCAGGTTCCCGTAGATCTTCAGCAGCGGCACGAAGGCCACGTAGTTGGGCACCACGAGCAGCGCCACGATCGCGAGGAACAGCGCGTCACGACCCGGGAACTCCATGAACGTGAAGGCGTACGCCGCGATCGCGGCGATCAGGATCGGGATGAACGTCGCCGGCAGCGCGATCGCGAAGCTGTTGACGAACGCCCGGTCGAAGTGCGCGCCGGTCCAGGCGTGGCGGTAGTTGTCGAAGGTGAAGCTGCCGATGTCTCGCCACGCCGTCCACCAGCCCGAGTTCGTCGCGTCGTCCAGGGTGCGGAACGAGGTGACGAAGGTGCCGATGGTCGGGATCAGCCAGACCGCGCAGATCAGGACGAGGACCAGCTTGACCAACCAGCCCGCCTTCGCGGGGTTGGGGTCGAAGCTGCTCGCCCTGCGGCGTGTCTTGGTCTCCTCCGGGAGGTCCGTGGTCACGGGTGCGCTGACACTGGCCATCACGCGTTCGCCTCCTCGCGCCGGAAGTGGCGCACCTGGTAGATCATGATCGGGATCACGGCGATCATCAGCATCACGACGATCGCGGACGCGGCGCCGTTGTTGAAGTTGGTGTTCAGCTGGTTCCAGAACTCGTTGGCGACCACGTTGGTGTTGAAGTCACCGTTGGTGGTCACGTAGACGATGTCGAAGATCTTCATCACGCCGATGGTGACGGTGATGAACACCGTGACGATCGTGCCCTTGATCTGCGGGACGACCACCTGGAAGAAGATCTGCCGCTCCCCGGCCCCGTCGATCCGCGCGGCCTCGAGGGTGTCGACGGGCACGCTCTTGATCGCGGCCGAGAGCAGCACCATCGAGAAGCCGACCTGCGCCCACAGCAGGATCACCATCAGGAACAGGCTGTTGAGGTGGAACTGGTTCTGCTGCAGCCAGGCCACCGGGTCGAAGCCGAGCTTCGTCCAGACCGCGTTGAGCAGCCCGACCTGCGTCTCGCCCGCCGGCGCGGCGTAGTAGATGAAGCGCCACACGGTGGCGGCGCCGACCATGCTGATCGCCATCGGCATGAAGATGAGCGTCTTGGCGGTCTTCTCCGAGCCGGCCTTGAGCCGGTCCGCGAGCGTGGCGATGGCCAAGCCCGCTACCACGGTCACCGCCGGGACGATGATGATCCAGAGCACGGTGTTGAACAACGTCTGCTGGAACGCGTGCGAGCGTGAGCAGGTCCTTGTAGTTCTGCAGGCCCACCCAGGACGTCGAGGTGTCGATCCTCGAAGCTGTTGATGACCGTGACGATCGTGGGGTAGATCAGGTAGAGCGCGACCGCGGCGAAGGCCGGGAGGATGTAGAGCAGCGGCTTGATCCGCTCCTCCCACTTGCCGGGCAGGAGCTCGGCGATCTTGTTGAGCAGCCAGAAAACGGCCAGCGCGGCACCGATGCCCGCGATGACCGACAGCAGCATGGTCAGGACTTTCATGGTGCGGTCACACCTCTCGTGACGAGTTGCGGTGGAAGACCACGCCGGGGACGCGGAACGGCTGCCCCACGCCCCCGGCGACGATCATCTGCGAACTTCCTTCGTCAGCTCTTCGGCCAGCTGTCGTCGATGGCCTTCAGGGCGTCGTCGATGCTGGTCTGACCCGCGATCCACGAGGTCATCTCCTTCCAGAACGAGCCTGCTCCGACCTCGCCGGGCATCTGGTCGGAACCGTCGAACAGCACCTGGGTGGCGCTGGTGGCGATGGCCGCGACGATCTTGGTCGTCTGGTTGGGGTACTTCGAGACGTCGAAGTCCTTGTGGGGCGAGATGAACGTGCTGCCGTTGCCGGCCGCGACCTCTCCGATGTTCGTCTGCGAGAGGTACTTCATCACCGTCTTGGTCGACTTGTTGTTGGTCAGCATCGTGGCGAGGTCACCACCGCCGAGGACCGGCTTGTCGGTGCTGCCGGCTGCCGGCGGGAAGTAGAAGACACCGACGTTCGCGTCCAGGTCGGACGTGACCGCCTTCGGGAAGAAGCCGGTGATGAACGAGCCCTGGCGGTACATCCAGCACTTGGGCTTCGGGGTCGCGAACATCGGGTTGCCCGCGGTGCCGAAGTTGGTGCTCGGGATCGCCTTCTGCCCGCCGAGGGTGTTGCCGTCGGTGAACAGCAGCTTCTGGAACTCGTCGGCGGCCTTCTTGACCTCCGGGGAGTCGAACTTGATCTTGTGCGTGACCCAGTCCTTGTAGGCGTCGGGCCCGTCGAGACGCATGATCAGGTCCTCGAACCAGTCGGTCGCCGGCCAGCCCGGTGGCGGTGTCGGACTCGATGCCCATGCACCAGGGGGTGTTGCCGTCGGACTTGATCTTGTCGGTGAGCTGCTCGAGGCCGGTCAGGTCCTTCGGCGCGGTGTAGCCGGCCGTGGCCCAGGCCTTCTTCGGGTAGTAGACGAGGCTCTTCACGTTGGTGCTGACCAGCAGGCCGTACTGCTTGCCGTCGACCTGGCCGGGCTCGAGCGTGCCCGGCAGCATGCTCGTCTTCAGCGTGTTCATGTCGACCGCGCTGTCGATCGGGAAGGCCGCGTGGCGCTTGACGATGTCGCCGACCACGCCCGGCTGGGGGATGAAGGCGATGTCGGGGGTGTCCTTGGCCTGGATCTTCTGCATGATCAGCTGGTTGATGTTGTCGACCTTCTGCCACTTGACGGTGATCCCGTCGGCCTTGGCCTCCTTGGTGAGCACCTCGTTCAGGCCGTCCTGCACCGGCTGGTCGATGCTGCTCCAGATCGTGACGGTCTTGCTGTCGCCGCCGCTGCCGCCGCTGCCGCACGCAGCCAGGACAGACGCGGCGGCGATCGCACCCACCGCAAGCAGCGAGGTCCGAGCTCGCCTTGGGAATCGCATCATCTACTCCTCGAAAGAGAACCTGTTCTTGGACACGTGCCCGATCGTGGAGCTAATGTGACCGGCGCCACATGCTGAATCGAATCAGCAGACTACGTGGTCGCTCCGGACCGGTGTCAAGCAACGATCTGGACACGGTCTCGGGCAGCGACCAGGGGCGGGACGAGGAGGTGCAGAACGATGCCTCGAGTGAAGCGGGCGACCCTCACCGACGTCGCTCGGCTCGCCGGGGTCTCGGTGACCACGGCGTCGTACATCCTCAACGGCCGGACCGTGCAGATGCGGATCTCCGACGACACCGCGACCAAGGTCCGCGCGGCGATGGAGCAGCTGGACTACCGCCCCAACCGGAGCGCCCAGAACCTGCGCCGCTCGCGCACCCAGACGATCGGCGTCATCTCCGACTTCGTGGCGAGCGGTGCCTTCGCCACCCAGATGCTGACCGGTGCCAGTGCCGCCGCCCGGGCGCTGGACCACCTGCTGGTGATCGGCGAGACCCTCGGCGACCCGGCCGTGGAGGAGCTGCTGATCAGGGAGCTGGTCGACCGGCAGGTCGACGGGATCGTCTACCTCACCGTGGCCGCGTCGCTGGTGACCGTGCCCGAGCCCCTGCGTGAGGGGCCCACCGTGCTGCTGAACTGCTGCGACGACGAGCACGACCTGCCGGCCGTCCTGCCCGACGACGAGGCCGGAGGCCGCGCGGCGGCGACGCACCTGCTGGCGGCGGGAGTGGGTGGATCGGTCTGGGTCGTGGGCGACGACTTCGCCCTCGGGTCGACCGCGGGGCGCGACCGGCTGCGCGGGCTCTCGTGCGCCCTCGAGGAGGCCGGGGTGCCCCTGGCCGGCGTGGTGCCGTGCGACTGGGACGTCGCCCCGGCGCGCGACGCGGTGCACGCCTGGATGGGGCAGGGCCACCGTCCCCAGGCGCTGGTCTGCCTCAACGACCGGATCGCCATGGGGACCTACCAGGCACTGGCCGAGCTGAGCCTGGACATCCCGCGGGACGTGTCGGTGATCTCCTTCGACGGCTCGGACCTGGCGTCGTGGCTGCGCCCCCGGCTGACCTCGCTGGCCCTGCCCTTCCAGGACATGGGCACGCTCGCCGTCGAGAGACTGCTGGCCCCGGACCGGCCCGACGCCGGGGTGACCAGGCTGCCCCTCGTGCTGGAGGCCGGGGCCTCCGTCGCCGGGGACACCTCCTGACCGCCGGATGAGCTTCACCGTCGCGGGCTCGTGGGTGTGGGACTTCTGGACGGTGTACGACGAGCCGGCCGGTCGCCACCACCTGTTCTTCCTGCACGCCCCCGTCTCCCTGGGCGACCCCGAGCTGCGCCACCGCCACGCCCGGGTCGGGCACGCGAGCTCGAGCGACCTGCTGCAGTGGCGGCGCCACCCCGACCCGCTGCCCGAGCCGGTGGACGGGCTGGACGACCTGGCCACGTGGACCGGGTGCGCGCTCCGTGGAGAGGACGCGTGGTGGCTGTTCACCACCGGCCTGTCGCGGCACGACGACGGGCGGGTCCAGCGCGTCGGAGCGGCCCGCTCGGCCGACCTCGAGACCTGGCAGCGCCGCCCGTGGATCCTCGGCGCCGACCCGCGGTTCTACGAGAAGAGCCAGCTCGACGAGGCCTGGCGCGACCCGTGGGTGGTCCGTGACGAGGACGGCGGGTGGCACATGTACCTCACTGCCCGCGACGCGAGCGGGGGCCCGGGCTGCGGCGTGGTCGGGCACGCGACCTCGCCCGACCTGGTCGACTGGCAGGTCCAGCCCCCGCTGAGCCGGCCGAGTGGTCGCTTCGAGTGGCTCGAGGTGATCTCGGTGGTGCAGGTCGACGGCCGCTGGGCGCTGGTCTTCTCCTGCCTCTCCGACCAGATGCCGGGGGCGGCCGCAGGCTCGGGCGGGGTCTGGTCGGTGCCGGTGGCCGGGCCGGGGTCCCGCGTCGAGGTCGCCGACGCCGTGCGGCTCACCGACGAGCGGTACTACGTCGGCAAGGTGGTCGAGCACGCCGGGTCGTCGTACCTGATGGCCTTCCGCAACCAGGGCCCGGACGGCCGGTTCGTCGGCGGGATCACCGATCCGGTCCCGGTGCGCTGGCGCGCCGACGGCCGCGGGCTGGAGGTGTCGGCTCCTGCTGAATCGTTTGAGCACGGATCTGTCCATCGGCGACCGGAGCCCCTAGTGTGAGGCGCGTCACTTACAACGGATCGTCCGGCACGTACCTGCCGGTGAGGACACGAGGAGAAAACACGCATGGCAACGATCAGCTTCCGCAAGGCACAACGCTGGTACCCCGGGGCTGACAAGCCCGCCGTACCCGGCATCGACCTGGAGATCGAGGACGGCGAGTTCATGGTCCTCGTCGGCCCCTCGGGGTGCGGCAAGTCCACCACCCTGCGCATGCTCGCCGGCCTCGAAGAGGTCAACGACGGCGCGATCTTCATCGGCGACAAGGACGTCACCAAGCTCCCGCCGAAGGACCGCGACATCGCGATGGTGTTCCAGAACTACGCGCTGTACCCGCACATGACCGTCGCGGACAACATGGCCTTCGCCCTGAAGATGGCCAAGATGAAGCCCGAGGAGCGCAAGAAGCGGGTCGACGAGGCCGCCAGGATCCTCAACCTGACCGAGTACCTCGAGCGCAAGCCGAAGGCACTCTCCGGTGGCCAGCGCCAGCGCGTGGCCATGGGTCGCGCCATCGTCCGCAACCCGCAGGTGTTCTGCATGGACGAGCCGCTGTCCAACCTCGACGCGAAGATGCGGGTGCAGACCCGCACCGACATCGCCAAGCTGCAGGCCGACCTCGGCGTCACCACCGTCTACGTGACCCACGACCAGGTCGAGGCCATGACGATGGGCGACCGGGTCGCGGTGATGAAGGACGGCTACCTCCAGCAGGTCGACACGCCCCTGAACCTCTACGACAAGCCGGTCAACCTGTTCGTCGCCGGCTTCATCGGCAGCCCGCAGATGAACCTGATGTCGGCCACGGAGCAGGGTGGCCAGGCCAAGATCGGCGAGTACCTCGTGCCCGTCGACGAGGCTGCCGCCAAGCGGGCCGACGGCGACATCGTGGTCGGCGTGCGCCCCGAGGCGTGGCGCGTGGTGGGCCCCGACGACGGCGGCCTGCCGGTCGAGGTGACGGTGGTCGAGGAGCTCGGCGCGGACGCCTTCGTCTACGGCACCAGCGGGGTCGAGGGCACCCCCAACAGCATCATCGTGCGGGTCTCGGCCCGCGACGCCGTGCACAAGGGCGACGTGATCCACGTGACCACCGACCCCCGCAGCGTGCACGTCTTCGACGCCAGCTCCGGCGACCGGATCAGCGTCTAGGCCCTACGCCGTACGAGTGGACCGGGTCGGCTGCTGGCCGGCCCGGTCCGCCGTACGTCGGACCAGGTCGGTGATGGTGCCGAACAGCTCGGCCGGCATGTCGTGGCCCATGCCGTCGATCACCAGGAGCTCGGCGCCGGGGATGGCGCGGGCCGTGGCGCGACCGCCCGAGATGTGCACCATCTTGTCGGCGGTGCCGTGCATGACCGCGGTCGGCATCCGCAACGAGGCGAGGGCGCGCGACCGGTTCGGCTGGTTCAGGATCGCGAGCATCTGGCGCATCACGCCGCTCGCCGAGACGCCGCGGTCGAAGGTCTCCTCGGCCCGGTCGCGGACCTTCGCGTCGCTCTGGGGGTAGGCCGGCGAGCCGATCACCTTCCACATCCTCGCCGAGCTCTGGACGTAGGCCTCCCGGCCGGCCCTCCGCTCGGCGATCAGCATCGGCAGCAGCGCGGGGTGCTGCCAGCCGACGCTGCGCTTCCCGAGCGTCGACATGATCGAGGTCATCGACCGCACCCGGCGCGGCTGCGCGATCGCCATGGTCTGCACGATCATGCCGCCCATCGACACCCCGACGATGTGGGCGCTGTCCCAGCCGAGGTGGTCCATCAGCCCGAACGCGTCGCCGGCCATGTCGTCGAGGGTGTACGGCGGGGTGCCGCCCCGTCCGAGGAACGACCGGACCAGGGCGCGGCGGGTGACCTGACCCTCGAGCCGGCTCGAGCGGCCGGTGTCGCGGTTGTCGTAGCGGACCACGAAGAAGCCGGCCTCGGCCAGGCTCGTGCACAGCTCCGGGTCCCACCAGGTCATCGGGCCACCGAGGCCCATCACGAGCAGCAGCGGCTCGTCGTCGGGGTTGCCGAAGGTCTGGTAGCACAGCTCGACGCCGGGGGAGACGGGGGCGAAGAGCTCGGCGGAAACAGTGACGGACAAGGGACGCCCTTCTTGTCAATAGTCCGACTTAAACTGGTATATCGCACTAAGTGCCGTGTCGGGCTACATGCTCGATCTGACCGGTCGGTAACGCTACCGTCCCTTCTCGTGAGCTCACCGATCGGCTCGTTCCTGCGGCCCGAAGGCTTCGCCGGCCCCACCGGGGTCCGGGCGCTGGCTCGCGAGATGAGCACGGTCGCCGAGGGGGCCCGGCTGGTGCGCCGCCGCCGGTCCGAGGCGAGGACCCGCACGCGCGGTTCCGTACGCCACGGCCAACCGGGTGGCACCGCACGACCCGGTGCTGCTGGTGCCCGGGGTTCATGGCCGGCGACGCCACCCTGGCGGCGATGGCGGGCTACCTGCGGGCCGAGGGCCTGCGCACCTACCGCTCCCAGATCCGCGTCAACGCGGGCTGCACCCGTGAGGCGGCCGACCGCCTCGAGCGCCGTCTCGAGTCGATCGCGATCCGGCGTGACCGGAAGGTCACCATCGTGGGGCACAGCCTCGGCGGCATGCTGGCCCGAGGACTGGCTGCCCGTCGTCCCGACCTGGTCGAGGGGATCGTCGCCATGGGCAGCCCGGTGCTGGCCCCCGGCGCCATCCACCGCCTGCTCGCCTGGGACGCCGCGATGCTGGCCAAGCTCACCCGGGCCGGGTTCCGCGGACTGATGAGCGAGGACTGCTTCGGCGGCGAGTGTGCCCGGCTGAGCTGGGAGGAGAGCCAGCACCCGCTGGACCCCGAGGTGGCGTTCACCGCGATCTACAGCCGCCGCGACGGCATCGTCGACTGGCGCGCCTGCCTCGACCCCGCGGCCACGACCATCGAGGTACGCACCAGCCACTGCGGGATGGCCGTCGACCCGGTGGTGATGGACCACGTGCTGGACGCGCTGCGTGCGCAGCAGATCAGGCGGGCCACCCGGCTGGCAGCTCCTGTCGCCGAGGCGGGTTCGCTCCGCGTCGCTCACACGTGATCGCAGCCGCCTCGACGGCCCCGGCGACGAGGCGCTCGAGCGCGGAGGCGTCGGTCGGCAGACCTGACCTGAACGCGTCGAGGTCGGCGAGCTGCGCGAGCGTGGCCGCCATGAAGGCATCGCCCGCGCCGACGGTGTCGACCACCTCGATCTGACGCGGCAGCGCGCTCACCTCCTGGCCGTCCGCGAAGGCCGTGGCACCGCGGGAGCCGCGGGTGAGCAGCACCAGCTCGGTGCGCGCCGCCGGTCAGCAGGGTGCGCGCCACCTCGTCGGGGTCCGTGCCGGGGGCGAGCAGGTCGGCGTCCTCGTCGCTGAGCTTGACCAGCGTGCACCGGGCGCCGAGCTCGCGGACCTCCCGCCAGGTGCGCTCGCGGTCGTCGACGAAGGGCTCGCGCAGGTTGGCGTCGTAGCTGATGAACAGCTCGCGGGCGACCGCCTGCTCGACGAGGTCGAGCACGCTCTCGCGTCCCGGCTCCAGCGCCGTCCCCAGGGAGCCCACGTGCAGCGCCTGGCAGGGCGGCAGCTCCTGGTGCGGCAGGCTCCACTCCAGGTCGAACTCGTAGCGGGCGCCACCCGAGGCGTCGAGGCGCGCGATCGCGGTCGAGGTGCGTCCGTTGGCGGGCGGTACGGCGACGATCTCGGCGTCGCTGCCGGTGACGTGGGCGACGACCATCTCGCCGCGCTCGTCGTGGCCGACCTGCGTGATCAGCGTCGAGGGGACCTCGAGGCGGGCCAGGCCCACCGCCACGTTGAGCGGCGAGCCCCCGGAGCCTCCTCGGTGTCGCCGTCCGGGTCGACGACGACGTCGATCAGGGCCTCGCCGACGACGACGACCATGCGCCTTCCGTCAGCGCTCGAAGTCGACGTCGGCGTAGGCCCGCAGCTTCGAGAGCTTGTGGTCGGAGTGGATCGAGCGGATGGTGCCGCTGCGCGAGCGCATCACCAACGAGTGGGTCGAGGCCCCGCCGGACTTGTAGCGCACGCCCTGCATCAGCTCGCCGTCGGTGATGCCGGTGGCCACGAAGAAGCAGTCGTCACCGGAGACGAGGTCGTCGGTGAACAGGACGCGGTCGAGGTCGTGGCCCGCGTCGATCGCGCGCTGCCTCTCCTCGTCGTCGGTGGGCCACAGCCGGCCCTGGATGACGCCGTCGAGGCACTTCAGGGCGCAGGCGGCGATGATGCCCTCCGGCGTACCGCCGATGCCGAGCAGCAGGTCGATGCCGGTGCCCTCGCGGGCGGCCATGATCGCGCCGGCCACGTCGCCGTCGACGATGAACTTGATGCGGGCGCCGGTGGCCCGGATCTCCTCGGCGAGCTGCTCGTGCCGGGGACGGTCGAGCAGCACGACGGCGACGTCCTCGGGCTTGACGCCCTTGGCCTTGGCCACCTGGTGGATGTTCTCCGACACCGGGTTGCGGATGTCGACGAGGTCGGCCGCCTCGGGACCGGTGACCAGCTTCTCCATGTAGAAGACGGCCGACGGGTCGTACATCGAGCCTCGGGGGGAGACGGCCAGGACCGAGACGGCGTTGGCCATCCCCTTGGCGGTCAGCGTGGTGCCGTCGATCGGGTCGACCGCCACGTCGCACTCGGGACCCACGCCGGAGCCGACCTCCTCGCCGTTGAACAGCATCGGGGCGTTGTCCTTCTCGCCCTCCCCGATCACGACGGTGCCGCGCATGCCGACGGTGGAGATCAGCACCCGCATGGCGTTGACCGCCACCCCGTCGGCGCCGTTCTTGTCGCCCTTCCCGACCCAGCGACCAGCGGCCATGGCGGCCGCCTCGGTCACCCGGACGAGCTCGAGGGCGAGGTTCCGGTCCGGGTAGCTCGGGGCGACGGAGAGGGCATCGGGAAGGTGTCTCTCGGACATGCCGGCCACCCTACCGATCCGGGCGGTTGGCAGGATGGGCTCATGAGCACCTCGCAGGCACCCGCGCGTGGCGGCGGGGGCTATCAGCGCAGTGCGACGGGGCTCTTCGGCGCCATGGTGGCGACGGTGATCGTGGTGGTCGCCTTCGTCGCCTTCCGCGGCCTGACCCGTGACAACGAGGCCACGAAGGTCCCGTCGGTGGACTGGGCGATCTCGCTGAAGGCGGCCCGGGCCGACGACCAGCTCCAGGTGCTCGCGCCGCCACGCCTGCCTGCGGGCTGGCGGGCCACCAGCGCGTCGTACCTGCCCGGCGCGGAGCCCGCGTGGCACCTCGGCCTGCTCACCTCGAAGAGCAAGTACGTCGGCATCGAGGAGTCGCGCGACGACCTCGCCGACCTCGTGCGCGACAAGGTCAACGGAGACGCCCAGCAGGGGCGACGACGTGACGGTCGACGGGTCCACGTGGCGGGTGTACACGGGCTCCGGGGGCGACTACGCGCTCGGCCGCACCGTCCAGCACGCAGGGAAGACCGAGGCCCAGCTCGTCGTCGGCACCGCGCCCCCGTCGTCGGTGCGCGACTTCGCCGCGACGCTGGCGGGCGGCTGAGCCTCAGCCCTGCTCGTCCTTGCCGTCGAGCACCTCGTCCAGCCGCGCCCGGGCTCCCTCGAGCGCACGGCGGCAGGTCCCGGCGAGCTCCTCGCCCCGCTCCCACAGCGCGAGCGACTCGGCCAGGCTGGTGCCGCCCTGCTCGAGCGTGCGCACGACCTCGATCAGCTGGTCGCGGGCCTGCTCGTAGGACAGCTCGGGGGTGTCGTCACTCATCGTCATCTGTCCTCGTCGGGGCGGTGTCGGGCATCAGGTCGATCCGGTCGACCGCGGTCGTGGTGGCGCCGATGCGGCCGTCGGCCACCCGGATGTGCAGGTCCTGGCCGACCTCGAGGGTGGCCACGCTGGACAGCGCCTGCCCCTCGGCGTCGGAGAGCACGGCGTACCCCCGGCGCAGGGTGGCCAGGGGCGAGAGCGCCCGGATGCGGGCGAGCTGGTGGACCAGGTCGTCGTCGCCGCGGTCGAGCCGGTGGCCCACCGAGCGTCGCGCGCGGTCGGCGAGCGCGGCCACCTCGAGCAGCCGCTCCTCCAGCCCGCCGCGCGGGTCGGCCAGCACCGGTCGGGAGAGCAGCGCCTCGAGCTGGTGTGACTCCCTGCTCGATGAGCGCGCGCACGCTGCGCCGGCCGCGCTCGCGCATCTGCAGCACCCGCTGGGCCTCCTCGGCGACGTCGGGCACCACCCGCTTGGCGGCGTCGGTCGGCGTCGAGGCGCGCACGTCGGCGACCAGGTCGAGGATGGGGGAGTCGGGCTCGTGCCCGATCGCGGAGACCAGGGGCGTGCTGGTCGCCGCGACCGCGCGGATCAGCGCCTCGTCGGAGAACGGCAGCAGGTCCTCGACCGACCCGCCGCCGCGGGCGACCACGATGACGTCGACGTCCGGGTCGCGGTCGAGGGCGCCGATCGCCTCGATCACCTCGCGGCCGGAGTGGATGCCCTGCATGGCGGCGTACCGCACGGTGAAGCGGACGCCGGGCCAGCGCCGCTGCGCGTGCTCGACCACGTCGCGCTCGGCCGCCGAGCCCTGGCCGGTGACCAGGCCGACGGTGCGGGGGAGGAAGGGGAGCGGTCGCTTCAGCTCCGGGGCGAACAGGCCCTCGGCCGCGAGCAGCCGGCGCAGGCGCTCCAGCCTGGCGAGCAGCTCGCCCTCGCCGACGAGCCGGATCTCGCGCACCTGCAGGGAGAGGCTGCCCCGCGGCGTGTAGAAGGACGGCTTGGCGTGGCAGACGATCTGCGCGCCCTCGACCAGGGGTGTGGGGAGAGCGTCGAGCACCCCGCGCGGGCAGGTGACCGGGACCGAGACGTCGGCCAGCTTGTCGCGCAGGGTGAGGAAGACGGTGTTGGACCCGCCGCGGCGGCTGATCTGCGCCACCTGGCCCTCGACCCAGACGGCACCGAGCCGGTCGACCCAGGAGGCGATCGCCTGCGAGATCTGGCGCACCGGCGCCGGATGCTCGGGCGAGGTCTCCAACGGCATGCGGTGACCCTAAGGCCCGGCACCTACCATTTGCCGTATGACCGATCTCGGTACGCCGGCCGTCCTCTCTCCCGAGCAGGCAGACCGCGCCGTGCGCCTGGCTGCGCCGCGTGGCTACTGCGCGGGCGTCGACCGCGCCGTGATCACGGTCGAGAAGGCGCTGGACCTCTACGGCGCCCCGGTCTACGTGCGCAAGCAGATCGTGCACAACAAGCACGTCGTGGCCGACCTCGAGGCGCGCGGCGCCGTCTTCGTCGAGGAGCTCGACGAGGTCCCCGAGGGCGAGACGGTCGTCTTCTCGGCGCACGGCGTCTCCCCGGTCGTGCACGAGCAGGCCGAGGCGCGCGGCCTGAAGACCATCGACGCGACCTGCCCCCTGGTCACCAAGGTCCACCACGAGGCGAAGCGGTTCGCCTCCGACGACTACGACATCCTGCTGATCGGGCACGCCGGCCACGAGGAGGTCGAGGGCACCTCCGGCGAGGCTCCCGGTCACATCCAGCTCGTGCAGGGGCCGGACGACGTCGCGGGGATCGTCGTACGCGACCCCGAGAAGGTGGCCTGGCTCTCGCAGACGACGCTGTCGGTCGACGAGACCATGGCGACGGTCGACGCCATCAGGGAGCGCTTCCCCCAGCTGCTCGACCCGCCGAGCGACGACATCTGCTACGCCACCCAGAACCGGCAGCTCGCGATCAAGGAGATCAGCGCCGGCGCCGACCTGGTGATCGTGGTCGGCTCCGCCAACTCCTCCAACTCCGTCCGGCTGGCCGAGGTCGCCCTCGAGGCCGGCGCCAGGGCGGCGTACCGGGTCGACGACGCGAGCGAGATCGACGAGGCCTGGCTCGCCGGCGTCGACTCGGTCAGCGTCACCTCGGGCGCCTCGGTGCCCGAAGTGCTCGTCGACGGGGTGCTGGAGTTCCTCACCGAGCGGGGCTACCCGGACGCGCAAGCCGTGCACACCGCCGAGGAGTCGCTGATCTTCGCCCTCCCGCCGGAGCTGCGGCGCGACCTGCGCGCGGCGGCCCAGGGCGGCTGACCCGATGGCCCGCTACGTCGACGTCCACCCGGTCGACCCGCAGCCTCGGGCCATCGCCTCGATGGTCGACCTGCTGCGGCAGGACGGGCTGATCGCCTACCCGACGGACTCCGGCTACGCGCTCGGCATCCAGCTCGGCAACCGCGACGGGCTGGAACGCATCAAGCAGCTGCGCCGCCTCGACGACCGGCACCACTTCACGCTGGTGTGTGCCGACTTCGCGCAGCTCGGCCAGCTGGTGCAGCTCTCGAACGCGGCGTTCCGCGCCGTCAAGGCGGCCACACCCGGCCCGTACACGTTCATCCTGCCGGCGACCTCGGAGGTGCCGCGCCGGCTGATGCACCCGAAGAAGCGCACCGTCGGTGTCCGGATCCCCGACCACGCGGTGGTCAAGGCGCTGCTCGGGGCGCTGGAGGAGCCGATCCTCTCCAGCACGCTGCTGATGCCCGGCGAGGACGCTCCGATGACCGACGGGTGGCAGGTCAAGGAGCAGCTCGACCATCAGGTGGACGCGGTGATCGACTCCGGTGAGTGCGGGTCGGAACCGACCACGGTCGTCGACTTCTCCGACGGCTCGCCCGTGGTGGAGCGCGTGGGCGCCGGGGACGTCTCGCGGTTCGCCTGAGCCTGACGCACCTGCTCACGGCGATGACGGATGACGTGCTGGCGGGCGGCCAGCACGGCCAGGGTCAGCAGGTAGGCGGCCAGCAACCCCGAGGCGCGGTGCGCCAGTCCGGAGACCACGGCCTGCAGCACGCCGTCGCCGGCCGGCCCGAGCCAGGCGCGGTGCACCAGGGCCGCCAGCGTCATCAGTCCGAGCAGCAGCAGCGGGGGCAGCACCCCCACCCGGAAGAAGTCGGCGGGCCGCACGGCCAGGGCGGCACCGACGCAGATGACGACGAAGCCGATGTCGAACAGGATCGTGGGGTGTCCGAAGATCGCGACGTCGACCGACAGCACGAGCACTCCGGCCAGGGCGGCGAGCCGCGTGACGCGGCTGCCGGACATCCGGCCCTCTTCCCACAGGGTGGGTGCGGTCACGGGGTCACCGTAGGCCGCCTCAGGCGCTGGATCGGCGCGACTCGCCGGGCGGCTCCTCCCGGAGTTCCTGCAGGTCAGGCCGGTGTTCGGCGACGGAGTCCAGCAGCTCGGCGGCCGTGAGCGGTCGCGGCGCCTCCTCGACCGGGCGCACCGGCGGGAGCGGGTCGCGGGTCACCCCGATGTCCTCGAACTGCCGGGCCGTGACCAGGACCCGGCTCTCGATCGACCCGACGGCGCTGTTGTAGGCCTCCACCGCCCCCTTGAGGGAGCGGCCCACCTTGTCGAGGTGGGCGCCCATCACGGCCAGCCGGGTGTGCAGCTCGCGGCCGAGCTCGTGGATCTCGCGGGTGCGCTCGGCCAGGATCTCGGTGGTCCACCCGTGCGCGACGGTGCGCAGCAGCGCGATCAGGGTGGTGGGCGTGGCGAGGACGACGTTGCGCTCGGCGGCGTACGAGAGCAGCGACGGGTCGGCGTCGAGGGCGGCGGCCAGGAACGACTCGGCGGGGACGAACAGCACCACGAACTCCGGGCTGCCCGGCAGCGCGCGCCAGTAGGCCTTGCCGGCGAGCGCGTCGACGTGGGCGCGGAGCTGACGGGCGTGGCGCTGCAGGTGACCGGCGGCCTGCTCCCCGTCGTCGGAGGCGAGGGCGTCGAGATGGGCGTCGAGCGGCACCTTGGCGTCGACGACCACGGACCGGCCGCCCGCGAGCCGCACGACCATGTCGGGTCGCTGGTGCCCCTCCGCGCCGGCGAGGTGCACCTGCTCCTCGAAGTCGCAGTGCTCGACCATGCCGGCCAGCTCGACCGCACGCCGCAGGTGCAGCTCGCCCCACTGGCCGCGCACGTGCGGCTTGCGCAGGGCGGTGGAGAGCGCACCCGTCTCGCGGCGGAGCAGGTCGGTGGTGTGCCGCATGTCGTCGACCTGCTGGTGCAGCTGCCCCTGCCACGACGCGCGCTGCTGCTCGACGTCCTGCAGCCGCTCGTGGAGCCGGTCGATGCCGGCGCGGAGCACGGCCTGGTCGTCACCACGGGCGTCGAGCGCACGCAGCACGCCCGGGTCGCCGGAGCGGCGGGTCCAGAGCAGCGTGAGCACGGAGCCCAGCAGCAGCCCGATCACGAGTGCCGTCGTCAGGGGAAGGAACATGCCGCGAGGGTGACAGCCCCCACCGACAGGTTGCTCCTGCCGGCCGGCGAAGTCACAAGTTTCCCATGTTAAGAACCCAAACTTGGGGCCGGCGATCTTCTTCACACAGGAAACCGGCTCTTCACACACGTTGCTTCCTGTGTGAAGAAACAGTTTGGGTTCTTAACCTGGGAAACCGACAGGGCTCAGTCCAGGTCCACGACCACCGGGGCGTGGTCGCTGGCACCGGTGCCGGCGCGCTCGTCGCGGTCGATGAAGGCGCCGGTCACCCGCTGCGCGAAGGTGGGGTTGCCGAGGACGAAGTCGATGCGCATCCCGCGGTTGCGCTCGAAGCGCTGCCGGTAGTAGTCCCAGTAGGTGTAGACCTCCGGGCCCGGGGCGAACGGGCGGACCACGTCGACGTACCCGTCGTCGAGGAAGGCCTGGAAGGCGGCGCGCTCGGGGGGAGTGACGTGCGTGCTCTTCGCGAACTGCGCGATGTCGAAGACGTCGTCGTCCTGCGGCGCGATGTTCCAGTCACCCACCAGGGCGACGTCGCCGGTCATCGAGCGGGCGGCCTCGCGCAGCCTGGCCAGCCAGTCGAGCTTGTAGACGTAGTGGGGGTCGTCGACCTTGCGCCCGTTGGGGACGTACAGCGACCACAGGCGTACGTCGCCGCACGTCGCGCCGATCGCTCGGGCCTCTGCCGCGGCCGGCTCGCCCCACGTCGGCTGGCCAGGGAACCCGACCTCGACGTCGGTGATGCCGACCCGGCTGATCAGCGCGACGCCGTTCCACTGGTCGACCCCCGCCGCGGCGATCTCGTAGCCCAGCGCGGACAGGCCCATCACCGGCAGCTGCTCCTCGCGGGCCTTGGTCTCCTGCAATGCCAGCACGTCGATCTCGTGGCGCTGGAGGAAGGCCTCGACCCGGTCGATCCGGCTGCGCAGCGAGTTGACGTTCCAGGTGGCGACACGCACCCGTCGAGACTAGGCCCCGGAGCCGGCCGTCGCTGGCTACGGTCCTCCCATGAGCTACCAGCCCCCGCCCGGCCCGCCGGCGTACCAGCAGCAGCCGTACCAGCCGCCGCAGTCGTCCGGCAAGGCGACCACCAGCCTGGTGCTCGGGATCATCTCGCTGGTCGCGTGCGGGCTGTTCCTCGGCATCCCGGCGATGATCGTGGGCCGGCAGGCCAAGCGCGAGATCGCGGAGTCCGGCGGCCGGCTCGGTGGAGAGGGGCTGGCGACCGCGGGCTTCGTCACCGGGCTGATCGGCACGATCTGGTCCGTGCTCGCGGGGCTGCTGGTGGTCGCGGTCTTCGTCTTCGGCGGTCTCTTCGCCAACGAGTTCGCGAAGAACTGCACCGCGACCAGCGACCAGGACGGCAACACCACCGTCGACTGCAACAACCCCTGATGCGGATGCGCCGCACCATCGAGGCGATGCTGGTCGTCGCGATCCTGCTGGACGCGGCGTACTGGTCGATCTGGTTCCTCCAGCGCGACTGGATCGCCAGCGAGCACCGCGCGGCCTACTACGAGTTCGAGAACGCCTTCCCCCTCGCCGACCTGTGGCTCGGGGTGGCCTGCGTGATGGCACTCGTCACCCTGCGGAGGCAGGCACCGTCGGCGCTGCTGTGGCTGCTCTGCGCGGGGAGCGCCGGGCTCTACCTGTTCGGCATGGACGTGCTGTACGACGTCGAGCACGGCATCTTCGCGAAGGGAGGCGGCGGCGCGTTCGAGGGACTGATCGTGCTGCTGACGCTGGTGTTCTCGGTGACGCTGCTGACCTGGTCGTGGCGGCACCGGGTGGAGCTGCTCGGAGCCGCTTAACACGACGGACACGTGGACACGGCACGCTGCGCGGGTGCCGGAGCCCGCCGATCTGCTCGACTGGAGCGACCGCGTGGGCCATGTCGTCGTCTGCGGCCTCCACGACGACGGGCTGCGGCTCGTGGAGCAGCTGCACCTCGCCGGGGTGCCGGCCATCGTCGTCGACGACCAGCCCGAACGCTCACCTGGCACCGCTGCTCGCGGAGCTCGGGGTCGTGTTCCTGGCCGCCGACGCCCGGCGGCCGGAGGTGCTCGAGAGGGCCGGGCTGGCGGGCGCCACCGCCGTGGTCTGTGCCGAGAGCGACGACCTGCGGACCTTGGCCATCGCCCTGCTGGCCCGCGAGCTGCGCCCGGACGCGCGGGTCGTGGTGCAGCTGCGCAACGCCGCCGTCGGGCGGGCCCTGAGCGACAGCGGTGTCATCGTCCTCGACGCGGCGGCGCTGGCGGCACCCAGCCTGGTGGAGGCGTGCCTGCGGGCGGCGGTGCACCGGGTGAGCCTGGACGGCGACGACTTCCTCGTGGTCGAGGTGGAGGCGACGCGTGAGGCCACGCTGCGCGCGCTGTACGGCGACCTCGCGCCACTGGCGCTGGTGCGGGCGGCGGACGACGCCTCGCCGCGCCTCGTCGTCTCACCGGGTCGTGACGAGATCGTGCGCGCCGCCGACCGGGTGGTCCTGGTCGGCGCGAGCGCCGAGGTGATGGCGGCGGGGCTGGTGCGGCAACCGGCACGACGCCAGCCCGACTACATCGGGGCCAGGGCGCCGCGCGCCCCCACGAAGAGGCCGACGAACATCGTGCTGTTCGCCCTGCGCTCGCTGGACCGCCGGATCAGGCTCGCCGTCTCGGCCCTCCTCGGCCTGACCGCTGGTCTCGATCACCGTCCTCACGCTGGGATACCGCGAGGCCGACGGCACCAGGATGTCGGTGCTCGACGCGCTCTACTTCACCGTCGAGACGATCGGCACGGTCGGGTTCGGCGACTTCTACTTCCGCGACCAGCACGACCTGGCTGCGGGTCTGGGCCATCGTGCTGATGGTCACCGGCGCGACACTGGCGACGGTGTTCTTCGCCCTGCTCACCAACGTGCTGATCTCGCGCACGATCGCTTCCTCGCTGGGCCGCCGTCGGGTGACCGGTCTGAGCGGGCACGTCGTCGTGACGGGCCTGGGCGCCGTTGGTGTGGCGGTGGTCGAGCTGCTCCGGAAGCGCGACGTCGACGTCGTCGTGGTGGAGTCCGACGACCAGAACCGGTTCCTGGGTCAGCTCCGGGCCCTGCAGGTGCCTGTCGTGATCGCCGACGCCACGATCGCCGAGACGCTGGTCGGCCGTCAGCCTCGAGGACGCACGCGCGGTCGCGACCCTGACGAGCGACGACCTGGTCAACATCGAGACCGGTCTGGCCGTGCGCGACCTGCTGGGTGACAGGTGGCTCGACGTGCCCGTGGTGCTGCGGCTCTTCGACCGGCGTCTCGCCGACACCGTCTCCGGCAGCTTCGACTTCCGCCACGTGCGCTCCCCGTCGGCACTCGCGGCCCCCTGGTTCGTGGGAGCCGCCCTGGGCCTCGACGTCATGCAGACGCTCTACGTCGCCGGGCTGCCCATGCTCGTGGCCCGGCTCACTGTCGGCCCCGCGTTGGCGGGCACCCCGATGCGCACGCTGCCCGCCCGGTTGCGCGTCGTCCGGCTCGCCCGCCAGGAGGAGGTGATCGACCTGCCACGCCGTGACGAGGTGCTCGCCGCCGGCGACCACGTCACCATCATCGGTCCCTACGAGGAGCTCCTCCGGCTGCTCCGGGACGGGCGAGGCATGCTGGAGTGATGGACGCCACCCGCGAGACCCTGGGCGCGAAGCTCGCCGAGATCGAGGACCAGCTCGCGACGATGTCGGCGCCGCCGACCGAGCAGAGCAACATCTCCTTCGGCAAGCGCGTCGGCGACGGCACCCAGATGGCGGTCGACCGGCTCTCCCAGGTCGCCGTCGCCGACCAGCTGCAGGTCACCGAGATCGACGTACGACGTGCCCTGGCGAAGCTGGACGAGGGCAGCTACGGCCGGTGCGACGTGTGCGGCAAGGCCATCCCCGAGGGTCGGCTCGAGGCGCTGCCGTGGGCCACGCTGTGCGTCGAGGACGCCGGACGCCGCGGAGCCCGCTGATCCTCAGACGAACGCCGCCTCGCCGGTGATGGCGCGGCCGACGATCAGGGTGTTGATCTCGCGGGTGCCCTCGTAGGAGTAGATCGCCTCGGCGTCGGCGACGAACCGGCCCACGTGGTGCTCCAGCAGGATGCCGTTGCCGCCGAGCACCTCGCGGGCCCAGCCGACGGCCTCCCTCATCCGCACCGTGGCGTGCGCCTTGCACAACGACGCGTGCTCGTCCTTGAGCAGCCCGGCGTCCTGGAGCTGTGAGGCGCGCGCGTTCATCGCGGTCGACGCGGTGACGTTGGCGAGCATCTTGACCAGCAGGTCCTGCACCATCTGGAAGGAGGCGATCGGACGGCCGAACTGCTGGCGCTGCTTGGTGTAGCGCAGCGCGTGCTCGAAGGCGCCGCGGGCACAACCGGTCGCCTGCCAGGCGACGCTCATCCGGGTCACCCGCAGCACGTCGGCGGTGGCCCGGAAGGTGTCGGCCTTCTGCAGCCGGTTCGCCTCGGGCACGCGGACGTCCTTCAGGTGGATCTCGGCGTTCTGGACGACGCGCAGGGCGATCTTGTCCTCCTGCTTGTCGAAGGTCATCCCGTCGGAGCCCTTCTCGACGACGAACCCCTTGACCTGCTCGTCGTCCTCGTCGCGCGCCCAGATCACCACGAGGTCGGCGAAGGCGGCGTTGCCGATCCACTTCTTCTCGCCGTTGAGCACCCACTCGTCGCCGTCGCGCTTCGCGCTGGTGGCGAGCCCCTGGGAGATGGCCGACCCGACGTCCGGCTCGGTGAGCCCGAAGGCCCCGATCAGCTCCATCCGGGCCATCGCGGGCAGCCAGCGCTCGCGTTGCTCGTCCGAGCCGCAGAGGTCGATCGAGCCCATCGCGAGGCCGCCGTGCACCCCCATGAACGTGGCGATCGACGGGTCGACCCGGCCCAGCTCCATGGCGACCATGCCGTCGACCAGCGCGCCGCGGTCGGGGCAGCCGGGTCCGTCGAACGCCAGGCCGGCGATGCCCAGGTCGGCGATGCCCGGCACGAGCTCGTGCGGGAACGCCGCGCGGGTCCAGTAGTCGTTGATCACCGGCTCGACCTCGCGGGTCATGAAGGCCCGGACGTTGCTGAGCAGGTCGCGGTCGGCGTCCTCGAGGAGCAGCTCGAAGCCGAGGAAGTCCGAGAACGGCGAGTCCTCGAGCCCGAGGTCCTCCAGGTCACTCATGCGCGTTCTCCTCGTCCAGCCTCTGCTCGTTCAAGAACTCTCGATCACGGGGGCCAGCTCGTCGGCCTCGGTCAGCACCGCCAGGTGTCCACCGTGGTAGAGGTGCAGGCGGGCGCGGGGGATCAGGGCGGCCTGCATCCGCGGGTTGACCGACGGGATGATCGGGTCGTCGTCGCCGCCCATCACCAGCGTCGGCTGCCGGATCAGGCGCAGGAACGGCAGGCTGCTCCAGCCGGTCATCGCCGCCAGCTGGTAGTAGTAGCCGCGCTTGGGCCCCGACCGGGTGTAGGCGTGCAGCAGGTTCGCACCGCGCGCGGGATCGGTGCGCATGCTGCCGCCGTAGATCTCGGCGGCGATGCTCGCGGCGTACTCCGGGTCGCGGTGGCGTCGCGGTGTGGACATCCGGGCGAGCACCCGGGGGTGGGCCGGCACCATCAGGATCCCGGTGCCGGTCGCGACCAGCACGAGGCGGCGTACGCGGCGACGCGACTGGACGGCGAGCTGCTGGGCGAGGCCGCCGCCCCAGGACAGGCCCAGCACGTCGAACTCGCGGTGGCCCAGCCTGGCCATCAGCGCGGTCACCCACGACGACAGCCCGGCGATCGGGTAGGGCAGGGGCGGCAGGGCGCTGCCGCCGATGCCCGGTACGTCGAACCGGACCACGCCCCGGTCGGGGTCGAGGGCGTCCACCAGCGGCTGGAGCGCCTCGAGGCTCGCGCCGATCCCGTTGCACAGCAGCAGCGGCGGCTCGTCGACCATCCGGCCGCTCGCCGGGCGCACCGAGATCCTGGCCTGGATGCCGCGCACCGAGATCGTGCGGATCCGGTCGGTGCCCACAGCGACCGCCGGCTCAGCGGTCATGGACGTAGGTGCCCGGTGCGTCGCAGATCGGCTCGTGGCTCGCGGACCCCATCCGGGTCGGCTTGTTGCGCTCGGGGCCGGTGCGCTCGGCGAGCCACTCGACGTAGTCGTCCCACCAGCTGCCCTTGACCTTGCTCGCCGAGGACAGCCACTCCTGCGCGTCGGCCGGGTTCTTCGACGCGGTCTGGAAGCTGGCCTTGGGGTTGCCGGGCGGGTTCACCATCGCGGCGATGTGCCCGCTGGTGGAGAGCACGAACTTCGACTCACCGCCGAGCAGCTGGGTGGTCTGGTAGCAGGACTCCCACTTGCACAGGTGGTCGGCGATGCCGGCCACGACGTAGGAGTCGGTGTCGACCTTGCCCAGGTCGATCTTCGAGCCGAGCATCTCGGACTCTCCCGGCCTCGGTGAGCGCGTTGCGGATCGCGAGGTCCATGAAGTCGCGGTGCATCGCCGCGGACATCCGCACCGGGTCGGCGTTCCAGTAGAGGATGTCGAACGCCTTGGGCGGGTAGCCGAGCAGGTAGTTGTTCACCCAGTAGTTCCAGATCAGGTCGTTGGGCCGCAGCCACGCGAACACCTCGGCCAGCATCTTGCCGTCGAGGTAGCCCTTCTCGGCCGAGGCCCGGGTCGACGCGGCGGCCGCCTTGTGCGACAGCAGCGCGCTGGGCAGACCGGCCTGCTCCTGGTCGAGCACCGTGACGGCGAGGCTGAAGGCCGCCACCCGGTCGAGGTCGCCGATCGCGGCCAGGTGGCCGAGCAGCATCGAGGAGATCATCCCGCCCGAGCAGATGCCGAACAGGGCGACCTTGTCCTGGCGGGCGATCGACTGGGCGGCGTCCATCGCCTCGATGATCGCCTGGCCGTAGGTGTCGATCCCCCAGTCGGCGTGCCGGGCGTCGGGGTTGCGCCAGGAGATGCAGTAGACCTGCTGGCCACCGGCGACGAGGTGCTCGACGAGGCTGCGCTGCTCGGCCAGGTCGATCACGTAGTACTTGTTGATGGTCGGCGGCACGATCAGGAGCGGGATCTCGCGGACCTTGGGGGTCTGCGGCGTGTACTGGATCAGCTCGAAGACGTCGGTGCGCAGCACCACCACACCCTCGGTCACCGCGAGGTCGACGCCGACCTCGAAGGCATCCGGCTCGACCATCGAGGGCACCCGGGGCGCGCTGGCGAAGTCGCGCACGAAGCGGCGGCCGCCCTCGACCAGGTTGCCGCCGCCGGTGTCGACGACCCGCTTGAGCACGCGCGGGTTGAGGAACGGGTTGTTGCTCGGGGAGGAGGCCTCGACGAGGTTGTCGACGATGAAGCCCATCCGCTGGCCGTCGCCCCAGCCGAGGTCGGCATCGGCCACGAGCCCGCGAGCGGCCTCGCCGCACGCCAGGTAGGTCTGCAGGGTGCGCCGCAGCAGCGGGTTCTTGGCCCAGCCCTCCTCGGCGAAGCGACGGTCCTTCTCGTCGGCCTCGATGTCGGAGCGACCGGCCGCCGATCTTGGCCAGCTCGGCGGCCAGCCCGATCGTGCGCCCGGCCACCTTCACGGGGTGCCGGGCGAGCTTCGCGGTGAACCTGACGCCCGGACATCCCCGGCACGAACCGGCGCAGCGGGCTGCTCGCGGCGTCGGAGAGCAACAGGTCCAGCGGGGTGGCCAGCTCGTTGGACGTCGCCTGGGCGGTCTCGTCCTCCTCGTGCATCCGGGCCTCGGCCTTGGTCGCGGCGCTCACTTGTCGCCCTCCTCGCTGTCGGGTGCGCTGACCTCGCGGCGCAGGATCTTGCCGGTGGGTCCCTTGGGCAGCTCGTCGACGATCCAGACCGAGCGCGGGTACTTGTACGCCGCCAGGCGCTCCTTCGCGAACGCCTTCAGCTCCTCCTCGTCGGCCTTCTCGCCGTCCTTGAGCGCGACGGCGGCGCCGACCTCCTCGCCCAGGTCGTCGTGCTTGATGCCGATCACCGCGACCTCGGCCACGGCGTCGTGCTCGTACAGGGCCTCCTCGACCTCGCGCGGGTAGACGTTGTAGCCACCGCGGATGATCAGGTCCTTCTTGCGGTCGACGATGAAGAAGTAGCCGTCCTCGTCCTGCTTGGCCATGTCGCCGGAGAGGAACCAGCCGTCGGGGATCGCCTTCTTGGTCTCGTCCTCCTTGCCCCAGTAGCCCTTCATCACGTTCTCGCCCTTGATCGCGATCTCGCCGACCTCGCCCTGCTCGACGTCCTTGCCGTCGTCGTCGAGCAGCTTCATCTCGACACCGCGCACCGGCACGCCGATCGACCCGGGCTTGCGCTCGATGTCGGGCTGGTTGAACGACGCGACCGGCGAGGTCTCGGAGAGCCCGTAGCCCTCGAGCACGATGCAGTCGAAGGTCTTCTCGAACTTCTTCATCACCTCGACCGGCATCGCCGAGCCGCCCGAGATGCACGTGCGCAGGCTCGAGACGTCGTAGGAGCCGGGGTCCTCGACGTGCAGCATCCCGGCGTACATCGTCGGGACGCCCTCGAAGACGGTGACCTTGTCGCGGCCGATGACCTCGAGGGCCTTGGTCGCGTCGAAGCGGGGGACCAGGGTCAGGCAGGCGCCGTTGAGGACGGCGGCGTTGAGCCCGCAGGTCAGCCCGAAGCAGTGGAACAGCGGCAGGCAGCCCATCACGACGTCCTCCTCGCTCAGCTCCACGAGGGTCTCGGCGCTGACGGCCGCGTTGGTGATCATGTTGTGGTGGGTGAGCTCGGCGCCCTTGGGCTGGCCGGTGGTGCCGGAGGTGTAGAGGAGGACCACGGTGTCGTCGTCCTCGCGGTCGGCGACGTCCTCGTCGGGCTCGTGCTGGGCGAGCAGGTCGATGAAGCCCTCGGGCTCGACCGCGACGCACTCGATGCCGACCGCCTCGGCGCCCTTGCCGGCCTCCTCGGCCATGTCCTTCCAGGCGAAGACGATCGAGGCGCCGGAGTCCTCGAGGTAGTACTTCACCTCGCGGCCCTTGAGCAGCGGGTTCATCGGTACGACGACCGCACCCACCGCCAGCGCGCCGTAGAAGAGCACCGGGAACGCCGGCACGTTGGGCAGGACCAGGCCGACCCGGTCGCCCGGGCCGACGCCCTTGTCCTTCAGCAGCGCAGCCACTCGTCGAGCGCCGTCCTGGAGCTCGGTGTAGCTCAGCGTCATGTCGTCGAGGCGCACCGCGGGCCGGTCGGGGTGGGCCTTCGCGGTGGCAGTCAGGTTGTCGGCCAGGTTGGTCACGATCGCCCTCTCGGCGTACGTCGTCGTGCGGGATGTGGGCAGGTGGTCGTGCACCCTGTCTACTACCCGGTGTGGCGCAGGCCACACCCGCGTGGACAGCCGGGCCGCTCCGTCCTCGCGGATTCGTGGGTGGGTCGCACCGCGCCGTAGACTCCCCGCCCGTGGCTCTCACGATCGGCATCGTCGGACTTCCCAACGCGGGGAAGTCGACCCTCTTCAACGCCCTGACCAAGAACGACGTGCTGGCGGCCAACTACCCCTTCGCCACGATCGAGCCGAACGTCGGCGTGGTCGCCGTCCCGGACCCCCGGCTCGGCGTCCTCGCGGAGCTCTTCGCCTCCGCCAAGCAGCTGCCCGCCACGGTGGAGTTCGTCGACATCGCCGGCATCGTCAAGGGCGCCGTCGGAGGGGGAGGGGCTGGGCAACAAGTTCCTCTCGCACATCCGCGAGGCCGCCGCGATCTGCCAGGTGACCCGGGTCTTCCGCGACGAGGACGTCACCCACGTCGACGGCGAGGTGAACCCCGCCTCGGACATCGGCACCATCCAGACCGAGATGATCCTGGCCGACCTGCAGACGGTCGAGAAGGCGATCCCGCGGCTGGAGAAGGAGGCCCGCGGCGACAAGTCGCGCGCCGCCAACCTCGAGGAGACCATCGCCGCGAAGGCGAAGCTCGAGTCCGGCACGCCGGTCATCTCCGCCGGCCTCGACCTCGCCCTCCTCCGCGAGCTCTCGCTGCTCACCGCCAAGCCCTACATCTACGTCTTCAACTGCGACGCCGACGAGCTGGCCGACGAGACCCTGAAGAAGGAGATGCGCGAGCTGGTCGCCCCGGCCGAGGCGATCTTCCTCGACGCCAAGTTCGAGTCCGAGCTGGTCGAGCTCGGCGACGACGAGGAGGCCCGCGAGATGCTCGCCGAGATGGGCGTCGACGAGCCCGGCCTCGACGTGCTCGCCCGCGTCGGCTTCGACACCCTCGGCCTGCAGACCTACCTCACCGCCGGGCCGAAGGAGTCGCGCGCCTGGACGATCCGCCGCGGCGCCACCGCCCCCGAGGCCGCCGGCGTGATCCACACCGACTTCCAGAAGGGCTTCATCAAGGCCGAGATCATCTCCTTCGACGACCTCGTCGCCGCCGGCACGATGAACGCCGCCCGCTCGGCCGGCAAGGTGCGCATGGAGGGCAAGGACTACGTGATGCAGGACGGCGACGTGGTGGAGTTCCGCTTCAACGTCTGACGTCCAGCGTCAGGCCGTTCCGTACGCCGGGGCGGCGTCCACTGTCGCGACGCTCACGGATCCGCGCCGGAGCAGCAGCCACGAGCCGAGCATGAACAGGGAGTACAGCGGCAGTCCCCAGGCCAGGCCGGTGTCGCCGAAGAGGGCGAGCAGGGGCCCGATGGTCTGGATCGAAGCGGTGAACGCGAGCACGCCGCCGGCCTGGCGCTCCAGCCGTCGGTCCTGGTGATCAAGATCGTCGAGGCGATGCCGCACAGGGCGATCATCAGGTCACCCGGTCCGGGCAGGAAGCCCAGCCCATCCGGGTCCGTGGAGATGACCAGGTGGATCGCCGCGAAGAGCCCGAACGCCGCGGCCACCGGAAGGGTCTTGGGTGAGTACCGGGCGAAGCCGATCGCGACAGCGCCATGCCCGGGGCATCCAGGAGGAACCAGAGCCCGTCGGGGATGTCCACGAGGGAGAACAAGAGCGTCGTCATGACGAGGTCCCACAGGGCGCCGGTGAGGATGAGGGCGAGGCCGGGATTGGTGGTTCGCTGATTGTTGTCATGCCGTCACGGTCGCGCCGATCGCACCGGCGCCACATCGTTGCTGATTCCCGAGCCGATTCAGCGTTAGCACGGAACGAGGTCGTCGACGGTTCCCTACTCTTGTGTCGTGGGCTGGCCCAAGATCACCGCGTTTGCGCTCGCGCCGCTGACTGCGGCACTGGCGTGCCTCGCGGTCACCGGACAGGTCGTCGCCGGGTCCGCGGCGGACATCGCCTACGTCGCGGTCGCCATCACCGTGGCTCTGACACCTTGGGCCTGTCCTGGGTCGCCGCGATCAAGCAGCCCGGCAACGCGTTGGCCGCGGTGATCGCGTGCATGAGCCTGGTGGTCGGGGTCGACGCAGTCGTCGGAGAGCTATCCGGAGGCCGTCGTCCGCTCGGGCGGAACGCTGCCGGCGATTCCGACCGAGGTCTTGCTGGTGTCGTCGGCGTACTGGGTCTGGATGTACACCGCCTGATGCTGCTGGTCTACCTGTTCCCCACCGGGCGGGCGCTCACCCGTCGTTGGTCCTGGGCGGCCCTCGGCCTGGTGCTGGTGGCGGCTGGGATCCAGTGCTTCTTCGTCTTCCTGCCCCCTCCCACCGGCCCAGCGGTCTCGCAGCTGGTCTGGGGCACCCTCCCGACCTCGGTCGCGGTCGCGTTCCAGGTGGTGTTCTTCCCGACCTTCGTCGTCCTGATGCTGGGGGCGCCGGTCTCCTTGGTCCTCCGCTACCGCCGCGGCGATCAGCGGACGCGAGGCCAGGTCAAGTGGATGCTGCTCACGCTGCCGCTGCTGCCGCTGACACTGGTGCTGAGCTGGGGCGGCTTCCTCGTCGTCGGCAGCAACGCCCTGGCGGGCATCGGCATCGCGGCGATGTTCGTCGCGATGCCGGCCGCGACGGTCGTCGCGGTGGTGCGACATGACCTGTTCGACGTCGACCGGGCGATCGTGGCCGCCGCGGTCTACACGATCCTCACCGGCGCGGTGGTCGGTGTGTTCGGGGTCACTGCCGCAGTCAGCGGGGCGCTGCTCGGACGCCAGTCGCCCGTGCTCTCGGCGCTGGTCGCGGCCGGCACCGCTCTTGCCTTCGCTCCGGCACGCCGGCGCCTGCAGAAGCCGTGGACCGGCGGCTCTACCCCGCTCGGCAGCGTGTCCACGAGGCGCTGGCCGATCTCGAACGACGGGTGAACACCGGCGAGGCAGAGCCCGAGGACATCGAGGCGACCCTGCGCGAAGCGCTCCGAGACCCGTCGCTGCGGGTCACTGTCACGGACAGCCCGAAGGCCGGTGCCGCGGTGACGGTGCAAGGACAACCCATCGGCGCCATCAGTGCCGATGGGGTCTCGCCCCACCTGTTGGCCGAGGTCGCCCGCGACGGTGCCCTGCTGGTCGAGGTCGTGCGTCTCCGTGCCGAGGCCACCCGCGCCCTCCGGGAGGCCAAGGAGAGCCGCGCCCGCGTCCAGCAGGTCGGTTACGAGGAACGCCGCAAGCTGGAACGGGACCTGCACGACGTCGCCCAGCAACGGCTGGTGTCGCTGGCCATCTCGATGCGACTGGCCCAGCGGCGGCTCGATGCCGGCAGCGAGCTCTCGCCGGAGGACGCCAAGGCCCTGATCGCGGAATGGGTCAACGAGGTCACCACGTCGACTCGCGAGCTGCGCGACCTGGCCCATGGCATCCGGCCGAGCTGCCTCGACGACGGTCTTCGTGCGGCCCTCCAGATGCTGGCCCAGCGCGTGCCGATGCTGATGGACACCCACGTCGCGACCGTGTCCAACCTCAACGACATCATCAACACCACCGCCTACTACGTCGCTGCCGAGTCGGTGGCGAACGCCATGAGGCATGCTGGCGCCTCCCGTCTGGCACTCGACGTCAGCGAGCAGCCCGGCTGGCTCGTCGTCAGGTGCACCGACGACGGCACCGGTGGCGCCAGGGTCGGCCTGGAGGGGGGACTGGGTTCGCTGTCCGATCGCGTCGCGGCCGCCGGCGGCGAGCTCGTCGTCGACAGTGTGACCGGGCGCGGGACGAGTGTCACGGCGCGCCTTCCCATCCATCCGGAGGAGCAGACGTGCGTATCGTGATCGGGGAGGACTCCGCCCTGTTCCGCGAGGGAATGACTCGGCTCCTCACCGAGAGCGGGCACGAGGTCGTGGCACAGGCGGGCGACGCCACGGCCCTCATCGAGGCCGTCCACGACCACGCTCCTGATGTCGTCGTGATCGATGTCCGGATGCCGCCGGACCTCACCGATGACGGGGCACGGGCCGCGCAGCAGCTCCGGACGGCGAACCCGACGCTGCCGATGGTGCTGCTCTCCCAGCATGTCGAGACGAAGAACTGCGTCGAGCTCGCCGCCGGCGGCTACTTCGGGTACCTGCTGAAGGACCGGGTGATCGAGGTCGACCAGTTCCTCGAGACGCTCGAGGTCGTCGCCCGCGGAGGTTCGGTGCTCGACCCCCTGGTGGTCAGCCAGCTGCTGTCACCCGGCGACGCCGACGACCCGGTCAAGCAGCTCTCGCGCGCGCGAGTTCGACGTGCTGTCCCACATGGCCCAGGGCAGGACGAACCTCGGGATCTCCCAGGCCATGCACCTCTCGGAGCGCACCGTGGAGAGCCACGTCACCCGCATCATCCAGAAGCTGGGCATCCACGTGGCCGCAGAGGACAACCGTCGGGTCCTGGCCGTGCTCGTCTACCTGCAGAGTCGACAACGCTGAACCGACCAACACTGGGGCGGACGTTCATCCCGATGCTCGGCCAGCTCCTGGTTCGACTGGTGGGGACCGGAGAGCCAGTCGTGCTCCTCGAGGCGCGCGTCTGCGGGTTCCTCGCCTAGGCGCAGCGCGTCGAGGTAGGCACGGTCGGCGGCGAGGCGGGCGGCCACCTCGGGACCTTTGGCGACGGACGCCGTGTCCGGGGACCACGACATCGACCTGCTCGGCCGCCTCACCCAGCCGGTCGAGGGCGGTCGCGTAGGCGTCCACCTGACCCGTCCGGCGCGGATCGAGCATCGGGATCAGGACGTCGGAGAGCATGTCGCCGGCGACCAGGACGCCACGGTCGACGAGGAGGAGCGCAGCGTGGCCGATGGCGTGCGCCTCGTGCTCGATGATCTCGCCGGGAATCGGTGCGCCGTCCGTCGGGCAGCGGGGTGAGCAGCCCGATCAGCTCGAGCGGGATGCCCTCCGCACTCCCGGCCGCCATCTCCTGCGCCCGCTCGCGGACGCCAGGTGCAGTGGCGGCGCTCTCGGTGGTGGCGTAGCGCGGCACGTCCCCGAGCCGCGGGTGCCAGAGCAGGTGATCCCAGTGGAGATGGGTGGAGAACCCGGCGACGACCGGGACGCCGAGTCGGTCCACGTCGTCGGCGAGCTCCTCCAGGTCGGAGCCGCTGATGCCGGGATCGACCAGGACCAGCCCGTCGTCGGCGCGCACCACGACGGCGTTGCTCCAGACCCACTCGCTCTGCCTGACCCAGACGCCGTCGGCCACCTCGTTCAGCATCGGGTCACTCTGTCAGGTTCGGTGGGGTCAGGTTCAGTCGGTGCCCGGAACCAGACGGAGGTCGCGCACGGCCCCGCCGTCGAGAGCGGCGAGCGCCTCCTGGTAGGCAGGGCTTTCATGCGCGGCACGTGCCTGCTCCACCGAGTCGAAGCGGATCAGCACGGTGCGGGTGACCTCCCCGGCCTCGTAGACCGCCTCCGGCATCCCGCGTGCGACGAACGTGCCACCGGCGCCGGTCAGTGCGGGGCCGGCCAGCTCGGCGTACGCCGCGAGTTTCGTCTCGTCGTGGATCTTCCGGTAGATGCTCACCCAGTACGCGCTCACGCCGCCATCATGCCTCCGGCAGGCTGAACCAGATCTCGGTACCGCCGTCGGTGGGCTCGGTCGCGCCGCAGCGGCCGCCGTTGGCGGCCACGATCCGGGCGACGGTGGCCAGGCCGATGCCGTGCCCGTCGACCTCGGAGTTGGCACGGCTGAACAGCGAGAAGACGTCCGCGCGGCGGTGCTCGGGGATGCCGACACCGTTGTCGCGCACGGCGATGCGCCACCCGTCCTCCACGAGACGGGCGGTGATCCGGACCTGCACCGGCACGTGCGGCCGGCCGAACTTGATCGAGTTCGTCACCAGGTTCTGCAGGACGCGGTACATCTCGTCGGGGTCGGCGCGTACGACGGGAAGGTGCTCGACCTCCACCGTCGCCCCCATCGACTGCAGCACGCTGCCGCAGTCGGCCACCAGCTGACGGGCCACGAGGTTCATGTCCGTCACCCCGTTGGTGCCGCCCGCGGGGGAGGTCGCGGCGCTCAGGTGGTGCTCGAGCATCCGGTTCATCCGATCGGCGGCGGACGTCGAGCGCTGCAGCAGGATCGTGGTCATCGGGTCGGCACCGACAGCGAGGTGGTCCTCGAGCAGCTCCAGGCTGGCGATGACGGCGGCGAGGGGCACCCGAAGGTCGTGGCCGAGCTCGGCGGTCAGCTGCTTGAGGACCGTGGTCGCGTCGTGCGAGAGCAACCAGTCCAGACCGGGGTGGGCCGCGCGCACCAGCCGCAGCTCGATCAGCTTCGACACGCTCAGACCGAGGGTCTCCAGCGCTCGCAGCTGCGTGGTCGTCAGGCGCTTGGGCTGGCTGTCGATCACGCACAGCCGGCCCACCATCTCGCCGTTGGGGGCGTGCACGGGCGCCGAGGCGTAGAACCGTGCCTCGGCGAGCGGGCCCTGGCGCTGGCTGATCGAGACGAAGTCAGGATCGGCCCACGCGTCCTCGACGGTCAGCACCTCTTCGTTGCCCATGGTCATCCGGCAGAAGGCGTCGTCGGCGGGGAGCACCTGCGGAGCGATGCCGAAGGTGATCGGCACGTGGTAGTCGTCCCCGCGGCGCAACGCGATGCCGGCCGCGGAGCCGCCGCAGATGCTCGCGACGAGCTCGACGATCTCCGCGAGGTCACGGTCGTCGGGATTGGAGAGGATCTGGAGCACGTCGTCGGCGATCTGCCGCGGCGGGCTCGTCTGGGGGCTGGTCAAGTGGAGTCCCTCGAGTTGCATCGATCCCGCGTCCCCGGGCCGATGGCGATAAATTCCCCGCAAATCGGGCGGTTGAGAAGGACGATCTCAGCCCGGTCGGCCCACGCGGCGATACGCTGCGAAAGTGGAACACGTTGCAGGATTTCCGGACGTGCTGTCACCTGCGCGGCTGGGCCCGCTGAACCTCCGCAACCGGGTGATCAAGGCGGCGACGTACGAGGGCCTGAGCCACCGGTCCCGGGTCACCACCGACCTCGTCGACTTCCATCGCGCCTACGCCGCCGGCGGCGTCGCCATGACCACCGTCGCCTACTGCGCGGTCGCCCCCGAGGGCCGCACCGCGCCCGACCAGATCCTCTGGACCGACCAGGCGATGCCGGGACTGCGCGCGCTCACCGATGCGGTGCACGATGAAGGCGCCGCCATCTCCGCGCAGATCGGCCACGCCGGGCCGGTCGCCGACCCGCGCGGCAACGGGCTGCCGGCGCTCTCGCCCAGCACTCGCTTCCCGAACATCTCCGGCGGGATCTCCCGCCGCGCCAAGCCGGCCGACCTCGACCGGATCACGCGGGCCCACGCGTCCGCCGCCATCCGGGCGATCGGGGCGGGCTTCGACGCCGTCGAGGTGCACCTGGGCACAGCTACCTCGCGAGCGCGTTCCTGAGCCCCAAGATCAACCATCGCACCGACGAGTACGGCGGCTCGCTGCTCAACCGTGCGAAGTTCGCCCGCGGGATCCTGCGAGCGGTGCGGGACGCGGTCGATGACCGGATCGCCATCCTGACCAAGCTCAACCTCACCGACGGCGTGCGCGGTGGGATCACCGTGGACGAGGCGATCCAGACGGCGCAGTGGATCGAGCAGGACGGCACCGTCGACGCCCTGGAGATGACCGCGGGGAGCTCGTTGCTCAACCCGATGTATCTCTTCAAGGGCGGCGCCCCGGTCAAGGAGTTCGTCGCGGTGATGCCGCAGCCGATGAAGACGGTGATGCGCTTCGCCGGCCGGGGTTTCATCCGCGAGTACCCGTACCACGACGCCTTCCTGCTCGCCGACGCCCGCCGCGTCCGCGCCGAGGTGAAGCTGCCGATGATCCTGCTCGGCGGCATCACCGACCGGCCCTCGATGGACCTCGCGATGACGGAGGGCTTCCAGTTCGTCGCGATGGGCCGGGCGCTGCTGCGCGAGCCGGACCTGGTGAACCGGATCGCCGCGGACGCGGCGACTCCGTCGCTGTGCATCCACTGCAACCGCTGCATGCCCACCAACTTCATCGGGACCCACTGCCCGGTCATCCACGACGGCAGCTCCCGCTCGTCGACCTGGGGCACGCCCGCCGGGTACGCGGAGGTCCGTCCTCGGTAGGTTCCGGCCCATGGACTACGGGACCGAACCGGGGCATCGCCGTGGCGCGCTCGGACGAGGGTGGGCGGCCTAGGATAGGTGGTGGGAGGAGGGGAACGGTGGCTATGTGCTCGCGGTCGCCGGCAATGCCGTGCGGGCCGAGCTGGCGGACGTCGGTCAACCCGACCCGCTCAGTGTGAGTGCCTACTTCCTGACGCCCTCGCGCCCCAGGGACCGGCCCGTGTCCGGGTGCGGAAGGTGCGCGTGGGTGGCCGGCGTACGACGGTCGCGGCCAGCCTGGTGCAGGACCAGGACGGCGCCGAGGTCGAGCGGGTCTCCTACCGCCGTGTACGGCGACCTCGG